>DATGPC010000279.1:0-13444 GCA_035305265.1 Thermomicrobiales bacterium | reverse complement strand
GCCTTTGGCCATGCGCCCGTACGGATTATGAGCGGCGCGTACAGCCGGCCACAAGGGCCGGCTGTACCACGTGAAGATTGCGCGCGGTCTCGCTAGAAAGGCGTGCCGCCGGTGACGGCGATGACCTCGCCGGTGATGTAGCTGGAGTCGTTGGAGGCGAGGAAGACGTACGCGGGGGCGAGCTCGGCGGGCTGACCGGCGCGTCCGAGCGGTGTGTCCTTGCCGAACGACTCGTACATCTCCGCGTCCATGGTCGAGACGATGAGCGGGGTCCAGATCGGGCCCGGAGCGACGGCGTTGACGCGGACGCCCTGTTCGATGACCTCCTGCGAGAGGGCGCGGGTGAAGGTGACGATGCCGCCCTTGGTCGTCGCGTAGTGGATAAGGGGCGCGCTTGGATTGACTGCCTGGATGGACGTCGTGTTGATGATCGCGCCGCCCTTGCCCATGTGCTTCAGGGCGCCCTGGCTCAGGTAGAACATGGCGTCGAGATTCGTCTCCAGCGCTCGCTGCCACTCATCGTCGGTCAGGTCGGAGAACGAGTTCACGGTGGACTGGAACGCCGCGTTGTTCACGAGGATGTCGATCTTGCCGAACTCCTCGATGGTGCGATCGATGATCGCCTGGCACTGGGCGCGGCTGCGGATGTCGCCGTCGATCGCGACAGCCTTACGGCCAGATTCCTCGACGACGCGGACGGTCTCCCGGGCGTCCTCGTGCTCGCTGAGGTAGGAGATGACGACGTCGGCGCCCTCACGCGCGAAGGCGAGGGCGATGGCGCGGCCGATGCCGCTGTCGGCGCCGGTCACGATGGCGACGCGATCCTGCAGCTTGCCACTTCCCTTGTACGACTCTTCGCCGAAGTCCGGCTTCGGCGTCATCTGCTGCTCGATGCCGGGATAGGGCTGGTCCTGCGCGTCGAACGGCGGTTGCGGCGCCTCGACGCCTCCGGCGGCGAATTCCTTCGGGTCTTTCATCGCGTTCGAATCGGTCATCCTGGGTAGCTCCTGAAGCGGTTGTGCGAGCGTGTATCTGATGGGTCCGGCGTCGCCGGCACTGGGTCCCCGTACGCACCAATGGTGCCAACCGGGGAGGGGCGGGACACCGGCATGCGGCGTGCGTAGGTATGCGGTCCAGAGAGGAACCCGCGTCCGGCACGCGGGCGAGGTCGACAGGGCGTCGGCCGGTTCGGGACCTATCCAGAAGGGCACGTCGGTGCATGAGGATCGGATACGCATGCGTGAACCAATCGGTCGGGGCGTCGGCGTCGCGGACGTTCAGGCTGGCCTCGTACAGCGAGGAGCGGGCGGCGGAGACGATCGCGTCGAACCTGCGGGTCCTGCGGGAGATCCTGGAGTGGAATCTCGCCCGTGGCATCCTTTACTTCCGCATCTCGTCCGGGACGATCCCGCTGGCGTCGCATCCGGTGATGACGTTTGACTGGAAGACGCAATTCGCGGAAGAGCTGCGTGAGATCGGGACGTTCATCGTCGAGAGCGGGATGCGGACGAATATGCATCCTGGCCAGTACACGCTGATCAACTCGAACCGGCCGGAAGTGGTCGAGGCGAGCATCCTGGAGCTGCAGTACCACGCCGACCTGATGGACCTGATGGGGCTGGATCAGACGCACAAGATCCAGCTACATACGGGCGGGGTGTACGGCGACAAGCCGGCGGCGACGGATCGGTTCGTGGCGGTCTACGAGACGCTGGACGTGTCGATCCGGAAGCGGCTGGTGATCGAGAACGAGGAGCGGCATTTCAACCTTGCCGACAACCTGCGGATCCATGAGCGAACGGGAATCCCGCTGCTGTTCGACACGTTCCACCATGACCTGTTCAACGAAGGCGAGAGCCTGGCCGAGGCGCTGGATTTGGTGCAGCCGACGTGGGAGGGGCACGGGCCGGCGATGCTGGATTACAGCTCCCAGGATCCGGACAAGCGCTGGGGCGCGCATACGCCGACGATCGACCTGGAGGATTTTTCGTCGGTCCTCGATGTGCTGGATGGGCGTGATGTTGATGTGATGCTGGAGATCAAGGACAAGGAGAAGAGCGCGCTGGCAGCGAACGAATTCTTGCGGGAGCGGGCGGCGGCGCGGTCAGATTGAGGCGCGGGGCTGCTAGAAGTCGACGTCCCAGTAGGGGTCGAAGATGCCCTTCTTAAGATGCCATTGTTCTTCGGAGAACTCCTTGTGACAACACAGGCATACTGCCAGGAGATTTGAATTGCTGCTCCATCGCTCTCGTTCTCCAGGCAGCATCTCCCTGAGTGCAATGACAGTTCCACAATCCGGGCATTGGAATCGGTCATCGTCCCGCCAGGACTTCATGCGCCATCCCCTGATATTCAATCGAACTAATGTTCTTATATTATGTCTGCTACAGCGGGTTGTCCAGTCTGACAGGTGTGAAGAGGTGGCACGTCCTCCGCTACGCCACCACTGCTGCAGGCTGACGCAGAGATCCCTCGACACGCTCCGCTCACTACGTTCGCGTCGCGGCGCGGGATGACGACAAACAATGCGGAGGGGCAGGTGGGCACATCGTTACACCGCTTCGCGTCAGGTTCTCCGGTCGAGCTCCTTGGGCGAGAAGCGGGAGCGGGCCCTTGCTTCGCTCAGGATGACGGTGCTGTGTTGGTCGCTGGACAGTGGCTCGCAGGTGAGTTCAGGAACGGAAATCCTGATACGGGTCAAAGGGGCCGTGGCGGCGGTGCCAGTCCTCAGCGGTGAAGACGCGGTCGCACTTCCGGCAGATGGCCACCATGTCGCAGCTGGAGATGCGGCGGGCCTTGGGGTCGACCTCGATCAGCTCGATCGGTTTCTTGCAGCGTGGACACTGGAATCGCTTCGCTTCGCGCGTGGTTCTCATCGCTCATCCCTGAAACACGGATTCCTGAAGAGCGGATGCCTGCACGATAGGGCATAAAGCGGGTCCAGGTCTACGGGTACGTAGCCTCGTCCGGGTAGCGTTCGAGGTGCTCAGCCTTCATGCGGAGATAGTCGGGGTCGTCCTTCGCGGCGATGTACGCCTCGTAGAAGATGCTGGCGGATTCGGCCTTGACCGGATCGACGTCCTGCGGGAGGACCTCTTCGCGACCCGGCGACCACTTGCGGCCGCTCTTGTGGTTGGCGTAGCGGCGGGACCGGGTATAGCCCATCTGCAGGAACTTGCGGGCCATGTCCATACCGACGAAGTCACCCTGCTCCTTATAGGCGTGGAACATCTCCGTCAACGCGGCGGCGGATTCCCGAGCGATGTCCGGCGTGCGGAATCGCCAGTGGGGGAGTAGCTCGGATTTGTACGGTTCCACCAGGAGCACGCCCTGCTCGCCGCGCCCGATCCGGTAGAGGTCCGGTCGGGCGCGGAAGTCGATCTCGTCAAAGGGGAGGTCGTAGTTGAACGCGGGCTGCGGCATCGGCGGCTAGAGCGCGAAGAACAGGATGAGGGCGACGGCGACGATGAGCAGGATGCCGACGGTCCAGAGGAGTCCCGTGGAGATGCCCATCGGCGACTTACCCTGGGTATGGTCCACCTCTCGCTCGTATTCAGATGTGCCCGGCATGGCCGGCTCGCCGCCAACCCTCGGGCCGCCGACGGACTGGCCACTGGTGCCGGACGGGGTCAGGTGGTCAGGGGCGCCGTCGTGCGCGGGGCGGGTGCCGGTGTCGCGCGGCGCGAAAGTCCTGGAGTCGTCTGTTTCTGGTCGTTCGGACATATTGTCCTCCAATTCGTCCGTGATCGTTCGTATCACGCCCGTCTCCATCGCAACCGGGGTGCCAGAAGGCGCATCCGGGGTCGCGTGGCGCACTTTTGCTCGCTCGTTGCGTATAGAGAGTAGGAGGGTGGTGAACGGATGCGTGCGCATCGGGCCACCCTCTTGTGTTGCCGAATGGCAGGTGGAGGAGTGAGGTGCCGGAGATGATCTCGCCGCTGGAGGCGGCGGAAGACGAGCAGGCCATCGGTGAGCAGGACGGCGGGCCGGATCAGCCTCCCGCCGAGCTCGACGCGGTGCGCGAGATGGTGCTGCGGGCGTATCCGGACGTTGTGCCGGAGCTGGTGGCTGGTGATTCGGTAGCGGCGTTGCTGGCGAGCGTGGAGCCGGCACGGTCGGCATACGCGCGGCTTGCGGAGACATGGGCGGGATCACGCGATGCGGCGTCGGCACCGGTTCCGGCGGGAGGGGGCGCGGTGATCGCCGTGGACCCGGACCGGTTGCCGGCGGCGGAGAAGATCCGGCGCGGGCTGGTGATGGCGGACACGCGGAAGGGGTAGGCATCGATGGCGATGACGGTGAACGAGGCGGCCAAGCTCAGCAACGACATGCTGTTGCGCGGCGTGATGGAAACGATCGTGAAGGAGAGCCAGATTCTCTCCTACCTGCCGTTCATGCAGGTGACGGGAACGGCGATCACGTATAACCGCGAGGCGACGATGCCCGCGATGAGCTTCTACTCGCCGGGCGATACCTGGACAGAGGCGACGCCGACGTTCTCCAAGGTGATGACCTACCTGACGATCCTTGGCGGGGATGCCGACGTCGACAATTTCCTGCAGGCGACGTATGCGGATGCGAACGACATCGAGGCGGAGGTGATCGCCAGCCGCGCGAAGGCGATCGCGCACCGGTTCTCGGAGTCGTTCGTGACGGGCAGCATGGCGACGGACGCGAAATCGTTCGACGGCATCCATTCGCTCATCCCGGCGTCGCAGACGCTGACGATGGGCACGAACGGCGGGGCGTTGACGCTGGCGAAGCTGGACGAGCTGATCGACATGGTGAAGCCCGGGAAGCCGGACATCCTGCTGATGAGCAAACGCACGCGCCGGAAGCTGAAGGACCTTCGCCGGGCGGACAACATCAGCATGGAGCTGAGCCTGAACCAGTTCGGGCAGCAGGTCGAGAGCTACGACGGCATCCCGATCGTCGTGGACGACTTCGTGCCGGACAACCAGACGCAGGGATCCGGCACCAACACTTCGACGATCTACGCGCTGAAGTTTGGGCAGGGCGCGGGCGTGATGGGGCTGGAGCACGGCGGCATCCAGATCGAGCGCGTGGGCGAGCTGGAGACGAAGGACGCGACGCGGACCCGCATCAAGTGGTATTGCGGGCTGGCGTTGTTCAGCGAGCTGGGCGCGGCGAAGCTGACGGGCATCACGGCGGGGTAGGAACAGGTCGCCTCAAGGAGAGGACATTGCGGCAGATCTGTGCGGGTGGAGGGGCATCCTGACGCCGCACGTCCTCCCGTACGAATTGGCGTGATGCGAGAGAGATGTCCACGCACGACACCCCGGAGGGAGCGATCCTTCCGGGGTGTCGTGCGTTAATGGCGGTGTGCCATGGTCCGGGCCCCGCAGATTGATCGAGGCGGTACGGGGGCGTACTTCCGGACGGTGATGACGTTGATTAAAGGCTATGCGCATGTCCAAAGCAGTGGAACACGATGCGGTGATTCGGTCACTCCTCCGGTGGGGCGAGGAACGCGAGGATGTGCGGGCGATGCTCCTGACCAGCACGCGGGCGATTCCCGGCGGTGTGGTTGACGCGCTGTCGGACTACGACGTGATCGTGGTGACGCGCGATATCCAGCCCTACGTGGACGATCACGGGTGGGTCGGGGATTTCGGCGAAGTGCTGGTCGCGTATTGGGATCCGGTCGAAACGGACGCGGATACGGGGTGTGCGTGGTCCGGGAACATCATCCAGTACGAAGACGGGTTGAAGATCGACTTCTCGCTGTGGCCGGTCGGGATGCTGGATCGGATCGCGGTCCTGGATCGCCTGCCGGACGAGCTGGACGCGGGGTACCGGGTGTTGCTGGACAAGGACGGCGTGGCCGGGCGGCTGGCGGCGCCGACGTACACGGCGTATATCCCGCAGCGGCCGGACGAGGAGACGTACCTGACGCTGGTGAACGATTTCTTCATCGGCGTGCCGTATGTGGCGAAGTGCCTCGTGCGGGGAGACGTGTTGCCGGGGAAATGGGCGCTCGACTACGACATGCGCTACGTCTACCTGTTGCCGATGCTGGAGTGGCGGGTCGAGTGTGACCACGACTGGTCGTTGCCGGTGGGCATCAACGGGAAGGGGCTGATGACGCGCCTGCCGCCGGATGTCCGGGATGACCTGGAGGGAACCTACGCCGGCATCGATGTCGAGGCGAACCGGGAGGCGATGTTCCGGATGATCGGGCTCTTCCGGCGGGTTGCGCGCGAGGTGGGAGAGTCGCTGGGGTACGCGTATCCGGAGGATCTGGACGCGCGGGTGACGTCCTTCGCGCGGAAGATGCTGGGCGAATGAAAAGGGGCCGCGAGCAATACGCGGCCCTTTTCGCATGAAGGCTCAGGCGGCGTAGGCCGGGGATGGCACCGGCGCCTCTTCGGCCGGCTTGATCGACGCCAACACCGTGGTCTCGACAGCGATGAGGCGTGGCGATTGCTCCCTTGCGTTGTGCAACCAATAGCTCCGCTGGCGCTGGATGACCGTCGATGCGACGGCCAGCAGGCCCATCACCAGCGACCCGAACAGGAACATCCAGATACTGTCCAGCAGTGCCGAAGCACTCACGTGGGGAAGGATAAGGACAAGTGTGTCCAGGTCGCTCGTCAGGATCGTCCAATGCATGACTGATTCCTCGTCAATCGACGTGTGCTGTCGAAATGAGATTGGGGAGAACGGGTAGGGAGATTACCAGCGTTGATTCTTGCCGGTGAGGCTGTCGACGTATGAGAGGAACAGCACCACCTCATCCCACAGGCGGTAGAGGAAGATCGGCAGGATCGTCAGTGGAAGGACCTGCAGGGTGCGGGGCACGTGCTCCATATAGCGGACACATGGCCCGTACATGATGAGATTGACGACCACCGTCAGCACCAGGATAGAAACGGCAAATACGCCCCACTCCGCATTGATCGTCGGATGTAACCAAATGAAGAGGAATGCGAGGATGGCAACGAGCTTGGAAAGACTCATGTAGATCGTGAAGGCTTCCATCAGGACGTCATGACGAATCTCCGGCCGGAAGCGCCGGCGACGGAACTCGTCCACCGAGCCGCCGTACCAGCGGATGCGCTGCTTGAAGAGGCCCCTCGGCCCGAGCAGCGTGATCGGGACATCAGTCCACGCACGCATGGTTTGACCACACAGCGCATCGAAACCGGCACCACGGACGTCCAGCGTCAGGACATAGTCCTCCACGCGCGATGACTCATCGAAGACCTGCATCGGTTCGCCCGGGCCGGTGTGGAGCTTTGCGGCCTGCCGGAGGGCAGCGGCTGTATAGAGGGTGAAGGCTCCGGCCATGACCTTGACCTTGCCTGCCATCTCGGCGCGACGGCGGTCGGTAATGCCGTATTCATAGATTTGCAGCAACCAAACCACGTATTCCCATTTAGTCGGTCGCTGGCCGGGGTCCCGCTCGCCGCATTCGTCGAATGGCTTCACGCCACATCGAGAGCACAGGCCGCCGAGGCGCGGGTTGGCGGCGAATTCCTTGATGCCCTCTTCGATGATGTCGGGGGCAACCTTTGTGTCGGCATCCATCTCGCCGATGATCATGCGATCGGTGAGGTCCAAAGAGCGGATGCCGTAGTTCAGGGCGCCGGACTTCTTCGCTTTGTTTTCCCTCATATTCAGCAATTTCAACCCGTGAAACCGGGGAAGCATGCCGGAGACGATCTCTTCCGTACGGTCGGTTGAGTTGTTGAGAATAACAATGGTTTCGTCAGGACGACGGGTTTGCTGATTAAGTGACTCCAGTGTGGCCTCAATATGCGCTTCTTCGTTGCATGCCGGAACCAGCATCACGATATACGGACTCTCCGAGATTCCGCTCTGCTCATGATCGAGCAGGCGGATCGGCGACGATGCGTGACGACCCATGATGTATTCCTGTTGTCGGTCTGAGAAAAGACGATATTAGATCCCGGTTGTCATAATACTACGCAGATGCTGGAAGTACAAGACATAAATATTTCATGGAGTTGGGAGTCGAATTGGAAGGAACTGGTTTGGGGCCAGTCGAGACGAGGGGGGGTCGTGCGGGGCGCATGGCATTGGGGTGTCAAGGGCGAGCCCGTGCTGTATTTGAAGCACGGGCTCGGATGGCTGGCATATTCCGGATCCGGCGTGGGAGGGACGGAGACCTCCAGCAGGACGTCGCCGGGAGCGTTGACGAAGAACTTGAGGCCGTCGTGGCGCAGGGCGATGTCGGTCGGCGCATGGCCGTGCCGGACGAGCGCGGCATGGGTCGCGTGGAGTTCGTCTTCGCCGACGTAGAAGCCGAGATGGAAATCGGGGGACGCTGTCGGATGCCCGTTGGCGTGAAGCAGGGCCAGGACGAAGCCGTGGTTGTCCTCGAGCATGATGATGTGGTTGTTGTGCAGGGTCTTACGCAGGTTGAAGAACCGCACGAGGAAGTCTGCCAACGCAGACGGGTCGGTGGCGTTGAAGCCGAGGTGTTGAAGTCTCATCGATATGCTCTCCCTGAAGATGCGGACACGAACGACGGTGATCGGGGTGTCCGGGGGAGCGCGTGGGAAATGGCACATGCGATGCACCCGGGAACGTGAACGGCGCGCACGCCAACCGTTCCTCGTGGGTTCTCGCATGGAAGCGGAACAGGAACCCTCCGGAGAGGGCGGCCGGGCTTACCCTACCGGCCACGCTTTTTCGAGGTGCTCCTATTTTGCCAGAAAGCGCCCCTGATTGTCACTATCTCCTGATCCCAACCTATCGCCATCTCAGGCGAAGCCGTATTCCGCGAGAATGGCCTGCCCCTCGTCGCTGAGCGCGAAGCCGATGAAGGCCAGCGCGAGATCGGTGTTGCCGCCGTCGACCGGCGCGATCGGGTAGGTCGCGGGGACGGAGACGTCGTCGGGTAGCTCGATGACGGTGAGCGGCGTGCCGGCAAGCTCTGCCGCGGCGGCGTCACTGGCGTAGATGATGCCAGCGTCGGCCTCACCGAGGATGAGCTTGGTGAGCACGTGGCGGACGTCCGGTTCCTCCGAGACGGTGTTGGCGTCCACACGGTCTAGCCAGGCGGATGCACCATCGGTCGTGGCGGC
Organism: Thermomicrobiales bacterium; assembly: GCA_035305265.1. Lineage (GTDB taxonomy): Bacteria > Chloroflexota > Chloroflexia > Thermomicrobiales > UBA6265 > UBA6265. Next base: position 4,370 of record DATGPC010000279.1, on the reverse strand, counting down.
ATGGGCGCAGAGCGCCGTGCGGGCATAGGCGCCGGCCGGGACGTCCTCGCCGGCGAGGACGAGGCTGATGTCGTCGGTGGCGAGGTCGTTGATGGATTCGATGCCGGCCGGGTTATCGGCCGGGGTGGCGATGACGAGCCTGTTCCGCGTGAACGTGACAGGCTCGCCGGTGATGAGCCCTGCATCCATCGCGGATCGCATCGAAACGTTGTCTGCGGTGGCGAGGATGTCGGCCTCCGCGCCTGACTGGATCTGGGTCACGAGGGTCTGGGAGCCAGCGGTCTCGATCGTGATGTCGAGGCCGGGATGCTGCTCTTCCAGCCGTCGTTCCATCTCGCCGAAGGCATCGGTGAGCGATGCGGCCGCCATGATGTGCAAGTCGCCGCCGTCCTCCGGGAAGGACGGATAGTCCGGCATAGCCGGCGTCGCGGAAGGAGACGCGGGTGGCGCGGTCGAGTCGTCACAGGCGATGGCTGCGTTGGCGGTTCCGGCAGCATGCGGAAGTGCCAGGATCAACGTAGCAAGGACGGTCAAGAGGACGCGGATTCGCACGAAGAGGCCCCGTTTCTGATCGAGCACGGCGCCGCTGCGATCGATGTACGGCGCTACGGGGTGATGTTACTCCAGCGTGCGACCAGTGATCTCTTCCCATGCGGCGGGATCGGTCGCGCCCTCGGTAATGAGCAGCAGGATATGGCTGCGCGGCGAGAGCTTGAGGCTCTTGCGGGTCGCCTGCCAGTCGTCCATCTCCGCCAGGGCGAGGATGCCGCCGAGTCCGGCCGCACCGGTTTCCCCGGCGACGATCCCGGCGTCCGCGAGGACACGCATCGCTTCCCGCGCCGCGTCGTCCGGGATGGCGACGGCGAGATCGATGCCGGTCCAGAGCTCGTCCCAGACGATCTGCGAGGGCGCGCCGCAGTTGAGGCCGGCCATGATGGACGTATGCGGGCCAGGCACCTCGACCGGGCGCTTTTCGCGGAGTGAGGCGAGAATCGCGTCCGCACCTTCGGGCTCGACGCTGACGACCTTCGCGTCCCATTTCATCGCGGCGCGGATGGCGGCGGTGCCGAGGGAGCCGACGCCCATCTGCACCACGAGGTGGGTCGGGAGATCGGGAAGCTGGTCCTCAACCTCGGTGAAGATCGTGCTGTACCCGTCGACGACGTCGAGCGGGACGTCGCTGTAGCCCTCCCAGGATGTGTCCGAGATCACGAGGTGGGTGTCGTCCGCCATGCGGGCCGACGCGGCGATGGCGTCGTCGTAGGTGCCGTCGATCACGGTGACGGTCGCGCCCTCGCTCTCGATCGCGCGGATGCGGGCGGGCGCCATCCCGGCCGGGACGAGGATGTGTGATTGCTGGCCGAGAAGGGACGCCATATGGGCGACCGCGCGGCCGTGATTGCCGTCGGTAGCGGCGACAAACGTGATGCCGCCGAGCGATTCGGTTTCCCGGCGCAGGTCATCGAGCGTTGACCATCGCGATTCGAGACCGGGGATGCGCCGGCAGAGCTCTCGGTAGATCGCCCAGCTCGCGCCGAGAATCTTGAACGCCGGGAGGCCGTAGCGGGATGTCTCGATCTTGGCGGTGACCTTCTCGACATCGAGGAGTTGCGCGACCCCGGGAAGGTCAACCACCGGTGACGGCTCGTAGCCGGGCAATCGCCGGTGGAACTCCCGCGTTCGGGAGGAAAGCCGGTTCTTGCGGGCGACAAGCGGCGCCAGGTTGCGATAGATATCCGTCGGCACGGGAGTGGTCACGCATATCCTCCGGGATCAGGCGGCGACGCTTGCCGGCGGTCCGGTAACGGGCCGGATGCCGACGCGGGCGATGCGCAGGCCATCCATTTCCTCGACCGTGAAGGCATAGCCGTTCTCGGAGATGATCGTGTCCCCGACATTGCCGGGGCGACCGAGGCGGTAGAAGACGTAGCCGCCCAATGTTTCGACGTCGATATTCTCGCTGGAAAGGTCGATCCCGAATTCCTCGCGAAGCTCCGAGAGGCCGATGAGGCCGTTGAGATGCAGGTCGCCGTTCGGGGCCTTCACCGGCTCGACCGGTCCGTCCTCCTCGTCGTGGATGCGGCCTACGAGCTGGGTGACGATGTCCTTGAGGGTGACGATCCCGGCGGTACCACCATATTCGTCGATGACGACGGCAAGCTGCGCGTGGGTCTTCCGCATCTGGGTCAGGACCTCGCTCGCGGAGAGCGTTTCCGGGACGAGGATTGGCTCGAACATATAGTCGCGAATGTCGAACGGGACATCCTCACCCGATCCCTCGCCGTTCCGGGCGCTGGCCTCGCGCCGGGTGGAGAGCTCCTTCAGGAAGATCGGGAGCAGGCGCTTCGACTTGATGATGCCGATGATGTTGTCGGCGTCGCCGTCATAGACAGGGATGCGGGTGAACGATGTTTCCGACAGGACCTTCACGATGTCGTCGAGCGAGGAATCGACCGGAATGGCAACGACCTCCGTCCGCGGCACCATGACGTGGCGGGCTTCGAGGTCGGTGAACACGAAGGCGCGGCCGACGAGGTCCAGGGCGGCTTCGTCGACGATACCGGCCTCATGGCTGGCGTCGATGGACTGGAGCAGCTCGTCGGTGGTCAGCACGAGGTGATGGCCCCCGGCCGGCTGGATGCCGAACAGTCGGAGGATGCGGCCGGTCAGCCACCCCAGTGGAGCGACGATCGGCGTGAGCAGGGACGCGAGGCGATGGATGGGGCGCGCCGCGGCCAGCGACGTCTCGACGGGGCGCTCCAGGCCGATCCCGCGCGGCGTCAGCTCGGCGAGGACGACATGTACGGCGACGAGCAGGATGAACGCGACGGCGATCGAGACGCCGGTGATGACGGCGTCGCCGGGTTGAACCGGCAGGGATTCGAGCGCGGGCTCCAGGATGCGGACGAGTGTGGGCACGCCGACCAACCCAAGGGCGATGGTGCAGGCGCTGATGCCGATCTGGACCGCGGCTATGGATGTATCGAGGTTGTTGAGGCGGGAGAGCAGGCCGCTGGCACGCGGATCACCCTCGAGGGCATGTTGCTGGATGCGGGAACGACGAACGGAGACAAGCGCGAACTCGGTCGCCACGAAGAAGCCATTGGCCAGCACCAACAGCGCGATGGCGACGAGCCCAAAGGTGGTACTAATTGGGTCCTCCCGAACCGAAGAGCGAATCAGCGCGAACGAGCGGCACCTGGTGCATGATTATCGGTGCGGCGCTGACGTCGATTTCTCTCATATAGTAAGGAAAAAGGCGCGCAAACTCCAGAGGGGAGCGGGGTTGGCCTGTTCGTTCGTGTATCTGGACGGGACGGCATCCTGACGGCGGCTGCCAGAGGGCCATTCTTGCTGAATCCATGATCCGTCGCCGATGAGGATTCCTCGACACGCTTCGCGTATCCCTTTCGCGTGGTGGCGAGGGGATGACGGTGCTGCGGCAAGGCTCGATCGGCATCCTGGACGCAGGGGGTGTGCCCGGCGACCGGGCCCTTCAGGTCCGCGTGCTACGATGTCCCGGTAAAGATTGCGTTCGTGCAGAGGATTTGGAGCGGATGGCATCTGGCGAAGCGGCGCGTTCCCGTGGCGGGACGGAGATATTGGCGGAGTTGTTGTCGTCCAAAGTCCGGGCGGCGGTGCTCGCATTCATGGTAGCGCGCGAGGAATCACGTTTTTCGCTGACCGAGCTGTCGCGCGCGCTCGACCTGTCGATCAGCAGCGTCCAGCACGAGTGCTACAAGCTGGAGCGGCTCGGAGTCCTGAGGGGACGCCGGGAGGGCGCTTCGCGGCGGTACTGGCTCGACCGGGAGCATGGGTTTGTGCCGGTGCTCATGTGGCTGGTCCTCTCGGTGGTGGGGCAGGCCGAGCTGCTGCGGTACGCGCTGTCCGATATCGAAGGGCTCGAAGGGGCGCTGCTGGTGCGGGAGCCCCGTCCCTCGGTGACGTTGATCGGCGATGTTGGCCTGGAGGCGTTCTCGACGGTGCAGGAGCGGGTCGGGAAGATCCTCGAGGTGGCTCCGGCGGATGTGGACATCTCGTTCTATGGCTCGACGACGTGGCGGGAACGGCTGGCGTCCGGTGATGCGGTAGTGGCGCGCATCCGCGCTGCTGAACCGACGGTCATCGTTGGGGATGCGAAGACGTTGTTGCCGTGATTGTGTTCCGTACAGTCGGCCCTGGTGACCGGACCAGAGGTCGCCCACAAGGGCCGACCCTACGGAATTCAACTCCATGAAAGGAAACCAACCCCGTGTCTGATACACGCCTGACAGACGAATCGACCCTGCTTGTTGGCCAGTCCGGCGGCGCGACGGCGGTCATCAACGCCAGTCTCGCCGGAGTGGTGGACGCGGCGCGGAAATCCGGAG
>DATGPC010000278.1:0-4393 GCA_035305265.1 Thermomicrobiales bacterium | reverse complement strand
CGGCAGACGGGAGCCCTGCTCTCGACCCTCCTGCTGTGCCTGACGATCTTCGGCCCGCTCTCGATGGACCTCTACCTTCCGGTCCTGCCGGCGCTGACGAGCGACCTCGATGCCGCGACCTCGGTCGCCCAGCTGACGATGACGGCGTGTTTGCTCGGGTTGGCCGCCGGTCAGGTGGTGGCCGGCCCGGTGTCAGACCGGTACGGCAGGCGGAAACCGGCGCTAGTCGGCATCGCGGCCTATGGCGTGATGTCGGCGCTGTGTGCCGTGAGCCCTTCGATCGAAGTGCTCATCGCATTCCGTTTCCTCCAGGGGCTTGCCGGGGCTGTCGGCATCGTGATCGCGCAGGCTGCCGGCCGCGATATCTACGATGGTGGGGCGCTTGTTCGCTACTACGGGAAGGTCTCCGTCGTTGCGGGCCTTGCCGCCATCATCGGCCCGCTGATCGGCGGGCAGATCGCACGCTTCACGGACTGGCGAGGGTTGTTCCTCTTTCTCGCCTTCACCGGCGTGGTGCTGCTCATCGCTGCCCTGATCATCTTTCGCGAAACGCTTCCCGCCGACCGGCGTACGACCGGAGGACTTCGGCAGGTCGGGCAAGGCTACCGGCGGCTCCTGGCCGACCGGCTCTTTGTCGGCGCGACCGTCCTGATCGGCTTCGTGTACGCCGCGGTGTTCGCCTATCTCAGCGGTGCCACGTACGTCCTGCAGGGGATCTACGGCCTCTCGCCGCAGGAGTATTCCTTCGTCTTTGGGCTCACCTCGTTCGGCTTCATGGTGTTCGGCTATCTCGCCGGCCGTGCCGCAGAAGCCTGGTCTGCGCGCGGGACGATCGTTGCTGGACTGGTGATGTGCGGGATCGGGGCGGTTGGCCTGCTCGTGACGCAGCCGCTTCAGCTCTCGTTGACCTTCGTGATCCCCTCGTTGTTCCTCATCGTCAGTGGCGCGGCGGTCGTCACGCCGCCGGCAACCTCCCTCGCGCTCACCGACTATCCCGAGCTCGCGGGGACGGCTGCGTCCCTGCTGGGCGTCATCCGGTACGCGGTGGGCGGGGTTACGGCACCTCTCGTCGGTCTCGCGGGCGACGACACCGTGCTGCCGCTTGGTATCGTCATCGTCGTGTCGGTGGCGATTGCCGTGACGGCGTTCGTCCTGTTCGTCGTCCGTGTCTCGCCCGGGCGTGATCCGGTGTCGCTCTCCGAGCCCGCCTGAAGGCGAGGCTGCTTCTCGGGCCGTTGGCGCTGGTACGGGATGCCGGTCCATGCGACGATAGGCGGCGTTGACAACCTTCCGCCATGCACCTGCGGGGACACTCCGTGCCGATCATCGAGGCCACCCATCTCCAGAAAGAATTCCGGCGACCGAAGCGAATCGAGGGGCCGTTCGGTGGCCTGCGGACGTTCTTCACGCGCGAGTACAACGTCACCCGCGCGGTCGACGACGTTTCATTCTCGATCGAGGAGGGTGAGCTGGTCGGGTATCTCGGGTCGAACGGGGCCGGCAAGTCGACGACGATCAAGATGCTCTCCGGCATCCTGGTGCCGAGTGGCGGGGAGGCGACGGTCGCCGGCTTGAGGCCGTGGGAGGACCGGGAGCGGAACGCGCTGAACATCGGGGTCGTCTTCGGGCAGCGCACCCAGCTCTGGTGGGACTTGCCGCTGGCGGATTCGTTGAAGATCATCGGCAAGCTCTACCGCGTGGATGACGAGCGCTACCGGCGCAACCTCGGGCGGTTGACGGAGCTGCTGGATCTGGGGCCGTTCCTGACCACGCCGGTGCGTCAGCTGAGCCTCGGGCAGCGGATGCGGGGCGACCTCGCGGCAGCGATGCTCTACGAGCCGCCGATCCTGTATCTCGACGAGCCGACGGTCGGGCTGGACGTCGTTGCAAAGGAACGGATGCGGCAGTTCATCGCCGAGGTGAACCGGGATGCCGGCACGACGATCATGCTGACAACGCACGATCTGGCCGACGTCGAGCGGCTCTGCAAGCGAATCATCTTCATCGACAAGGGACGGGTGCTCTTCGACGGCGCAGTGGCTGAGCTGAAGCGGCGGTACGCGCCGTACCGGGAGCTGAACGTGACGCTGGCGCCGAACGGCGTGCCGGAAGGCGTCGCGCTCGACGTGCCCGGTGCGGAGATCGTGTCGCGTGAGCCGGGACGGCTGGTCGTCCGGTTCGACCCGGAGCGCGTGCCGGTGACGGACGTCATCGCGGCGGTCGTCGCCCGCTTCCCGGTGTCGGATATCGCGATCGTCGAGCCAGCGCTGGAGGGCGTGGTGCGGGAGATCGTGGAGTCAGGCGAGGTGCGGTCATGATGTATCTCAGCTCGTATCGCCTCGGAAACAATCCCCGGGTCCTGCACCGGAATGACGGTGACGGCCGCGCCGGAATCATCCTCAACGCGCTGGACGTGTATGGCGAAACCCGGGCGATGAACCTCGGGCGAGAGATCGCGGACCTGGAGATGCTCGGTTATCGGTCCGAAGAGATCGATCTTCGGGACTATTTCGCCGATGGAGCCGGCCTCGCGGCCCGTCTGGCGCTATTCGATCTCGTGTGGATCGTTGGCGGGAACACGTTCGCGCTGGCGCGGGCGATGACCGCATCCGGTTTCCGTGACGCGCTCCTGCCGGCGTTGGAGCGGGGGATGATCTACGCCGGCTACTCGGCTGGCTCCTGTGTTACCTGCCCCGACCTCGACGGTATCCACCTGATCGACGATCCCGGCGCTGTGCCCGAGGGGTATGACCCCGACATCCCGCCCACGACGCTGGGCCTGATCCCGTTCCGGATCGTCCCGCACTGGCGGTCGGATCATCCGGAGAGCGAGATGGCGGAAACCGCCGCCGCATATATGGAGCGGAAGGGGTTGTCTTACCGGACCCTCCGGGATGGGGAAGCGATCGTCGTCGGGGACGACGGAACGATTGAGGTCAGGTCGTGACCCTTCGGGCTAACTTGCCGGCGTGGGTGGAGATCGCGCGGGCGAACATCCGCTGGCAGTACATGTACCGCTTCAACGTCCTGATGGGGATCGTGCTGACGGCGGTGACGATCTACCTGCTGACGATCGTCTGGACGGCGGCGTACGGCTCGCAGGGCGAGGTCGACGGGATCACGCTGCGGCAGACGCTGGTCTACCTGACGATCGCGAACCTGCAGCTTTACTTCCTGCAGCCGGAGATCTCCGGCGATATCCAGGCGCGTATCCGGGAGGGGCAGATCGGGTTCGATCTCAGCCGACCGGTGAGCTACCCGAGCCAGCTGATTGCCGGCGCGGCGGGAGACATGATTGGGTTGCTGCCGATGATGGTCGTGGCGGTGCCGATCGCGTTCGTGCTCGGCGAGCTGCGGCCTCCTGCGACGGTCACGGACGGCGTCGGATACGCGCTGAGCTTCCTGCTGGCGTGGATCATCGCTGTGCAGCTGAACATGTTGATCGGGCTGGTGAGTTTCTGGACGCTGGAGATGACCGGGTTCTCGATGATGTACCGGTTGATCGGGAACTTCGCGACCGGGGCGCTGGTGCCGCTGTGGTTCATGCCGGACCTGTTGCGTCAGGTCATCCAGTTGCTGCCGTTCCAGTCGATCGCGTACATCCCGGTGTCGATCTATGTCGGGGAGCCGGCGACGGGCGGGATCGGGACGGCGCTTGCGCTTCAGGCATTCTGGGCGGTTGCCATGGTCTTCGTCATCCGGTTCGTGTGGCAGCGGGCAGTGCGGCACACCGTGATCCAGGGGGGCTGAGATGCAAAAGCTCTCCGTGCTCGGCACGTTGGCCTCGGCCTCGATCCGCTCCGAGCTGCAGTACCGGGCGAACGCGATCACCAGCATCATGGGGGGCATCCTCTACCAGCTCGCGGGGTTCGTCGCGGTCTGGATTATCCTGGCGCGGTTCGACGAGCTGGGCGGGTGGACGTTGCCGGAGATCACGTTCCTCTACGGGATGCGGCTGACGTCGCACGGCATCTTCTACGCCTGCTTCAGCCAGATGTTCGAGGCTGACCGGGTGTTGATCAACGGCGAATACGACCGGTTCCTCGTCCGGCCGATGCCGCCGCTCCTCCAGCTCTTCACGCGGAAATTGCGGATCAACGCCTTCGGCGACCTGCTCGGCGGGAGCGCGCTGCTGGTCGCGGCGAGCCTGAACGCGGCGGTGGACTGGTCGCCGCTGGCGGTGGTGTTCCTGCTGCTGGCGGTGGTCGGGGGTGGATTGGTCGAGGGCGCGGTGCAGATCGCGCTCGGGGCGCTGTCGTTCCGGTACCTGCAGACGATGTCGGTGCGGACGACGGTGAACGAGGTGTTCAACGTCTACGGGAACTACCCGTTCAGCATCTTCCCGGGCACGTTGCGGTATCTGCTGACGTTCGCGCTGCCGGTCGGGTTCGTC
>DATGPC010000277.1:0-5136 GCA_035305265.1 Thermomicrobiales bacterium | reverse complement strand
GGTGAACGAGAAGAAGGGCCATCAGGGCTCGAAGAAGCAATCGTCCAGGAAGGTGCAACCTCTCGCCGATGACGACGGCAACCTGATCTATATCGGGCGCTCAGGGCGGGAGAATGCCCAGGTGACGTTCGATATTGCCGGGCCGGACGACCTGTGGCTGCACGCGCGCGGCGTTCCGGGTTCGCACGTCATCCTTCGCCTGCGGGTTCCGTCGGAAGAGCCGGACGAGGATGCGGTCGAGACGGCGGCGGCGTTGGCGGCGTACTACTCCGGATCAAGGGAGAGCGGCACCGTCGAGGTCGATGTTGCGCCACGGCGGCACGTCCGCAAGATCAAGGGCGGCGGACCGGGAATGGTCACGTACCGGAACGAGTGGACTATTGCCGTGCGGCCTGCAAACGAGGACGAACTGCGCAAGGCCGGTCGGCTCGAGTAGGCGCCAAGTCCTGCCGTACCGCCGGCGCCGAACGCCCACAACTTCGGAACCCATGAGAAACGGCACCAAAAACGCCCCTGGTCATCTGACCAGGGGCGTTCTCGTTCGTGATGCTAGATATCGTCAGCCTTCTCGATGGCGCTGGTTTCCTCGACCTCGACACCTTCCGGAGTCGTAGGCTGGTTGCGCAGGCCCGTCTTGGCGAAGATCGATGACAGGATGATTCCGACCTCGTACAGGACCACGAGCGGGACGGCGACGATCGCCATGTTGTACGGGTCCGTGCTCGGGGTGATGACTGCCGACACGACCAGTAGCACCAGGAACGCGTACTTCCGATACTTCCTCATCAGTGCCGGGCTGGCGATACCGATTTTCGCCAGGATGAACATGATGACGGGAAGCTGGAACGATAGTCCCAGTCCGATCATCAGTGTCATGAAGAATGACACTGATTCCGATCCGTCCGGGTTCCAGTCGAACGCGCCTGTATTCCACGTCGACAGGAAGTGCAGCGCGCGCGGCGCGGCGATAAAATAGCCGTAGTAACAGCCGAGGACGAACAGGATCGTGACGAACGGGAGGGAGGAGAAGAGGATCTTCTTCTCCTTCTTCGTCATACCCGGCGCGAGGAATGCGACGAACTGGTAGACGATGATCGGCATACAGATGGCGATCGCGACGTAGAGCGCCACCTTGAATGTCAGTGTGATCGTCTCGGTCGGCGACTTCACGTCGAGACCGGCGGCCGTGTTGGCCTTTTCGCTGATATCGGTGAGGATTCGGCCCGCGACGAAGAACCCGAAGAGGAACGTCGGGACGATGGCAATGACCATCTTCATGATGCGGTCGCGGAGCTCTTCGAGGTGCTCCTGCAACGTCATCTCTTCGAAGACGTCGGGCTCGTCGCTGTTCCAGTCCGGAAGCCTGGGCATCCGGATACTAGGGATCATTTGCTTGATGGAACGCGCCATGTCGTAACTCTGTCTCCTGGATGATCCTGCGCATCATGTACGCAGTTGATCGCTACCTGTGGAGTCCATTGGCGCGAGGTCGGACCATGTATCTCAGCAACGTTTCTCGGACGACCAGAATGGATACACGGTTCGTCGGCGCCCGGCGGTGCCGGGTGGGGCGGCGGTAGCACTGGCTTCCGCCGCTGTGCCGCAAGGTCGTTCACTCGCTGGCGACGCGGTACATGCGCCCGGTGAAACAGGCGAATGTACCGCATCAAGGTGTCATGTTCAGGACGGCGGGTCGACGTGCGGCCACACCGGCGATCAGGGAACGTGCCTAGGCGGCAGAGTTCTCGTCGATGTACTTGACGGCGTCGCCGACGGTGCGGATCTTCTCCGCGTCCTCGTCCTTGATCTCGAGATCGAATTCCTGCTCCATGGCCATGATGACCTCGACCAGGTCGAGCGAGTCGGCATTGAGGTCACCGATGAACTCGGCTTCCGGGACAACCTGATCGGCGTCGACGCCGAGGCGATCGGTCACGATGCTCTGAACACGCTCAAGAGTAGTAGCCAACTGAAACCTCCTCAGAAGAGAACAAACAACCGGGTCCTCCTCGGAGGGGAGGCGCCCCAACCTGCCAGCCAGGCACGCACAAGCGACAATGGCTGCCCTGCGTGCTACAGGTAGCTTACCCGGTGGATGATACCCCAACAATCCCGATGGTCGCTAGGAAGACTCGCTTCGAGGGAATACGCATACCGCCGCACGTTGTGCGCGGCGTAAATTGCCCGTATCTCTCACCGGTCGTAGTTGTGATGTGGATGGTACGGAGTGCCGTTATCGCTTGCCGGCGGTGCGCTCCGGCGGGAGCTGACGCGAGATCGTGCCGAGGACGCCGTTAACGAACTTGCCCGAGTTCGGGCCGCCGTAGCGCTTGGCAATCTCCACTGCCTCGTTGATCGCGACCTTGTACGGCACCTCCGGTACGTGCTGGAGCTCGTGGATCGCGAGCCGAAGGACGTTGCGGTCGACGTTGGCGAGCTGCGCCACCGGGAACTGCGGCGCGGCCTTCTCGATGGCGGCGTCGATCTCCACCATGTTCGCCATGACGCCCTGCACGAGGTTGATGGCCCGATCGGCCACCGGCTGCGGAATGTCGTCGATGCCGGACTCGTCGGCGTCCACGTCCTCCGTCACCGAGTCGGGAAGCTGCGAGTCATCGTGCCGGATGCGCTCGATGATGTCCTCGATCGGGCGCTGGACCAGCTCCATCTCGTACAGGGATTGCATCGCCAGCACGCGGGCCTGGTGAAATACGGCCGAGCGGTCGACATAGGCTCCCTTGGCGAACCCTTCCGGGAGCGGGGCGCGGGATCGACGTTTCTTTTTCCGTGGCTCAGGACCGGGGGCCTGGGCTGTTTCGTGGGGATCGTTGGTATTGTCGGTCATGTGGTTCCCTGGATGTGCTGGAATGCTGCGATGGCGCCGTACCGCCGGACTCCGGACGGGTCCAAAAGGTCGTGGCGTGATGGTCGCCGGTCAACCGCCGTGACAGGCGAGTTTTCGAATGGTGTCAGGATCGCTAGTCTCCGGCGGCGACGATATCGGCGACATAGATATCCACGCTACGGACCGTCATGCCCAGCATACGGCCGGCGGCGACGCCGACTTTCTCGCGAATCTGGTCGGTGAGGCGAGAGACGTTCGTGCCGCTCTGGACGGTGATCGAGACGTCGGCATCGATCTGGTCGCCGTCAACGGTCACGCGGACCTTGCCATCGTCGAACGATTTGCCGCCCGGCATCTCCCCGGCGTCTTCGGATTTCCGCCGTTTGTGGCTGGTGAGTGCGACAACGCCGGGGATATCGAGCACGGTCGTTTCAATCAGCTGGATGAGGACCGCGGGAGCGATACGGACGGTCCCGCGAACCTCGCCGCCTTCCTCGATCTTGATCGTGGTGTCGACCTGGGCCTTGTCCATCCTTGGCCCGGTCTGGTCGGGTTTCTGGTCCGTCATCACGCTGTCCTGTTCACGAGTGTGGTCATCCGCAATCCAGCGCTCATTCCCCGTCAAGCGCGTCCTCGTCGCCAATCGTCGATGCCGCACGATCGAGGAACTCGGGGATGAAGCCTGTATGCACCTCTCCGCGCTTGAACGCGTCATCGGCCATGATCGCGATGTGGAAGGGGATCGTGTGCGTGACCCCTGTCAGGACCATCTCCCGCAAGGCGCGCTCCATCCGGGACACCGCTTGCTCGCGTGTAGCGCCCCAGGAGATGACCTTCCCGAGCAGCGAATCGTAGTGCGGCGGGATGGCGTAGCCCTGGAAGAGATGGGAATCCATCCGGATACCCGGGCCGCCGGGCGCGACATAGGTCTCGACCTTGCCAACTGACGGGCGGAAGTCGTTCGAGGCGTCTTCCGCCGTGATGCGGCATTCGATCGAGTGCCCGCGCGGCGTGAGCGCTTCCTTCGGGATGTCCAGCTTCTCCCCGGCCGCAACGCGGATCTGCCACCCGACAAGATCGAGGCTGGAAACCTCTTCCGTGATCGGGTGCTCGACCTGGATCCGGGTGTTCATCTCCATGAAGTAGAAGCTGCCATCGCTGTCGAGCAGGAACTCCAGCGTGCCGGCGCTCCAGTAGTTCGCCGCCTTGGCGCCCTTCTCGGCGGTGCGCAGCAGCCGCTCGCGCACCTTTGGTGCGAGATCCGGTGCCGGGGCCTCCTCGACGACCTTCTGGTGTCGCCGCTGCAGCGAGCAATCACGGTCGCCAACGGCTACGACGTTGCCGTACTGGTCACCGATGACCTGCACCTCGACGTGGCGAGGCTTCTGCAGGTAGCGCTCGATATAGACATCGCCGTTGCCGAAGGCGCTCTCCGCCTCGGACTGGGCGAGGGGATAGCCGCGTGTCAATTCGGCATCGTTGTGGGCGACGCGCATGCCGCGCCCGCCACCTCCGGCGACCGCCTTGATCACGACCGGATAGCCGATCTCGCGCGCAGCCTCCCGTGCCTGGGTCAGCGTCGGCACGATACCTTGCGTGCCCGGCAGGAGCGGAACCCCCGCGGCCTTCATGACCTTGCGGGCCTCCGCCTTGTTGCCCATCTTCTCGATGACATCGGGCGGCGGGCCGATGAACGTGACGCCGACCTGTTCGCAGATTTCCGCGAGGTAGGCGTTCTCGGCGAGAAAGCCATATCCCGGGTGGATCGCGTCACAACCGGTGACCAGCGCCGCCGTGATGATCGCGGGGATGTTGTTGTACGACTTTGCCGCCGGCGCCGGTCCGACGCAGACCGCTTCATCCGCAAGGCGCACCGGGAGCGAATCCGCATCCGCTTCGCTGTACGCGATAACGGCGGGAATGCCGAGGTCGCGGCATGCGCGCAAGATCCGCAGCGCGATCTCCCCACGGTTGGCGATCAGGATTTTCTTGAACACCCGCTGTCCTCCCCGGGGTCGTTTCAGGGCCCGCAGTACCATTTAGGACGCCATCGACAAGCCGCCGTCCACCGAGAGGACGTGGCCCGTGATAAAGCTCGCATCGTCGGAGGCCAGGAAGGCAACCGCGTTGGCGATGTCCTCGACCTTCCCGAAGCGGCCCAGCGGCGTGCTGTCGAGCAACTTCTGCTTGATATCGTCCGGCAGGACGTCCGTCAGCCGGGTGTCGATGAAGCCCGGGGCAACGGCGTTGACCGTGATGCCGCGGGAGCCGACTTCCTTGGCGAGGGTCTT
>DATGPC010000276.1:0-6965 GCA_035305265.1 Thermomicrobiales bacterium | reverse complement strand
GTTAGGAACCTACGCTATGGCACATCCGGCGATCTGGCAACAGGAAGGCGCCGGTCAGTCGAGGATCGCCTGCCCGGCAGGGGACGCCGTGGACTCATCTCCCGGCATCAGCTTTCGCCCGACCATCCAGGCCGTGCCCGCGAGCACGAAGACCGCCGCCGCGACCAGCGCGCCGGATGCGAAGTCCGTTGCCACCGACCCGGCGATCGCGTAGATCAGCGCCGGCGGGATCGACCCGAGCGTCGTCGCGACCAGTACGCGCCGCCAGCCTAGATCCGTCGTGCCGGACATGACTGCCACCGTCTCGGCGACGATCGGGAGCAACCGCGAGATGATGATCGCCATCATCCCGTAGCGCCGGATGAATGCGTTCGCCTGCCGCTTCTCGTCCGGGGTCACGATCCGGTCCATCCAGCCGCTGCCCGCGCGTCCGACCCACCAACCGATCATTGCGCCGCCGACGCTCGCCGCCAGCGACAGCAGGAATCCGCCCAGCACGCCGAAGGCCGCGCCGTGCGCGATCATGATGACGCTGGACGGGATCGGGATGAAGACGTCCGCCAACAGCAATCCGCCTCCGAGCAGTGCCGCGGCGAGGCCGCCCGACCGGATGTCCCCGGACGGGTCGGTCAGGAGCGAAATACCCATCCCTTCGACAACGAGGAAGCTGATCAGGACAACCGTGGCGATGCCGGTGGCCACGAGGACATAGCGTTTCATCAGGCGAGCATCCAGGACAGGTAACCGTGCGGTCAGGACGTACGATCGTTATTGTACGGGGTGCGTGGCGCACTGGAGCAGTTCGTTTGCCAGGGATGCGGGCGCTACGCCGCCGGAAGGATCTCGCCTGATACGGGGCACGGCTGAAGGGAGGACACCTGATGTCCTCCCTTCTCGCGTTCCACTCATGTTGACCTGCCTGCTACGCCGGGATGACGAACAGTTGCATGAGGTGCTCGACGAGACGCTGGGCGTTCTCCGTCGATGGATGGGTCGAGGCGCTGGCACCGGCGGCATACCCCAGCACCATCACGTTGCCGATCGGCAGCTGCGTCAGCTCGTCTCCCTCGTAAACCACGACCTCGCCGGGATACCCGGCAACGTCGACATTCACGATCTCGGACGTCATGTCTTCCAAAGCGCGGCGACCGAGGTACTGGCCCGCGCGGGCGCCGGCGGGCGCGAGGTAGATGCTGTAGGCGCCGATCACCGTGTCACCGGCGCGCACATTGACGCCGCCAACGGACGAGAAATAGGGCGTATCGGCAAGCTCCGCCCACCGCTCGGCCACCAGGTCACCGGCCTCGAAAGGCGCGCTGACGAGGAGGTCACGCAGGTAGTGCGGTTTCAGACGCTGGAACGCGCTTTCCAGGTCCATGGCGGTGCCATAGGGGTCGTGCGGGAAAACGGTCTGGGAGAATGCGCGATGGCCGGTGAGCGCGGCCGGAATCGAGAGGGCGAGCCCGACGCTGAAGGAGCGGCGGGAGAGAAGGCGACTCATCGAGACTCCTCCTGATGAATGGTGGACAGGACGAGAGGAGCGTTAACCCGTGGTCCGAGTCTAGCAAAGGCAAAAGCCGATGTTTTTGGCTGTGGCAAAGATTTGCGGGTTCAGGAATGGAACAAATGTTCTTTCCTGTGATACGATGGCCGCATTGACAGTGAGACATAACATGGAGGGTCGCGATGCAAGCGATCGATCAGGAAGTGCTCCTGGCGCTGGTCGGGAAGACTGCCGGACCGGCTCCGACCACGAAGTTCGTCAGGAGTGTCAGGCGACAGGGCGTGATCGTGCCGGTCATCCTGCGTGAGGTGGTACAGGATGACGGGAACATCACATACGGGATCATCGATGGCAATCGCAGGGTCGCGGCGGCACGGCAAGTCGGGATTGCGTACATCCCCGCGCGGGTGCTGATCGGCGTGACCGCGGAAGAGGCGGCCCGCCTGACCCTGGCCACGAATTCGTTCCGGTCAGGGAATCTCGTCACGGAGCTGTGGGCCATCAGGCAACTGGAACGCTCCGGTATCACGCGCAAGGGCATCGTCGGCGCATCAGCTTTGACGTCGACCAATTTCCGGGTCTGCGATCGTCTCTCCGGGCTGGACCGACGGGTCTTTGTCGGATTCGCTGAAGGTAAGATCTCCACCTCTGCCGCATTGACGGTGTCGCGGATGCGCGACGAGGACCAGCGTCAGGTAGGTGATCTTTACGAGGCAAGGGGGAAGCTGCTGGTGAAGGACCTGAGAGCCCTCAGCAAAGGTCGTCAGGAACGCGGCTCGACCGGGCGAAACGCCGTTCAAGAGATCCAGTCGCCTCACGTTCATGTTGTCGAGCGACCCAACGCGTCTCCCACCTATGAGCCTACCTACGATCCGGGTTCCCGGGATCATGGATCGGTCCCGGTGACCCTCGCTTCTGTATCCTCCGGCGTTCATCGGGATTCGAGTGTTGTCCCGACGACCGTCATGGGTGAACAGTGTCAGCACGTAGGATCCGATGGAGGGATGTTCGTCTCGGTCGAGGCCACTGAACCGCCTGAAGACCTGCCGGTAGAAGAATCCACGCGGCAAGCCGAATCCCGCGAACCGGTCACTCTTGTCCATCGACCCACGGCGCCGCCAGGACCGGATCGGCCGGATGCGATACCCGATGATGTCCGTATCGCCCTCCGGAGCGTTGCCCTGCGTGCGATCCAGCTCGGAATCCCGGAAGGGGAGGTGACGCGCATGATACAAGAGGTGTATCGGGAGAAGGGGGTGAGGCGGCATCGAGAACAGCAGCCTGACGTAAGGGAGCGATATGCCTGAGATCATCAGTCGTGAGGTACCCGTGGCGGAGATCGACCAGACGGTCGGGCCACGTCCGTCCGCAAAGCTCGTCGAGAGCGTGCAGCGCCACGGTGTTGTCGTGCCGGTCATCCTGCGCGAGCTTGTGAACGAGGACGGCGAGCTGGCCTATGGGATCGTCGACGGCAACCGGCGCGTCGCCTCGGCGCGAGAGGCCGGGCTGGATACCGTTCCGGCGCGGGTGATCCCTGATATAGATGAAGCCGATGCGGCACAGGTCACCCTGCTCACCAACAATTTCCGCACCGGCAACTACGTCACCGAGCTGTGGGCGTTGCGGGCGCTGGAGCGCTCTGGTGTCGATCGTCGCAAGTTGCCTGGCCTGACCGGCATGGCCGCCTCCACGATCGAGACCCGCGAGACGCTGTCCCGGCTGGAGCGACGGCTCTTCATCGGTCTCGCCGAAGGCAGGATCACGCCGTCGGTCGCGCTCGCCGCCGCGAAGCTCCCGCCATCGGTGCAGGATCGCCTCGCCGACACATTCACCGAAACCGGCAAGCTGACGAAGGCGCAGGTCGATGCCGCGACCCCCAAGGCGGAGCCGGACGAACACGATCTTCCGGAGATCGACGACGGCGCGATGCTCCCCGCCGACATGCAGAACGCGCTCGACTCCCTGGCCCGGGTGGCCGCCCAGAGAGGCGTCGACGAGGAGGCCTGGCTGGAGGCCGCCCGAGGCGCGTGGCGGAGGGCCTCCGGCACCTGATCCTACGCGCCGGCTTTGGTCTTCGACGTCAGCTCGTGGATGAACTCATCGGGTTGCTCGAGGCTGAAGTACACCGTGTGCGGCTTGATCGGGAAGAACAATACCCGTCCCCGTGCCGGTTGCTTCATCCTGATCTCCACCATGCCGCTGAAGGAGCCGTTGAACGCCCAGGTCCCGAGGATCCCGTGAACGCCGAGCCCCAGCCACCACGGTGTCTGGTCCGGCCGGCTGACCGACGCGATGTCGGACCGCGGGATCGTGACGTCCCCGGCCCAGCCAACGCGACCCTGAACCTCGTCAGGCGTCACGTCGACCCATGACTGACCCGGTCCCGCTCCAAGGATGCCCATGATGATCTTGCTCGGGGCGTTGAACGAAATCCTGTACCGCATCGTTGGTCTCCTTCGTCTGGGCTCGTCGATCCCTCTGACCTGATTATCGTCGATCGCCAGCCGGTCATGCCGCCTGAAGGCCCCGAACCTGCGGGTTGGCCCAGGTATGCGGGCGTATACTGTGCAGGTGTGTTCGTTCATTCGCTATGGGAGTAAGCATTAACTGATGTCTACGACGACAAGTGGCCCGAATCCGCTCTGCGAAGTTGGTATGCGGCATCCTCGCGATCGCCATCGCATGCGCCCGGTGGAGGGCGCCGATCAGGTCTGGTACTGCAGCCGCCACCAGATCTACGCCCAGCTGGTCGAGCCCGAGGCTGCCAGCGCGGCGCGGCGCGGAGACGAGTGGACCGGCTATGACGGCGTTGCCGGGGTGATCGTTGGCCTGGGCGATGAGCGCCAGGGTGGCCGCATCCTCTACTTCCGCGAGCAGTAAGCGTCCTTCATCGACAGCCGGATGCCGGTCGCGGACGTCGTTCCCCAGGACGGGTGCGGGGGCGTGGCCCGGGAGTCGTGATGGCATGACGAACCTCCTCCAGATCACGCGGGACTACAAGAAGATTGGCGACGTTCCCTACGCCGTCATCGAGAAGATGCTGATGGAAGAGCTCTCCCCGATGCAGGAGGATGGCCGGGAGACCCACCTGGTGGCGAGCCCGCACAGCGCGCTTTTCTGGGCCCAGGCGTGGCTCGAGAACCAGTGGAAGACCACCGGCATCATCATCCAGCCGCATCACAACAACCCGATGTCACTCCGGCCCTGGCTGGAGGACCCCAACGGGATGCCGCCCGGCGCGACCGGGTACATCGAGTCGCCGGACGGCAGCCTCTATCTCGAATTCGAGTCTGATGCGTATTGCGCGCTGGAGTGGCGGCGCCGGCTGTTCGATGATCCGGGCTACAAGGGCGGTGTGTACACCAAGGCCACGACGCTCAACGAGATGCTCGGGATCTACGCGCCAAGCGGGGATGTTCATCCGGTAACCGGCCTCGACAACGCGAACATCAACTATCTCGAGTCCGTTACGACAATGCTGCACCGCTTCTCCCGTCTCGAAGGGACTCCCGGACCGATGCGGGTCACGGAGTATTAGCGGTCACGCCATCGGCATCCAGGGCGGCACGATGAATCCCCGTGCGAAGTACGGGGGCTGGCGCGAAGCGTCTTCCATATCACCGGAGGAGAGCATGCAGCACCACGAGGTCTGGGCGTCGCTCGAACGCATCTTCACCATGAACCCGCGCGAGCGCTACATGAGCGACGACGTCGATCGGTTGCATCGTCGCTGCCGCCGCGCTGTCGAGGAGATGACCCGTTCCGAGATGCGCCTCTCGCTCAGCCGGTATGTCCGCGACCACATGCTCTCGGACCAGTCGCTGGACGATGGGAACGGCTGGGAGGATGTGCTCGCTTTCCTTGATTGGGTCGATGGAGGCATGGAATAACGCGATGACGACGACCGATCCCGTGATCCTCAGCGAGGAGATCGCCAAACCTGATGAAGGGAGCCGTCCGCTTTCCTTCTCCCTCGATGCCAACCCGGCGCCGTGGAGCTCTGCCCAGCGCAGCGGCGACCGGAACGCGATCCGCGACGCCGTCGACCGCACCATCCAGCTCGCCCGCATCGCCGACGCGGCCGGCGTCGAGTCGTTCTGGCTGCTGGAGGACCCGGACGGCTGGGACGCGCTCGCTGTCCTAGGCGCGATCGCCCGCGAGACGTCGCATATCCGGCTCGGCACCGGCGTCGTCAATCCCTATTACCGGCATCCCTCGCTCATCGCGGCCTCCATGGCGACGCTCGATCTCCTCAGCGACGGCCGCGCCTTCCTCGGCCTCGGCCGCGGGCAGGAGGAGTGGTACCGCATCGCCATGGGGATGGAAACCGGCAAGCCGACCCGCCGTCTCGTCGAGACGTTTGGCCTCCTGCGTCAGTGGTGGTCGCCCGAGATGCGGGCCACCGCCCCGGACGACGCTACCGAGTTGCCCGTGCAGGGCTGGGAGCGCGTCTTCCGGCCGGTGCAGGATCATCTGCCGATCTACCTCGCCGCGGTCGGCCCGGTCGCGATGCGCATCGCCGGGCAGCATGCCGACGGTGTCATCTTCAACGACCTCTCCTCGATGCAGTTCATGCGCGACGCCATCCGTGATGTGCGCCGGCACGCGGAGAAGGCGGGTCGCGACCCGTCGGGCTTCGTCTTCGCCGCCCGGGCGCAGGTCACGATCACGGACGACCCGGAGGCGATCTACGAGCGGCGCAAGGCGACCGTTGCCATGATCCACGCCCTGCCGGCGATGGAGCGGTTGCTCGTCTCCGATGGGTTCGACGTCGATCGCGTCATCGCAGACGTCCGCGCCGCAATGCGCACGGACGAGATCCTCTCGAAGGGAGGCGGCTTCGGCGACCTCCGCAGCGGTGGCGACATCGCCGCCGCGAAACGCGCCATCCCGACAGACCTGATGCGTGAGCTGGTCGTGGCCGGTCCATTGCCGGACGTCCGTGCTCGCCTGCAGCAGATGCGCGAGATCGGTATCACCCACGTGTTCCTCGCGACGCCGAAGCCCGGTACCCGCGTCGAGGACCTCGCCGACCTGGTGCGCTCGTTGCGCGTTTGATCGCATGAAAGATGTTGGCATCGGCGTCGGGGAGGTCTTGGACACGCAACGACGTGAATCATCCTGTCACCGACATGCGTGTTCACTGGCCTCCCGTCCGGGGCCATATTCGAGCCGTGCATGGACTCCGGACGGGACGCCAGTGGCCGCGATCGGGTCTGGGAACATCATTCTCATGAACGGCCAGGACTCCCCTGTAACTGCGTCTCGCCGGTATTCCGGTGTGACAGCACCCATGCCCGACACCCCGTAACCTTTTTCGTCATCCGCGCGTTGTGAAGGACGAGAGACAGTAGCTCGGACAATCGTGTCCCTCGCATCCCTTTTCCCATCCCCACTGTCTCTCTCCGGTGCTTCCCCGGTCGCTCGCAAGGGCGCCGGGGAGGCCCGGACGCGCATACCC
>DATGPC010000275.1:0-3769 GCA_035305265.1 Thermomicrobiales bacterium | reverse complement strand
CGAGATCCCGATCACCGGTTCCGCGGGCGACCAGCACGCAGCCCTCTTCGGCCAGGCGTGCTTCCAGCCCGGTGAAGCGAAGAACACCTACGGCACCGGGTCGTTCCTGTTGATGCAGACCGGCCCGGAGGCCACGACCTCTCGCAACCGGCTCCTCACCACCATCGCCTGGGATATCGAAGGGCAGACCGAGTACGCCCTCGAGGGCTCCATCTTCGTCACCGGCGCGGCCGTCCAGTGGCTTCGGGATGGACTTGGCATCATCGAGCGGGCCTCCGACGTCGAGGCGCTGGCCGCTTCGGTGCCCGACACCGCTGGCGTCTCGTTCGTCCCGGCGCTTTCCGGCATGGGAGCCCCGCACTGGGACGCCGACGCCCGGGGTACCATCATCGGGATCAGTCGCGGCACCACAGCCGCCCATATCGCCCGGGCGACGCTGGAGGCGATCGCGATGCAATCGCGCGACGTGCTCCAGGCCATGCAGGATGACGCCGGGATCAGCCTCGCGGAGCTTCGGGTCGATGGCGGTGCCGCCGCCAACGACCTCCTGATGCAGATCCAGGCCGATGTGCTCGGTGTCCCGGTCGTCAGACCCAAGAATGTCGAGACCACCGTGCTTGGCGCGGCCTATCTTGCCGGTATCGGCTGCGGACTCTGGGATGGCCGCGAGGACGTCCGCGACAGCTGGGAGGTCGACAAGCGCTTCGAGCCGGCCATCACGGACGCCGAGCGCCAGTTCCGCGTCGACGCTTGGGCCGACGCCGTCGGCCGCGCCAAGAGCCAATAGCCTGACCGTACGGGAGGACTTGCGGCCTTGATAACGACGTTGTCCGTCGCGAACTGGCCGCAATGTCCTCCCTTTCCGCTGCATGCAGCCCTCTCAGGAGGCGTTGACCTCGCCCAACGTGTTGATGACCTCAGGTCCGTATCCCGCCGCCCGGAGCGGCGCGATCACATCCTTTTCGAGATCCGGCAGGTAGGCGGCCAGCACATCGGCAGGCCCCTCGACCATCACTTCTCCCAGCACGGCAGGCAACAACAGCGTCTCCGCCCGACCGAGCGTTCCGGCCCAGTCGCCGACCCGCACCTTGCAGGGCGCGGCCGGATTGCTCAGGATCAGCGCCGTCTCGAACGAATGGCGCAGGGGCTCCGTTGCTCCGACCCGCCATCGTTCCAGCGCGAAGTAAGGGCCTGCGCAGCAGTAGGTTCGGTCGTTGTCGGTCCCGGCGGGGATTCGGAGCCCGGCCTGGACCACCGGCCGCAGGGCCGGCTCCAGTTGGTCGATCAGCCCGTCGATCCGCTGGTGCCACGTCTCCACGTCGTATCGCTTGCCGTCCATGTCGTACGGCATCGCATCCAGCCCGATATCGGACGTCTGCTGGATCTCGTAGATCAGCGTGTCCGGCCCGAAGCTGTGCAGTGCTCCTCCCGGCACATAGACCGTGTCTCCGGCACGCACCGGGATCCGCCGCATGACGGCGTCGTAGTCCTGCCGGAGCAGCGCCTCACGAAGCGTTTCCATATCGACGCCGTCCAACAACCCGACGAGGACCGTCGCCCCGGGCGCGGCATCGAGGATATGCCATGCCTCGGACTTGCCGTTCGGCTCGTTGTACACGCGCCGCGCCGCCTCGTCATTCCCGTGTAGGTGAACGGGCAGCATCCCCGCGCCGTCCAGGAACTTCGCGAGGAGCGGGAAGTGCGGCCCGGTCCAGCCACGGCCCATCATCTCCTGCGGATGCTCCAGTGCCAGCTGTCTCAGCGACTGACCGCGAAGCTCGCCCTCCCGGACCGTCGCGATGTGCCCTTCGACGTCGCTGACCTCCCAGGTCTCGGCGATCGTCGGCAGCGGGAGCCCGGTCTTGCCGAGCCGGTCGATGATTGCGCTCCCGCCGAATCCGTAGGTTTGAAACGGTGTGGTCAGGCGCAAGGGATGCCAGTTCATGTGGTCACCATCCATCTTCATGCGCGGCGGTCGCGCCGGCGTCGAATCGCGATTCGTATCCGCATCGTACAGGTCCCGTCCCAAACAGGGAATCGCTACTGCGTCAGCTCGTGATCCGTCAGGAAGAGACTGCTCTTCCTGGCCGGGGCGTTCTCGATCATCGGAGTGGCCTCTCCCGCCTCGACCATGCGTCGAATCAATCGCTCCTTCAACCTGTCGCAGAGCGCGCGATGGGAGTCGAAGCCAATCAGGTTGTTCAGCTCGTACGGGTCGACCTGCAGGTCGAAGAGCGAATGCTCGGTGTAGGTGTCGCTCCCCGGGTCACGCCAGGGATCCGCGCCCTCCGCACGGATGTGGTATTTCCATCGCTTCGTGCGGATCGCGCGCCCCACTTCAGCCTCACTGATCTGGACGAAAACCTCTTGTGGCCAATCGGCGTCCGGCTCGTGCCGGATCAACGGCATGATGGACCGTCCCTGCATGGCCGCAGGCACCGGGATGCCGGCTGCGTCAAGGAGCGTCGGCGGCAGGTCCACGAGGCTGACCAATTCCTGCACCTGACCGCCGCCCCGGAATCCTGATCCCATGAACACCGTCGGCATGCGGATCGACGCATCGTGACAGGAACGTTTGTACTCGTTGTTTCGCGTCTTGAAGTGGTTGCCGTGGTCCGAGGTGAAGAGCACGATGGTGTTGTCCGTCAGGTCGAGGCTGTGGAGTGCATCCATAAGCCGGCCGAATGCCTCGTCGAGCCGTTTCACCATCCCCCAATACCCGGGCAGGTGCTGCTGGCTCGTGCCGCCAAGGGCCGTCAGGTCGGGTGGCGTCCACCGTGCCTCGTAACGCTCCCGGTAGCCGAGAGGAGCAGGGTAGTCGTCCACCCGGTTGTCGTGGTGCGGTTCCAGGTACGAGCAGAAGAGGAAGAACGGCTCTTCCTTGTGGGCATCGATATACCGGATCGCCGCATCGGTCTGGGCATCGACGCGATACCCCGGGAGCTCGACGGTGTCGCCATTCCCGTCGAAGAACCGGGCGTCGTAGGGACCGGACGCGAATTCCAAAAGATTCGCCGCCAGCCAGTCCTGGTAGGCGCCGCGCTCCGCCTCGGCGACCGGCTCGGATGCCGCGAGGTGCCATTTGCCGATGTAGCCGGTGCGGTAGCCAGCCTCCCGGAAGTGGTTGGCGAGGGTCGGGAGCGACGAATCCAGCGGGATACCGTTCCGCCAACATCCGGTCGCCGTCGCGTACATGCCCGTCTGCATCGACGACCGCGCGGGCCCGCAGACTGGCTGGTTGGTGAACGAGTACGCGACATGCGTCCCCGCCCTGGCGACGCGATCGAGGTTCGGTGTGAGCTCCAGCGGGTTCCCGTGCAGGCCGGTCGAGTCCCAGCGCTGCTGATCCGTGAAGAACACGATGACGTTCGGCTTGCCGGGGTGGTGTCTCACGAGATGACTCCCTTCCAGCGTGGCATTGGCCAGGTAGCGGATTGCTCCTGACACTGTATCGGGAAATCATGCTCCGGAAAATCGGTGCAATTACGGGCCTCGCGGCACTGAAGCGCCTACACTTGTAGTCGAATATTAAGATGGGTTCGCGAGCCCATATCGGAGAGAGACAATGGCGATGGCCGCGGGATCTGAGAAGTACGACCTTATCGTGATAGGCGCGGGGATCAACGGCGCGGGAATCTTCCGCGAGGCGACCACCCGGGGATTGAAGACGCTCCTGCTGGAGAAGGACGACCTTGGCGGCGCCACCACATCGACGTCAAGCCGCCTCATCCACGGCGGGTTGCGCTACCTGGAGCATTACGAGTTCGCG
>DATGPC010000274.1:0-11618 GCA_035305265.1 Thermomicrobiales bacterium | reverse complement strand
CCGACAGACGACCGCAAAGGACCACCGTGATGATTCGCCGCGCGTTCGATCGTATTCGAGCCAGGGATGACCAGAACCTCGTACGCGCAGGACAGATCGCCGAGCTGCGACGTCATCAGCCGTCCGATGTCGACGACTTTGTCCGCTGGTACACCGATCCGGATATCGCAACCCTCCTCCGTCATGACTTGCGGCCGCTGACGCCGTCCCAGGCACGGGGGTATTTCCTCTCCATCGTCCTCCCCGCCTCCGGCAACGGCACCGCGTGGGCCATCCATGACCGCGAGAGCGGCAACCTTATCGGCACCACCGCGGTGACCCAGGTCGATTTCGAACGCTCGTCGTGCCTCTTCCGGATCGTCATCGGCGAGAAGCAGGCCTGGGGTCACGGGTTCGGCACCGACGCCACCAGGCTCGTCGCCGACGAGGTGTTCGAGGTCCTGCAATTGCGTAAGATCAAACTGGAAGTGTTCGAGCATAACCCTCGCGCACAGCGGTCCTACGAGAAGGTCGGATTCCGGGAAACCGGACGCACCGTCGAATGGGCTGGCCGGCGCCGCCTCGATGTCATCGCGATGGAACTGGACCGCGACCGATGGTATGAGTTGAACGGCATCGACGCAAGCGGCCGCGCCGGGACCTGACGCGATACCGAGCCGGCGTTCGCCCGCTGCCAGGAACGGGCGGGCAGACGTATACTTTGCGCTGACGTTCCCGATGACTCGTATGCCACGTCTCAGCGTTCGAGATGTGATCGGGACTTGCGGGTTGGCCCCGGGCACGCCGACGCCACCGGACCTCCCGCGACATCGCGGCCAACGACCTCCTGCGGGATCATCCATCGCCCGGCGTTCGTGCCCCGATGATCCCTTCGGGTCCATACACCAAGGAAATGCACCATGGCAGCCAGCAATGGCAAGATCCAGCCACATCCGGCGAAGACGTACTCGATGCCCCAGGGGAAGGTTCTCTCGCGGGTCAACACCCCGGAGGACGTGAAGCGGCTCTCCCAGAAGGAGCTGATCGAACTTGCCTCGGACATCCGCAAGGCGCTTATCGCCTCCGTGACGCAGACCGGCGGCCATCTCGGCGCGAGCCTCGGAACGGTCGAGCTCGCGATCGCCCTTCACTATGTCTTCAACTCCCCGAAGGACAAGATTGTTTGGGACGTCGGGCACCAGGCGTACGCGCACAAGATGATGACGGGCCGCAAGGACCGGTTCGGCACCCTGCGCAAGGAAGGCGGCATGTCCGGCTTCCTCAGCCGTGAGGAGAGCGAGCACGACGCCTTCGGCGCCGGGCACGCATCCACCTCGATCTCCGCCGCGCTCGGGATGTGCGTCGCTGAGCAGCGCAAGCCGAACCGGAAGGATCGTGGACACGCGATCGCCGTGATCGGCGACGGCGCGCTGACCGGCGGCATGGCGTACGAGGCGCTCAACAATGCCGGGAATCTCGATTACCCGTTGATCGTCATCCTCAACGACAACGAGATGTCGATCGCCCCGAACGTCGGCGCGATGAGCAAGTACCTCGACCGGCTCCGCACCGATCCGAAGTACAACCGCGCCAAGGATGAG
The DNA here is from genome assembly GCA_035305265.1 of Thermomicrobiales bacterium. GTDB lineage: Bacteria > Chloroflexota > Chloroflexia > Thermomicrobiales > UBA6265 > UBA6265. The sequence continues at coordinate 10,038 of DATGPC010000274.1, read as the reverse complement.
CTCGCGGACTTTATCGAGAAGCTTCCGCAGGGCCCGAAGTTCGTCGAGCTGGGCAAGCGCGTGAAAGACTCGATGAAGGAGTTCATCTACCACGCGCAGATCTTCGAAGAGCTGGGATTCACCTACGTCGGCCCGATCAACGGTCATGACATCCACGATCTCGTCGGCGCCCTGCGCGATGCCGCGGACAGCCGGAACCCGGTGCTCGTCCACGTGCACACCGAGAAGGGCAAGGGCTACGAGCCCGCGAACGGCGACGTGGAGAAGAGCCACGCCGTCAGCGCACCGTCGGCCCCGATGCCGATCGACGCGCCGAAGCCGGTGCCGAAGTACCAGGATGTCTTTGCCCAGGCCGCCATCGACCTCGCGGCCGACGACGACCGCATCTACGCGATCACCGCGGCGATGCCCTCGGGCACGTCGCTCGGCAAGTTCGGCATGGTCTACCCCGATCGCTTCTTCGATGTCGGTATCGCCGAGCAGCACGCCGTGACGTTCGCGGCCGGCCTGGCGACGGCGGGCCTGCGGCCGGTGGTCGGGATCTACTCGTCATTCCTGCAGCGTGCCTACGACCAGATCATCCACGACGTCGCCATCCAGCGCCTCCCGGTCATCTTCGGTCTCGACCGGGCCGGGTTCGCGGGCGACGACGGCCGGACGCATCATGGCGTGTTCGACCTCAGCTACCTTCGCGCGATCCCGAACATGGTCATCATGGCGCCGAAGGACGAGATGGAACTGCGGCACATGATGAAGACCGCGGTCGACTACACCGATGGCCCGATCGCGATGCGGTATCCGCGTGGCGCCGGCGTCGGCGTGGACACCTCGGCGGAGATGCAGGCGTTGCCGATCGGCAAGGCCGAGGTCCTGCGTCAGGGCGGCGATGTCGCGCTGCTGGCCGTCGGATCCATGGTGCACTACGCGTCGCAGGCCGCGGAGAAGCTGGCCGAGAGCGGCGTCGAGTCGACCGTGGTCAACGCGCGGTTCATCAAGCCGCTGGACGAGGAGTTGATCCTGCACCTGGCAGACACCGTCGGCGCGATCGTCACCGTCGAGGAGAACACCGAGCGGGGTGGTTTCGGCGCCGCCGTGCTCGAGGTCCTCGCCGCGCACCGTCGCCGGACGCCAGTGAAGGTGCTGGGCGTTCCGGACCGGTTCTTCGAGCAGGCCTCGCAGAACCGGCTGCGCGAGATCGCCGGTATCGGCGTGGACAACATCGTCGACGCCGCACGGGCCGTTGGCGCCGAGGCGGGAACCATCTCCACCGCGTCGCCGGCCGAATCGACGGCCAGCAACGTCACCAGCTGATCGGACATTATGGATTACAGCGCACCTGAACCTACGGAGGAAACTGTCGCGCGGGACATCGACGCGTTCACGGAGCTGACGCTGCCGCTGGCGCCCGACCTTACCGACCGCCAGATCCAGCAGCTCGCGACCTATCGCGACATGCTCTACGCCCGGAACAAGGTGGTGAACCTCACCGCCGTGCGTGACTACGATGGCATCGAGCGCCGGCTGGTGCTGGAGAGCCTTCGCATACGCGAGCGAGTCGACCAGCTCGTCGGCAAGGACGAGGGCCGGATCATGGACCTCGGCAGCGGGGGCGGGATTCCGGGGATCGTCCTGGCGATCACGCTGCCGCAGCATTTCTTCACCCTGCTCGACGCCACCGGCAAGAAGGTGACGTTCCTGCGCGAGTGCATCGAGGCGCTCGGGCTGGAGAACGCGACCGCGATCCAGGGACGGGCGGAGGAGCTGGGCCACGATATCGAGTGGCGGAGCGGCTTCGATGTGGTCACCGCACGCGCGGTTACCTCACTTTCGGCGTTGCTCGAGCTGGGGTTGCCATTCGTCCAAATGAAGGGGTGGCTGGTCCTGCCGAAGGGGCCGGACATCGAAGAAGAGATGTCGATTGCGAAGAAGGCGGCCGGGAAACTCGGCGGGACGATCGTTGAGGCATCGTTCTTGCCGGAGGTAGGATCATTGGTCGATACCCGGCTGGTACTCGTACGCAAAGATACTCCAACGCCGGGTAGTTTCCCGCGACGGGTGGGTCTGCCTGCCAAGGCGCCACTCGGAACGCAGCAGGAGCGCCTGGACAAACGTGTGCGGCGTGGTAAAAACCGATAACCATGAACACGAACCCGAACGGTCATCCGGCGGCGAATCCGGGTCGGCTGTTCTATCGCAAGCAGAAGTTGCGAGGCGCGTGCTGGGAATATGAGATCGCAGGCGGCTGGATCTCGATCCCGGACGGGGACACGGTTCGGCATGTCCTCCGGCACGGCTTCTCGTTCTACCGGCCCCGCGATGCGACGATCAAGACGCAGGCCGGGACCGAGAGCGTGCGCCGCGCCGCCGCCGAGCAGTGGTTCTTCCCGGACCGCTGGTTCTCTCTCCTCCGCTTCACGACGGCCGACGACCGCACCATCGGCTACTACGTAAACTTCTCCCTGCCGCTCCAGCAAGTTCGCGAGAACTATTACAGCGATATCGATCTCGAGCTGGACTTCTGGCTGGACCTCGACGGCACCGTCACCGAACTGGATCGCGACGAATACGAAGCGGAGATCGACGCCCGTCGCCTTTCCCTTGAGTGGGCCGAGCACGTCGAGGCCGCCGCGGCCGATGTGATCCGCGCCATCAACGAGTGCATCGAGCGATACGGGCCGGACGTCGAAAGCACGCGCGATCCGCTCTACGGAATCCCTGAGTTCATCCTGAAAGCCTAGGACCGGCTGCCGCCGTCAAACCTCTTCGGGACGGATAGCCTCGACGCGCCGGACGATGCCGAGCGAGCGGTCGTACTCCGCGCGCTTCACCTCGTCGAGCAGGATGTCCCGCGCCTGGAGGATCTCGCGCATCTTCGCCGCGGCAACGGGACCTGGGGCGCGATCCGGGTGGTACTTCATGGCGAGACGCCGGAACGCGGCTTCGATCACATCGCGTTCCGCTTCCTGATCAACCTGCAACACCTGATAGTAGGTGCGCTGGCGCGGAGGCTGAGGCGGTATTGCCGCGGCCTGCCGCCGCTGGAGCTCCTCCGCGATCTGCTCCTGCGACCGGAGCCGCTGCATCACCGCGTCCCGCTCGCCGTCCGGGATCCCCCACCGGTTGTGGCAGGTGGTGCACTCCATGACGTGCTGCGAGCGGACATTCAGCGTCGGGATGAAATAGAGGGTGAGCTTGCGCTTCGTGTCATACACCGAGAAAACCCGGTCGACTTTGCACGACGGGCAGGGGTAAATGAAATAGCCACGAGGCTCGATATAATCCCGGGCGCCGATAATGGGGATGACCACTGGTCCGTACCACTCCTGGTCGGCCACGAATGGCCGTCGATTCAACCCAAACTTTAGCAGGATGGTCAAGGTTCGGTCGCAGGGAATGTACCGTGCGAGAATAGGCCCTATACGCGGCAACTTTCCCCGATGGAGGAGGCAACGTGAGCCCGATCGAAACCCCTACCTTTGTACAGGATTGGCTGAAGACGGTCCCTGAGGGAACGTTTGACTCGCTTGCGCCCGATCCGTCCCGCGCGGCGTTCTTCTCCGCTGACCTGATCAATGGCTTCGTGCACCACGGACCTCTGGCGTCGCCGCGCGTGCACGGCATCGTCGACGACGTTGTCCGGCTCTTCACGGATGGCTGGAACCACGGCATCCGTGAATTCGTGCTCCTGCAGGACACGCACGACCCCTCGACGCCCGAGTTCAACTCCTACCCTCCCCATGCGCTGAAAGGTGATGCCGAGTCGGAAACCATCCCCGAGCTGGCAAACCTGCCGTTCGCGCAGAACCTGACCGTCATCGAGAAGAACTCGCTCCATCCCGCCGTCGAAACGACGTTCAATGACTGGTGGGACGAGCATATGGACCTCAACCGCGCGATCGTGGTGGGCGACTGCACCGACCTCTGCGTGTACCAGCTCGCCATGCACCTGCGGTTGCGGGCCAACGCATTGAACCTACAGGATTTCGACGTCATCGTGCCGATCAACAGCGTCCAGACGTTCGACATCCCGGACGACCCCGCCAACCCGGGAACGGCGCATCCGGGCGATTTCTTCCACGACGTCTTCCTGTATCACATGGCCAGCAACGGCATTCGCGTCGTGACCGGAATCACGACGGGCAAGGACGAGGCACGATGACCGATTTCGAGGAGCAGGGCTTTATCACGGCGGATCGATCGATACGAGATATCGAGTCCCAGGATGCGCTCGGCACGCCAGCCGACAACACGGCATTGTTCACCGACCTCTATCACATCGATGCTGCCTACCTCGCCTGGAAGAGCGGGCACAATGGCCTCGCGACGTTCGACCTCTACACCCGCCGGGCTCCGTTCGCGGGCGGGTTCATGCTCTTTACCGGTCTGCAACCGTCGCTGGATTACCTTCGCGCGTTCGAATACACGCAGGAGGACCTGGACTGGCTGGCGCACATCAAGGGCTACGAGCCGGACTTCCTCGACTACCTTTCGAAGCTGAATTTCACCGGCGAGATCATGAGCATGGAGGAAGGCGAGATCGCTTTCCCGAACGAGCCGCTGCTCCGGGTCACGGCGCCGTTCGCCGAGGCGATGCTGCTCGAATCCGGCTTGCTCCGCACCATCGGGATCTCGACGCTGCTGGCGACCAAGGCGGCGCGGATATGGCTCGCGGCGAAGGGCCGCTCGGTCAGCGACTTCGCGTTCCGGCGCGCCCATGCGCCGTTCCTCGCGGCACGATCCGGCTATATCGGCGGCGCGGACAGTACCTCGTTCGTGGCCGCGGCGCGTGACTACGACATCCCGGCGTCCGGCACGATCCCGCACGCGATCGTGCAGGCGTTCCCGGACGAGCTGACGGCATTCCGCACCGTTGCCGAGACGCTCCCCTCCTTCACGCTGTTGCTGGACACCTATGACGTCAACCAGGGGATCGACAACGCCATCATTGCCGCGAAGGAAGTCGCCGGGAAGGGTCACACGCTGACGGCGGTGCGGCTCGACAGCGGCGACCTTGCCGAAGACAGCAAGATGGTCCGGCGGAAGCTCGACGAAGCCGGCCTACAGAGCGTGCGGGTACTCGTCAGTGGCGACATGGACGAGTATGCGATCGAGAAGCTGCTGGCGGCGGATGCGCCGATCGACGGGTTCGGCGTCGGCGGGAACCTTGGCGTCGGACTGGGAACCATCGACAGTGGCACCGTTGGCGGGGTCATCGGCGCGGTCTACAAGCTGGCGTGGATCGAAGACGACAGCGGTCATCCGGCGCGGCTCAAGGTGGCCGGGGCGAAGAGCACGTGGCCCGGCCGGAAAATGGCCTACCGGGTCGGGGATTTCGAGAAGGACATCGTCGCGTCGGACACCGAGACGGCGCCGGTCGGCAGCCGCACGTTGCTGACCCCGTGGTTCATGGAGGGGCGGCTCCTGCACGAGGTGCCGGACCTCCATCAGATCCGGGAACAGGCGCTGGAGAACCTGGCGTCGTTGCCGGACTGGCTCAAGGCGCTGACGCCGGATCACCAGTATCCGGTCGAGTTCAGCGATGAGCTGGTCCGGCTCCGGGAGGACTCGATCCGGGCGTTCGGCGGCCGGGTCGACGAGTAGTCACTATCTGGCCGGGGCGGACGATCATGCCCGCCCCGACTCCGTCTGGCGCGTCGTCATCTGCACGATCACCAGCGTGATCATGGCGAGGACGCTGTTGCGGAAGGCGGGATCGAGGCCGTTCCAGGCTTGCGATTTCCACATCTGGAACCATTCGCCGCCGATGCCGATGAACCCGCCAAAGAACAGCGCGATCAACATCAGGAGGCCGATGGTCGACGCCGCCCGGGCGCGGACGTAGCCGTCGTCCCGACCACGCAGCCAGAACACGAGCGAGCCGAGAAGCGCCAGCGCGGTTAGCGTCTCCCAAACGATGATGCCGATGTAGGCGATGTCGTGGACGGTGTTGCTTTCGATCGCTCGCCACATCACGTCAGGATCGAGGTTCGTTCCCGGCTCGGCCCCGAAGTTCGTTGTGTCCATCGAGAGGACATGCTGGACGAACGGCTGGTTCGTATCGAAGTCGGTGATGTTGCCGAACGCGACGAGCGCCATGTTGAGCCCGTTCAGGGCGACCAGCACCGCCGCCGCGAACGGCAAGCTTCCGAACCGGGTCCAGCCGGGCGATCGATCTTCCACGCGAACCTCTCATGCCGCGACCTGCCCGATCGCCAAATGCGAAGGGAGGGCCGATGGCCCTCCCTGACATTGCCCCTACTGCGAGACCGCGTCGCGAATGAACTCGGAGACGTGGCCTTTGAGCCTCACCATCGCATCGAAGTCGATGTAGACCATGTGCCCGGTCGGGTATTCCTCGACGCGGATGTTGCCGCGCACTTCGGGATCGAGGTTCATGTGGCTGAGGGTGTACTCGGTCGCGTAATACGGCGTCGCGAGATCGTAGTAGCCAGACGCGACGAAGACCTTCATGTACGGGTTCTTCGTGAAGGCCGCCCGAAGATCGTCGCTCGTGTCGGCGTAGCCCCGCACCGCATCGCCCCAGTTCCAGTCGAGGCCGCGCAGGATGTGGTATTCGACGTCGCTCTCGTAGCCCAGCTCCGTGCGGAAGTAGGTGTTGAGCACCGAGGTGAACGGCGGTCGGATCGCGGCGAGACTGGGGTCGAACTCCGGCGTCTCCGAGACGCCGTCCTTGTCCATACCCTTGAAGCGGCTGTCGAGCCGGCCAACGGTGCGCATCTCGTCGCGCGCCAGCTCCTTGCAGAACTGGTGGATGTTGATGCGCAGGTTGGAGTGATCGATGTAGGCGCGGCTGAGGCCAGTGTACCGGGCCAGCGCGTCGATGACCTGCTCGCGCCGGTCGTCCGGCAAGCGGTCGCCGAGCGAGAGGGCGGAGACGTAGACGTCCTCCACCCACGTTTCGACCTCGTCGAGGAAGGCGCGGATGTCCTTCTTTTTCAGGTCCTTCGGCACCCGGTCGTGGTACCAGGCCGTCGCCGCATAGGTCGGCAGGAAGAGCTGGTACGGCAGGTCGTTGCCGAGGGTGAACCGGGCCGTCTGCATGTTCAGGATGGAGGAGATGAGGATGATGCCGTTGAAGGCCATGCCTCGCTCCACGAGATATCCGGCAAGACCAGCCGACCGGAAGGTGCCGTAGCTCTCGCCGCAGAGGAAGAGCGGCGATGTCCAGCGTGCGTTCCGGACGAGATACATGCGGATGAACTCGCCGACCGTCTCGATGTCGCCCTTGACGTCCTTCGCCGCCTTCGCCGCCTCATCGTCGACGGCGCGGCTGTATCCGGTATCGACCGGGTCGACGAAGACGAGGTCGGTATCCTCGAGCCAGGTGTACTCGTTGTCGACCAGCTTGAACGGCGGCTTCGGCATCGAGCCGTCCGGCAGCATCTCGACTCGCTTCGGCGCGAGCCCGCCCATGTGCAGCCAGACGGACGCGGAACCCGGGCCGCCGTTGTAGGTGAAGGTCAGCGGGCGCGAGCCGGGGTCCTCGACGCCGTCGAGGGTATAGGCGGTGAAGAAGAGTTTGGCCTTCAGCTCGCCCTTATCGTCCCGGATCGGCATCAGGCCGGTCGTCGTCGTGTACGAGAGCGTCTTGCCACCCACGTTCACGGTGTGCTGGCGCACGACCGGATCGGGGATGTCGGCGTTGACGTCGGGCTGTTTCAGGTCTTCGGTCTTGGTGTCTTCTACCATCGGTGGTCCTCATCAGTTCACGCGAAAACGTCTCCCGGCAGTCTACCGGAGGGTGAGAAAGCCGGGAAGAGGAAACCCGCCCCGGCCGCAGCTGCGAGGGGCGGGTCTACGAGAGATTGCGCTGGTGACCGGTTGCTATGAGAGCAGGCGCTCGGCGCGCTCGCGGATCGTCGTCTCGATCGTTCCCTGGAAGGGCTTGGCCGCCCACGGGAACTCGGCGTCGATGTCGACCCGGTTGTCCGAGACCAGCAGATCGCCGCTGATCTTCATGCCCATCGCCTTGAAGGAGAAGTTACCGCCGTTGTCGGTCCAGTTCTCCTGCAGGTCGGAGACCTGGCTGCCGTAGCTCTGCTTGACCTGGTCGAGCATGCCCTTGAGGCGGTTCAACGCTTCGTCCTTGCCCAGCGCGTGATCGATGGTGACGGTTGATTTCGGCATCGTGTTGCTCCTGTTCGCGCGAATGCGGTGATCATCGAATCGACCGCCATGTCGAGACGCTGCATGGTCCGTTATACCGCAGACCGTCCCTACTCGATCGCTACCGCAACCGGCACGCCCTCGGTCGGGCTCGATGGATTGGCGTAGCCGCTGACTGGCATCCGGCCGGCGAGGAAGGACAATCGGCCGGCTTCCGTGCCGAGCTTCATCGCCCGTGCCATGCGCACCGGATCACCCGCCTTCGCGACGGCGGTATTGACGAGCACGGCATCCGCGCCCAATTCCATCGCCAGCGCGGCGTCGGAGGGCACGCCGATTCCGGCATCGACCACGACCGGAACGGAGACACTCTCGACGATACGCTCGATGCTTTTCCAGTCCTGCATGCCGGCGCCGGAGCCGATCGGGGATGCGAGCGGCATGACGGTCGCCGCGCCGGCTTCCTCCAGCCGCATCGCCGCGACAAGGTCCGGGCTGGTGTAGGGCAGCACGACAAATCCCTCGTCGACCAGGATCTTCGTCGCCTCGACGGTCGCCGCGACGTCGGGCCAGAGCGTGCGCTTGTCGCCGATCACTTCCAACTTGATCCACTCGGTGCCGGTCGCGGCGCGGGCGAGGCGCGCCATCTTGACGGCGTCCTTGACGGTGTAGGCGCCGGCGGTGTTGGGGAGGAGCCGGTAGCGGGACAGGTCGAGATGCTCGAGAATCGATTGCTGCCCCTCTCCTTCGCCATTGAGGTTCATGAAGCGGATCGCGACGGTCACCATCTCAGTGCCGGAGGCGTCCAGCGCGCGGACCATTGTCTCGCTATCGGGATATTTGCCGGTCCCGACGAAGAGCCGGGAGGAAAATCGCTGCCCTGCGATGACCAGCGCATCTTCGTCATGGTCGCCACCGGAAACAGCCTGCACGATATCCACCACATCACCATCCTTCAGCTCGTGCGAATCCCACTCGCTTCGCGGGATCACGTCATCGTTCACCGCGACGACGATCGACGCCGCCGGGATGTCGCGCTCCTCAAGGAACGAGGAGATCGTGCGCGCTTCGTTCTCCATCTGTATATGTTCGTTGTTCACCGTCAGGTTCATGCTGCCTCCTTATGTGAGATGGGCACTTGTCGCCACGTCGAGCCGATGCCGGATCCTCCCGGCTGCCGCCTCCGGATCGTCTGCGCGGCTGACGGCCCGGATGACCGCGACTCCGGAAGCGCCAGCGGCAAGGACGTCGTCGACCCGCTGGGCCGTGATGCCGCCAATCGCGATGACCGGGATGCGGATGTTCTCTACGATGCGGGACAACGCGTCCAGGCCCGCGCCAGGCTTGCCGGGATGCGACTCGGTCTCGAAGACATTGCCGAAGATGGCGAAGTCGGCGCCCTGCCTCTCAGCGGACCTGGCTTGCTCCAGGCTGTGGACACTCAGGCCAAGCATTCGTTCCTGACCCACCAACGCCTTTGCCGGGCCGACCGGGAGACCGTGACCGGGAAGCACCGCGCCTTGCGCCTGCGTCGCCAGGGCGATATCGACCCGGTCGTGAACGAGCGTTCGCCACCGCGCGCCTTCCTGCGCCTCCGGGGCCAACCGGGCCGCCATCTCGAAAATCGCTCCCGGGGAATCATTGGGGCGCCGGACAACGAGGTGCGTCGCACCACCACGCAAACCGTCCAGCGCACGGTTGACCGCGTCGGGTGCGGGCAAGTCGGGATCGGTCAACAAGAAGAGAGAACGCCTGAGGCCAAACGGGTCGTCCAATGCCATGCCACCTCCGATACAACACAAAGCGCCGCGTCCCTGAAACAGGGAAACGCGGCGGCACCAGATGATATGGCTGGCGGGACGCGCCTCCCTCCGCCGGTGTTGACCGGTTCAGGTTCCAAGGGTGTAATCT
>DATGPC010000273.1:0-4488 GCA_035305265.1 Thermomicrobiales bacterium | reverse complement strand
CTCGCGTCGCTCCTCCGCGGAGATATCGACGCGATCGAGGACAGCGATATAGCGGGTTGCCGCGGATGCCGGGTCCTCGTGGTCCCCATTGCTCCACTTCCAGCCGTCGATCGGGGAAGGCGGCGTGATGCCGAGGACGGTTGAGCGGAGCGCGGAGATGACGTCGCCGCGCCGCTTCTCGCTCGCGAGGATGGACTGCTGGATTTGCTGGCGTCGTTGGAAACGCTCGCGCTGCTGGTCCAGCGACGCCATCTGCTGCTGAAGCGATTCGAGGGCGGAGGCGGTCTCCGAGAGCGCGTCGCGCTCCTTCGCGCGGGCGTCGAGGCGCTGAAGCTCGGTGGTGGCGTTGTCGCGCTGCTGAGTCGCGGCGTGATGCTGGCCGCGCAGCTCGAGGATCTTCGTCGCGACCGTGCTGTCACGATCCTTCAGTTCCTGCTGTGCGGTTGCGTCCTTCTCCAGCACGGCGACGCGCTCGGTCGCGGCGTCGACGTCCTTGTTGGCGACGGCAAGCGACTCCTTCGAGGCCTTGATCGTCTCCTCGGCGGCGGCGATCTCGGCCGGGAAGTCGTGGCCCTTCGACTGGGTCTCGTACTGCTTTTCGAGGACGGTTGCCTCGTTGCGGGCGCGAGTGCGGTCTTCGCCGATCTTCTGCTGGGCGAGGCGGATGGTTTCCAGGCCGAGGAGCTTGCCGACCTCACGCCGCCGGGCGGATTCGCCGAGATCGCCGAAGAAGCTCAGCTCCTTTTGGCGGGTGAAGAAGGTGGCGGTAAAGGCCTTGTAGTCGAGGCCGATGAGGGTGTTCGCGACGTAGGTAGTGACCGGACCGGCGCCCTGGACGACGATCGCCTCCTCGCCGTCCGGCTCGACCTTGTAGACGATGGCGCGGGTGCTCGATTTTCGCAGCTCGCGCTCGACGATGAATTGCTCGGCCGAGGCGGGGAGGTCGAGCGTCACGCTGACCTGCGTGTTACCGGCGCGGCCGCGGGGGCGGATGTCCTTCGTCGCGGCGACACCGGTGCCGTAGAGCGCCCATTCGATCGCCTCGAAAAGCGTGGTCTTGCCGACGCCGTTGGCGCCGATGACGCCGATCGTGGCGGCCGATGGGATAGTGATGTCGTGGTCGCCAGCGTACTGCTTGTAGTTGGTGATCTGGACCCGGCTGATGATCATTTGACCGCGTCCTCCTCGGGCGCCACGGCCTCCTGGGCGAGCATTGCGTCCTCCAGGGCCCGATCGCCGCGCTCGAGGAACTCGGTGGCGAAGGACTCGCTGTAGTGGGTGCCCTTGCGGGCGGTGACGAACTCGCGGAAGAGCTCGCGAAGATTCGGGAATTCCTCGGACGTCTCCGTCGCGGCCTGGGTCGTGTCGAAGATCGAGCGCTCGGCCGGGATGTAGAGCGACCAGACGAACTCCTCGGCCTCGCGGCGGAGGATGGATTCGGCCTCGCGGCGGTCGGCGCGGTCCGCATTGCGGATGAAGACGCGGGTCATGGCGTCCGGCGCGTCCAGCTTCGAGAGCTGGTCGAGCACGAGGTCGGCGATCTCGCGACCGCGACGACCGTCGCCGTAGACCGGCTTGAGGTCGATCATGTCGCGGCCGGGGATGGGGATGTGCTCGATGCGGGGCGGGTCGCCGGGAGCGTCCATCTCGACGATGCAGTAGCCGGGGGTGACATCGAGATCGCCCCAGCCGGTGCGCTCGGTGGATCCGGCGTACCAGGCCTTCGGCGAGGCGAGCATGTGCTTGTGGTAGTGGCCGAGGGCGATGTAGTCGAAGGTTGGGTCGAGCAGCGACGTGTTCAGAATCTGCTCGCCGGGTTCGGCGCTGACGCCGGGGTCGAGGATGCCGGGCACCATGCCGTGGGTCGTGAGGAGATTGCGGCGACCGTCGATCACCATCGGGATCACGGGATCGTCGTTCGTTAGCGAGCCGTGCGGGATCGCGTGGACGTGGAGGTTCAGGTCGCGGAACGTCTCGACGTCGTGGACATCCTCGTATTCGGCGACGAACCGGATGTAGGGCAGGGCGAGCTCAAGCACGGAGAAGGCACTGCCGCCGGTGCGGATGCGCGGCGTGTCGTGGTTGCCGGCGATGACGAGGGTCGGGATGCGGGCATCCTCGATCCGGCGGAACTGCTGGATGAAGACGCGCATCGACTGCCATGTCGGGCGTGAATGGTGGAAGACATCTCCGGCGTGGATGACCGCGTCGACGTCCCGGTGCAGGATGTCGGTCACGGCGCGGTCGAGCGCGCGCTCGAAGTCCACCGTGCGCTGGTTGCGGCCGGTGTGCGGATCCTGCTTGTTCAGCGCGCGGTAGCCAAGATGGGTATCGGTGATGTGTGCGATTCGAATTGTTTCGGTCATGACATCTGTTTCAGGCTACGGGCGGTGGCGAGCTGCTTCCGGGTCACGCGCCAGTAATCGGTGCGGGTGTTGCCGTTGCCGCGGAACACGCCCTCGCAGCGGCTCCGCACGTATTCGATATCGTCCCGGTCGAGTCCCTCGCACTCATTGAGGACCTCGGCCTTCGACGGGGCGTTGTCGCCCAGGTAATTCTGCAGCATCCGGTAGATCGGGTCAGCCGGATGCCCCTGCTTCTTCTTGTCTCCGGCGAAGACACGCTGGCCGTTGACGCCCGGGATGGTGGGCGGAAGCGGGAAGGTCCCGAAGAGGGGCGCACGGTAGTGGGCGTGGCGGACGAGCAAGCGGCCCTTGGCGAGGCCGAGGAGCTCCTGCTTGGAGGTATCGGAGATCGAGCGGTAGGCGGCGTTGATGATCTCCTCGTCGCCGACGCGGCCGTAGAAGGACGTGCCGCAGTTGCCGAGGATCTCGCCGTCGACCTTGGAGCGGAATTGTTGCGCGCCAAGGAGGACCACGTTCAGGTGTCGCCCACGGGCGGCGATATCGACGAGGGTGTCGCGCAGGCCGCCCTCCCCGCCAGCCGGAGCGTACTTGTTCAGCTCGTCGACGAAGACGATGAGCTTGTCGACGCCCATCTCACTCTTCTCTGCAAGCTTCCAGATCGCGTTGATCGTCGAGGAGACGATGAGCTCCTGGACGTTGGTGTTGCAGCCGCTGATATCGACGACACGGAGCTCCTGGTTCGAGAACGCATTGTCGACCTGTGGCGCGGTGCCGTAATGGACCGCGCCGTCAGCGAGCAGGCCGCCGAACTTGTCGCTGAGACCCTTGAACCGGTTTTGGGCCTTGCGAATGGTGGCCTTGTGGTGACCGTTCCAGGTGTCCTCGCGCTCGCCCATCGCGGCCGCGGCGTCGAAGTGCGTCTGGATCTCGGCGAAGAGGGCGTTGAGGGCATCCATCGAGTCGATGCCGCGTTCGCGGAGCTCGTAGATGAAGCCGAAGAGCTTGTCGTCGAGATCGTTGAAGTTGAATATCTTGTGCGGGTAGAGCAGGGCACGTTCGAGCGACCAGAGGATCGGGAAGACGCGGTCCGATTCGCCGGGCGCGTTTCGCTCCGTGTTCAGCTCCTTGGGGTTCGCGCCGCCACTGAGGTCGACGCGCATATTCGCTGACGGTGGCGTCATCCCCGGGCGGAAGGGCGCGAAGATATTGAAGTTCTCGAATGGCTTCGGTTCCAGACCAAGCGCCGCATAGGCGTTGAGCTGGTCCTGGTCGAGCCCTCGCCAGCCGGATTCGAGGTAGGCCTCTTCCATACCGGGCTCGGGCTTCGCGGGTTTGTCGAGCCAGAGGAGGTCCGGGCCCTTCACGTTGAACATCAGGGCGGCGACGGTCTTACCCTCGGCCTTCATCGTCTGGAAGATCGAGCTGGTCAGGAAGAGGGCGTGGCTGGTCTTCGTAGCGAGGCCGGACTGTCCAGTCCAGTTCGCGTGGCCCGCTTCCGGGCCGAGCAGGTAGTCCTCATCGAGGAAGAGCGGCGTCTTCTGGAAGCGCGCGCGGCCGTGGGTGTCGGTCAGGACGTTGCCGTTCTCGTCCCGAACGTAGTTGCCGTTCGTGTGCATCAGCGCCGGAATCGGCGTGCCGCTGAAGTTGTCGACGCCGAGCGCGTAGCGAATCGCCTGCTCGGTGGCGAAAAAGACCGGGCCGCTGACGGCGGGACGGTTGGAGGAGACATCATCGCGGACGTGCTTCGTGGCGAGCACATTGACCTGGAACACCAGGATCTCCGGCCGGGTCGTGGGCGCCTCTTCGGGCAGGGCCAGCTCCATCCGACGGTCGAAGTAGTCGTCCAGGAAGGAGACGAGGTCGGAGTAGCGGCGCGGCTCGTCGACGACACCGATGACCGCGGCCTCCTCGGAAAAGGTGACGACGATATGGCCGACGTCCAGCGAGAGGGCTTCTTCGGATGCCCAGAAGAAGAACTGGTGGGAGCCTGCTGGCTCCCGCTCGCTACTGACGACGCGGCCGATCGCGCCGGTCTCGTGGTCCACGAGGTGGCTGAAATGTTCCTGTTCCCAGGCGGGTGCGGTGAGGTTAAAGTCCAGTGCCATGACGTCTCCAAATGGTG
>DATGPC010000272.1:0-5573 GCA_035305265.1 Thermomicrobiales bacterium | reverse complement strand
CGACCGACAATCGCCACATCCGGCACCGCGTCGGCGATGTATGGCGCGACGGTCTCCCGACCAGTACTGGCGATCGCGCCCACCGGCGTGACCCCGACCGACACCGCTGTATCGAGCGCGTACTCTGACAACGTCACGACCCGCTGCGGATCGTTCGGCACCTCGACCGGTCCGAACCCGGTCATCACCACCCCTGGCGAATACGTCCGGACGACATCCACCGCCGCGACCGGCGTCGCCTGATGCGCGCTCACAGCGCCGACCGCATCATCGACGGCCAGCAGAAGCGCGAGTGTGTACATCGCAACACGGATCGTTCCCCTCACGTATCCCATCCTCCCGGCAGCGGCATCGCCCCGCGAGCCGTCCGGTATATCGTCAAACCCCGAAAGCATCCTACCCGCCAGGTAGAATCCCGTATAGACCGTAAAGACACGAAAGCGGCCCGGAGCATCTGCTCCGGGCCGCTACTTTCAACCGATACTACCGTGGCGTCGCCGGGATGCTCATCGCACCGTAGTACACACCCACCGATTTGCCGTGGATCGTCTCCACCTGCACGTCGACGTCATACAGCTCCAGCAGCGCCTTCGGCGTGATCACCACCTCTGGTCCGGCATGGTAGATGACCTTGCCATCCCGCATCGCGACGATCGAATCCGAATACCACGACGCGAAGTTGATGTCGTGCAGCACGATCACGACGGTCTTGTTCAGCTCCGTCACGATTTTCCGCAGCTGCTGCATCATCGATATCGAGTGCCGCATGTCGAGATTGTTCAGCGGCTCGTCGAGCAACACGTAGTCCGTGTCCTGGCAGAGCACCATCGCCACGAACGCCCGCTGCCGCTGCCCGCCAGACAACTCGTTCAGGAACCGCTTCCGGTACGGGATGAGGTCCAGGTACTCCAGCGAACGCTCCACGTGCTCCTTGTCCTCGATCGTCGGCCGGCCCTTCGAGTATGGATACCGGCCAAACGTCACGAGGTCCTCGACCGTCAGGCGTGCCTCGAAATGGTTCTGCTGCCGGAGGATCGACAATCGACGCGCCAGCTGGTCGCTCGGTGTCGAGGAGACATCCATCCCGTCGATCGTGATCGTGCCCTCGTCCGTCTTCAACAGACGGCTCATCATGCCCAGCAACGTCGACTTCCCAGCGCCGTTCGGCCCGATCAGGGAAGTGATCCCGCCCTTCTGGATCGTGATGTTCACATCATCGACCACGGTTGTCGAGCCATATCGCTTGGTCACACCGTTGACTTCGATCACTTCCGTCCTCCTCGGAGTAGCAGGATGATAAAGAGCAGGCCGCCCAGGAATTCGATCATGATAGAGAGGCTGGAGTTGAAGGAGAACACCCGCTCCAGCACAAGCTGTCCGGCGACCAGGAATATGACAGAGAAAAGTGCCGCAGCCGGAATCGTGAACCGGTGACGGGACGACGAGATGACCTGGTAGCCGAGATGAGCCACCAGCAACCCGAAGAACGTGATCGGTCCGACCAGCGCGGTCGACACCGCGATCAGGATCGTCACCATCGTCAGGACCGTCATCACCTCGCGCCGGTAATCGACACCGATGTTGATCGCCGTCTCGCGTCCAAGCGCCAGCGCGTCCAGCACCCGATTCTTGCGGACGATCACGAGCGCGACCGCAACGATAACCCCGGTCGAT
This sequence comes from Thermomicrobiales bacterium, assembly GCA_035305265.1. GTDB lineage: Bacteria > Chloroflexota > Chloroflexia > Thermomicrobiales > UBA6265 > UBA6265. The sequence continues at coordinate 3,899 of DATGPC010000272.1, read as the reverse complement.
AACCCCAGCAACGACGGATCGACCGAGTTGAAGCTCGCAAACCCAGCGTCCTGCAGGACGGCGAACTCGGTCGGGTCGATCATGCGCTGCAAGAGGTTGGTGAAGCTCCGGAACAGGACGCCGAAGATGATCCCCACCAGCACCAGCAGGTGCAGCCCCCGGTCCGCCTGGATGAACAGCCACCAATACAGCAGGCCCGAGAAAACACTCATGACGATGATCTCGACCAGGAATCGAACGCGATTGTCGACCTGCACCAGTTGCGTCGATCCGAGCGCGAACACCGCGATCGTCTGGATCAGCATGTAAAGGGAATCGAACCCCATGATCGACGGCGTCAGGATGTGATTGTTCGTGATCGTCTGGAACATCACTGTCGACGCCGCGATCGCGAACCCGACGATCACCATCGCCAGGACCTTCCGACCGCGGAACGGCAGGATGAAATCCCAGTTCCCGTTCGCCTGGATAGTCATGAAGATCAGGACCACGCCAATCGCGCCCGCGAGCAGAAGCGCCAAACGGATCAGCGGGCTCATCTCCAGGGCGGGGAATGCGCGCTCTTCGGCGCTACGAACCGACACGGGACGAGCTCCTCAACAACATGAACAGGAAGATAACGCTGCCGACCACGCCGACAACAGTCGAGATCGGGATCTCGTACGGATAGCGAAGAGCCCGGCCGGCAATGTCACATGCCAGCAGGAAGCCAGCGCCGATCACGGCGACCCACGGAGCGGTCCGGCGAACATTGTCGCCCAGCATCATGCTCACGACGTTCGGCACGATGAGCCCCAGGAACGGAATCGCCCCGACCGTCACCACATTCACCGCCGTCACGACACAGACAATGGAAAGCCCGAACGCCAGTACACGGCCGTAGTTCAGGCCGAGGTTCTTCGTGAAGGCCTCGCCCAGCCCGGCGACCGTGAAACGGTCCGCCGCAAAGAACGCGATCACCGTCAGCGCGCCGGAGAGCCAAAGAAGCTCGTACCGGCCGCGCAGGACGCGCGAGAAATCGCCGTTCGTCCACATCGATAGCGACTGCAACAGATCGTACCGGTAGGCGAAGAACGACGTGATGGACGAGATCACCCCGCCAAGCATCATGCCGATCAATGGCACGACGAGCGGGGAACGGAGCGGAACCTGTCGCAGGATCAGCAGGAAGAGCCCGGTGCCAAGAAGGGCCACGACTGAGGCGAATCCGATCTTCACGCCCATCGCCGCGCCCGGATACATCAGCGTAATGATCAGGATACCGAGGCTTGCCGACTCGACCGTGCCGGCCGTCGACGGCGAGACGAAGCGGTTCCGGGCCAGCATCTGCATGATCATGCCGGTGATGCTGGTGGAGGCACCGACGAGGATGATGGCAACCGTCCGCGGAATCCGGCTCACCAGCAGGACCATGGAGGCATGGACATCCGCCTCGCCAGAGATCATATCCCGGATGCTGAACCCGTAGACACCGAGCGCCAGGCTGATAGCGGCCAGCACCACGATGCCGGCCAGCGCCAGGATCAGGCGGATATCTCTATTCGCCCGGGACGGGCTCGTTTCCATGCTTCCTGCTAACGCCACGGTACTGTCCAGCTACCCCTGAAAGATGATGGCTCCGCCGCCCGTGAAGGCGACAGAGCCATCGGCAATCCTACTTCGAGAACGCGGTCTCCAGCTCATCCAGCATGCGGTTCATGCTGGCGAGGCCGGCACCGGCGATGATGTACCAATCGAACGGGTTCAGGTAGACGATGTTGCCTTCCTGCCATGCCGTCGTCTGATGCATGATGTCGTTGTCCAGTACCTGCTCCGCAGCCTGCGCATCCTCGGTGCCGGTCGCCGCGTCGCGGTCGATCACGAACAGCCATTCCGGATCGTGCTCGAGCAGGAACTCGAACGAGATTGGCTCACCGTGCGTCGCGGTCTCCAGATCCTCCAGCGGCGGCTTGATGCCCATCGTTTGGTAGATCAGCGCGCCGCGGCCCGCCCGTGCGTTCCCCGGGGCCAGCGCCGTCACGCTACCACCGCTGGTCATCACGACGAGGCCGGATGAGATGCCGCTCGCCATCTCCTGGATATCGGCGACGCGCGTCTTGATAGCCTCCAGCTCGGTCTCGACCTGGTCTTCTTTCTCGAAGATAGCGCCGAGCACGCGGGAGTTCGCCTCCAGACCAGCCACGAAGTCGTCGGCCTGGAACGAGAGGTCGATGGTTGGGGCAAGCTTGCTCAGGTCCGGGTAGACCTCGGCCGAGCGGCCAGCCACGATGATGAGATCCGGGCTCATCTCGTTGACCTTCTCGTAATCCGGCTCGAACAGGGAGCCGATGATCTCTTTGCCCTCGGTGTCGATGACGTCCTGGGTCCCGGCGATCTCCGGAAGCCCAGCGATATCGACCCCAAGCACCTGGAGCGTATCGACGCTCGTGATGTCGTAGCTGATGACCGTCTCAGGATTCAACGACAACGTCGTCTCGCCTTGAGCATGAGTGACGGTGATTTCGCCCTCGCCAGGTCCCGCCGCGGTACTATAGATCGGGCTTTCGGAGGCGTCCGGGGAGGCTTCCTGTCCCAGTGCGATCTTTCCGCCAAGCGCGAGGGAGGCCCCCGTCGCCGCGGAGATCTTGACCAGCGTGCGGCGGTCCATCTCGTAACCCATCCTGCGATAGCTCCTGTCGATAAAACCAACAAAGGGCAATGGGGTGCTACCCCATCGGGTGGCGCCGCGAGAAGTATCACACATATCCGACCAACGCACTAGGATATAAATGCACGACTGTACGCATTCCGCTGCTACACTGCTGCTGGGCAACAGGCCATGGACGTGGCCCGTTTTTCGGATAGAGCAAAGGACACAACAAGGTGCGCGCACTTCTGAGCGTCTCTGACAAGACCGGCATCGTCGAACTCGCCCAACAGCTTACGTCGTTGGGGTATGAGCTCATCAGTACCGGCGGAACCATGAAGGCCCTGACCGATGCAGGCCTCGATGTCATGGCCGTTTCCGACGTCACCGAATCACCGGAGATGCTTGACGGCCGGGTCAAGACGCTGCACCCGCGCATCCATGGTGGCCTCCTGGCCCGCCGCGACCTCGATGATCACATGCGCCAGCTCGACGAGTACGGCATCGTCCCGATCGACATCCTCGTCGTGAACCTCTACCCGTTCGAGAGCACGGTCCAGCAAGACGGCCTCGAAGAGATCGACATCATCGAGCAGATCGACATCGGTGGCCCCGCCATGGTCCGTGCCGCCGCCAAGAACTTCGCCTCGGTGGCCGTCGTTACCGACCCGAAGGATTACGACAACGTCGTGAACCATCTCAGGGCTGGCGACCTCTCGCTGGAGAGCCGGCGAGAGTTGGCTGCAAAGGCCTTCGGTCACGTCTCGACCTACGACTCCCTGGTCGCCGAATACCTCAACAGCTTCAGCGACCGTGGACGCTTTCCGCGTGAGTACACGATTGGACTGCGCGTCGCGTCTGTACCCAAGTACGGCGAGAATTCGCACCAACAAGCGCGCGCCTACTCCCGCCTCCGCGCCGGCAAGCCCGCTCCTGGCCTGCTCCAGGCCGAGCAGCTCAAGGGCGAGGATCTTTCCTTCAACAACTACCTGGATGCAGACGCGGCGTGGAACGCCGCCCAGCTCTTCGATGGACCAACCGTCAGCATTATCAAGCACACCGTCCCGTGCGGCCTTGCCGTCCGCGACTCGCTCGTCGATGCCTACAAGGCCGCCTATGAAGGTGACACCGTTTCCGCCTTCGGCGGCATCGTCGCCCTGAACCGGCCGGTCGATCTCGAAACCGCCCGCGAAATGCGCAAGATCAAGCTCGATATCATTATCGCGCCGGGCTACGATGACGATGCGCTGGAGCTGCTTCAGAAGAAAAAGGG
>DATGPC010000271.1:0-3450 GCA_035305265.1 Thermomicrobiales bacterium | reverse complement strand
CCGTGCCCTTGAGGCGCAACCAGCCTCCGAACTCACGGGCGGGCCAGCTCACCAGGCCCCGCTCGCTGATGCTTGCCCGGCCGTCTTCGAGATCGCACCAGTGCAGACCGTCGGGCGAGATTTGCGTGGTCGCGTCGAGGCGCGTGCCGGCTCCCTCCACTTCGAGCACCCGGATGAACCAGCGCGCTTCGCGCGCCCACGCCACCTCGTAGGGCTCGGTCGTGAACTCGCCGGTCAGGCGCGCGTTTCGCTCGAGAACGACCGTCAGTGATTGATGCATGACCATCCCCCCTACCAGTCCACCGAGATCAGCACGGAATCGAGGTACAAGAAATTCCGCACATTCGTGTGCGTCCGCACCGAAACGTAGAAGTTGAGGAGGTTCTCGAGGGAGCCGTACGGCTCGTCGTAGGGAGGAACGGGGATATCGCGCATGTCATAGACGCGATCGTTGACCTGCAGCTCGATGTTCGAGCGGGTGCTCGTATCGATCAGCCACCGGAGATAGTGCCAGTTCACCTTGGTCGGGACTTCGTTGTAGCACAGCTCCTGCGGCTCGCCGAACGGCTTCCAGTCCTCCGGGTTCGGCGCCGTGAAATCCGCCAGCCGGTCCAGCTTCGCTTTCCCTTCGAGATGCTCCCGGGGCGTGGGTTCCGGGACGATCGGGTAGACCCACTGGCGACGCATTTCGTTGTCGAGATCGGTATTGAGGTATCGGGCGACACAGTGATAGCGCACCCCGTCGCAGATATCGGTCGCGACGGTAAATGCCCCGAATTGCCGCTCGGAGGGATGCAGGTTGCCGTCCCAGCCGCCGCTACCGGCTTGCTGCGCGGCCTGGTTCTCTTCGGATGCCGCCTCGGATTTGTAGGTGAAGTAGGTCTCGAACTGCACCCGGCCCTTGCCGGCCATCGTCAGCCGCCGGATCGCAACCGCTGTGTGTCCCTTCTCGGGCCGGGTCGCGACCTTCAGCGCATAGGTGCCCGACATCGCCCCATGCGTCCCGACGTCGAAGAAATTGCACGAGCTGAGCTGCGGCGGCCGGAAATCGTGCATGTGATCGTCGATCGTGTCGAGGTTGGATTCCCCGTCGTAGTTGCCCTGGAGCTCGACCCAGCCGTGGGTCCCACTGTTGAAGTCGTCGAATACGAGCACCCGCTCCAGCGGGTTGAACCGCGAGAGCCGAATATCGCTCCGGTACAAGGCCTGGAGCATCGAACGATCCAGTGAAGACCCGGTCGGACCAGTCATCGAGCTTCCTTTCTGCTACGCCAAACCCACTCCTTGAATCGCAATGTTGGATGATTCGTTGCGCTGAATATGACCATCGGCGGAACGGACCGCCAATGGCCGTAGGTGTTTGACCGGCTGGTTGTGTCCTGCGACAGTCTCGTAGGGGCGGTCTTGAACGTGCGGCCGCACGCATCTTTCCCGGCACACAGCCGCGCGTTCAATGGCCGCCCGTGCAAGGCTCCCGGCCTGGTGCAATCAATGTGGGCCCGATCGGCCGGCGGTCGATATCCGTTCAGGCTCGTCCGCCGTGAAGCTCTAGCAACCGGACGCGTTCTCGACCGCGTGCCCCGCCTCAGCCTCATACCCCGAGATCACGGCGACCTTCTCCGCCGACGCGGACGACTCGTCGAACTCGTACGACAGCCATTCCTTCACCAGCCGCACGGCCAGCTCCGGGCCGATAACCCGCGCGCCGAGCGTCAGCACCTGGCAGTTGTTGGAGAGCACCGAGCGCTCGACCGAGTAGGAATCATGCGCGACCGTCGCCCGGATCCCCGGCACCTTGTTCGCCGAGATGGCCATGCCGATCCCGGTGCCGCACACGAGCAGGCCCCGCCGGGCCTCGTTCGCCGCGATCGCCTGCGCCACCCGCAAGCCGATATGCGGATAGGCGGTATCGTCGCCGGCGTCCGGCACGCCGAAATCCACGATCTCGACGCGATCGTCGTTCGCCAGCGCATCCTTGATGAGGTTCTTCAGTGCCGCGCCGGCATTGTCAGCCCCGACTGCGAGGACATACTTCCCGGTTGCCATCTGCCTTACGCCCCTTTCTCCTGCGACCAGTATCCGTCTGGCGCGAACAGGTTATCGACGAAGCGATGCAGGAGCCCCATCTCCTGCACGATATCGAAGACGGTGTAGCGTCGCCGGATCTGCCCGGCCGCCAGGTAGCTCTCCCGCAGCTGCTCGCGCGTGAGCCCGATATCCCCGGCCTCCGTCGGGCATTGCCCTTTGAGCAGCATGGCTCGCAGCTCATCGAGCGGCAGTAGCTGCTCCTGGAGGCGAGGCTTGAGGTCCGGCCATGCGTCCCGCAAGCGGGTCAGCCGCCCGCGCAGCTCCTCCGGCGAGATGTACTTCGCGCCGCACTCTTCGAGGGCCTTCTGCACCAGCATAGGGTGGTCGTGCGTCGAGCGGATCGTGTGCTCCATCTCGTGCCACGTCGGCCAGGAAGCGACCGCTGCCTCGACGTCCATGGACTCCACCGGCGAGGCGAAGAGCTGATCGTAGAGCGTTTCCGAGATAATGGTGCCCAATGCGACCTTCTTGCCGTGTGAGACCACCTCGCCCTCGTATTCCAGACCCCGCATCTCCCAAAGATGGCTGAACTGGTGCTCGCTCCCGGAGGCGGTCCGGGTCGTGCCGGCGGTCTGGATCGCCAGCCCGGTGATCACCAGCCCCTGGAAAAGCTGCTCGATGGCCGCGTCATCCTTCTGGAAAAACCGTTCCGGGTTCGCGATCATCCCGCGCAGCGGCCCCTGGACCATCGCCCAGACGTCCGGCATGATCGGTTCGATTCCCAGAGCATCCGCGAGGATCCAGTCCGCGCCCGCCGTTACCTTGCCGACAAGGTCGCCGTATCCCGATGCGATCATCGGGTCCGGCGCATCGCGCAGGATCTCGATATCCGCGATGACCGCCTCCGGCGCGGGGCATTCGAATGTCTGCTTGACGCCGTTTGCGACGAGAGCGGCGCCGGACGCCGTGTAGCCGTCCATCGACGGCGCGGTCGCGACGACGATGTAGGGGAGTTCTGCCTCGAACGCTGCCCGCTTGGTCAGGTCATTGATCGTGCCGGAGCCGACCGCGATCGGCAGGGTATCGGGCCCCAGCTCCGCCTTGATCCGTGCCACGTGCGCGAGGTCAGGACGCAGCGTCGGCGTTGCCGGGAAGATGATGGGTTCCCCGGTGGCGTAGCTGCCACCTACGAGCGCGGCGAGGACCTCCCGTCCCGCGATATCCCAGGTACGCTCGTCGGCGACGATCACGGCGGTTCGGCCGGGAAAGAGCGTCGAGACCTGGTCGGCAACGCTCGTGAGCACACCGTGCCCGATCACGATCTCGCGAGTAGTCGACGCATGGGCCAGCGCCTCATCGATGAGCGCGCGCGTGGCGTGCAGGGTCATGGATTCTCTCCCGGGCTTCCCGTTGGTTTCATCC
>DATGPC010000270.1:0-4184 GCA_035305265.1 Thermomicrobiales bacterium | reverse complement strand
AGTGGGATGCTGGCCGCACCCGACCGGGACAAGAAAGTGATCCTCCAGCTGCTCGATGCCTGCCGCCGGGTAGGGGAGCACATCGGCGCCCGGGCACCGATCCGCATTGACAGCCCAGGATGCGAGCGGCCGTATCCGCCTCTTCGACGTCAATATGAAACCGAACATGACCGGCCGCGGACCGTCCCGGACGAAACGACCAGGTGAGCCTGACCGGCATGGCCGCCTCGGCGGTCGGCATGAGCTACACCGACCTCCTGCTCACCATGCTGCGTGGCGCGTGGATCTCGCCCCGGGCGCAAAGCGGAAAAGCTGGCTGCTACCATGGCCCTTTGCCGCCTCATCCAAAGGACGTCCCGATATGACTTTTCCCGTTTCGCATGCGGACATCGTCGACGGATTGCGCTCGCTTGGCCTGGAGGGCGGATCCCGCGTGGTCGTGCATTCGTCGTTGCGCTCGTTCGGCAGGGTGGAGGAAGGCGCGGAGACGGTCTGCCGCGCGTTGCTGGATACCTGCGGCACCGTGATGATGCCCGCCTTTACCTTCGATGAGACCGGGATTGACGGCGCGCCGCCGGGCCACGATCGTCCCCTCAACGCCTTCTTCAATGCCCCGGATTGGGAAACCTTCGACGCGGCCGTGCGCGCCGTTTCACCCTTGACGCCGGACACCCCGGTCGATGAGGACATCGGCGCCATCCCCGAATCCTTCCGCCAGTTTCCCGGCGTGGGCCGGTCCCGCCATCCGCTCATGTCGTGGGTGGCCACCGGCGAACACGGAGAGTCCCTGCTGCGGGCGCAGACGCTTGCGGATCCGTTGGCCCCGCTTCAGCAGCTCGCCGATCTTGACGGAGACGTACTGTTGCTGGGTGTTGGCCATTGGGCGAGCACCATTGTCCACCTCGCTGAGCAGCGCTGCGGCCGGTCACGGTTCTGGCGCTTCGCCGTGATCGAGGAGGGGATCTGGGCCGAGCTTCCCAATATCCCGGGCGACAGCAGCGCGTTCGGCCGGCTCGAAGAGGTGCTGGAGCCGGAGGTCGAGACGACCATCGGCGCCTGCCGCGCGAGGCGGTATCGCTCACGGGAGATCCTTCGCGTTGTGGAGTCGCTCATCGAGGCCGATCCCGCCGCACTGCTCGATCTGCACCACCCGGGCGACGAGCGCACGGAGGCCGCGTACCGGCAGCGGTTGGCATGGCTGGACGCCCGGCGCCGCTGATCCGATTGCGTCTGGGGAAAGCCGCTCCTATACTGGGCCGGGTCCATTGACGTAGTTGAGCATGATCTGGCGCGAAACGGCGCCGATGGAGGACCGTCCATGTCGTTCCAGGCGTACCTCGACAACATCGAGGACAAGACCGGGCTCACCCCGCGCCAGTTCATCGAGCGCGCCAAAGAAAAGGGGTTCGATAGCCCCGACACCAAGGCGGGTGTCATCGTCGACTGGCTGAAGGAGGAATACGGCCTCGGTCGCGGCCACGCCATGGCGCTGGTCCACGTCATCAAGAACGGCCCGAAGATCGACGCGAAGCATGTCGGCACGACCGGCACGCACCGCGACGAGTCGGACACTCTCTGGCTCGACGGCAAGGCCACCCGACCGGCATAACCTGGGGCGATCCGCCCTTCAGATAGGGTCTCCAGGTCAAGATGACCAGGTTTCCCCTATACCCGGAAACTTGGTCATCTTGAATTTGATGTATTAATACGGTCCTCGTGGGAACCGGGAAACGCATTGAGCATGATCATGATCACCTTGGCCCCATGACAAAACCCCTGCTCTTCGTCGACATCGACGGCGTCCTCAACCCGTACAGTGGCCCGTGTCCCGAGGGGTACGAGGAGCATGCGCTCTTCCCCGAAGACGACGAGCCGGTTCGACTCTGCCCGGAGCACGGCGCCTGGCTGCATGAGCTCGCCGCTGCCTTTGACCTCATGTGGGGCAGCTCCTGGACCGCCGAGGATCGCGCCCTGCTCGGGACGGTTCTCGACCTGCCGCCCTTCCTCGGCGCGGTGACCCTCCCGACGAGCCAGTTCGACCCTGCCCAGGAGGTGCCCGCCGTCGAGCTCGCCGCCGCCGGACGCCCCCTCGCCTGGATCGACGATCTCCTGGCGCCGGAAGCGTGGTCCTGGGCGGCATCTCGCCCGGCGCCCACGCTCCTCATCCCTATCGACCCCGCAATCGGCCTCACCCGGCAGCATGTCCGGCAGCTGCTCAGATGGGCGACCGACGGCGGCCTTATGCCTCGGACTCGATAACGGCATCCACCTCGATCTCGACCAGCCAGTCGGGATCGATGAACCGGCTCACCTGGTAGACGATGGTGGCAGGCCGGATGGCTCCGAATATCTCCCCGTGCACCCGCCCGACTGCATCCCAGTCATTGATGTCCACCAACAGCACGCGCGTCCGGACCACGTCTTCCAGCGTCGCGCCGGCTTCCTCGAGGGCTTTTTCGATGATCTCGATACAGCGCCGTGCCTGCGCCGCTGCATCACCGATCCCGACCGTTCCTCCCTTGCCATCCGATGCCGCCGTCCCCGTCACGTAGACATGCGGCCCGACCCGGACCGCCCTCGAGTACCCCAGCACCGGTTCCAGGGCGTGCCCCGACGAGATGTTCTGCCGTGTCATCAGTGCTGCTCCTTTCAATAAAAGATGATGGATCTACTCTACACAGCGAGCGCAGCGCGTCGGCACCGGGCGCGTGCTAATGTGGGGGCATCTACCGGTCCGATCCGTTCGTGATTGGAGGCCACCATGGCTGCCGCACACGACCTGCATGTCATCCCCGGCATCGTCGGTTGGCACATCGCCGCGACCCCCGGCGCCGAGCCTCTCGCCCTGACCCGAACGCGCGACGAAGCCGTCGCTCTCGCCTTGCGCATGGAATACGAGGATCCCGACGCCGGCAAGGTCCTCATCCACGGGCCTGGAGGAGAGGTGCGCGAGCGCGTCATCATCGATCGCACCCGGCTGTTCCCCTTGAGGGACCAACGGTGAGGATGCTGCGCCCGGCATCCGAGGACGAGATGATCGCCGAATACCTCCTGCAGGAGTACGCATCCGGCGACCGCTACGGGCCGGATATCGCCCGGTGCCTCGCATTGGTCGACGCGCCACCGGAGCTGGTCACCTGTCCCGATCTGACGAGCGAGGACGACAACCGGGCGCGAAAGCGGGTCTTCGAGCTTTACCGGGGATACGGTGAGCTGGGTCCATCGTTCTTCACCGGGTTTCCCGTGGGCCGAGTTGACTGGTCCTGGGTTGCCTTCTCTCCCCATGAGGTGCTCGCCACCTTGTTCACTCAGTACTGGGCCGGAATCTGGGAGAGCGATCGAACCCCGCGAGACCTTGCCCGCCGCATCCGGGAAAGGCGTGTCCCCGCCTGGGTAGACGGCGATGGTGTCCTTCCCCGGCTCGATTCGCTGATGGCGTCGATAGCCGCTGGCCACCAGCCGCCACCGTTGATCGTGGTGTCGGCAGATGGCGGATCGACCAGGGTGGTGATGGAAGGGCATACCCGCCTCACCGCCTTCGCCCTCGCTGAAGACGCGCTTCCTTCCGAGGTCACTGTCCTCCTCGGTCGCTCGCCAGTCATTGCGAGGTGGGAACAGTACTGAGCCGGTCATGGTTCGCGGCCACGCCGGGACCATGCGACCATGTTGACGTCGCGTCCGTCACCATCATCGAGGCACACATTGAGTCAGGATTTCTACGATCGCATCCCGAAGCGCCGTATGGGGTCCGGCATGTTGTTCGTCAATGCCGATGGACACCCGCTCCTTGTCGAGCCAACCTATAAGGAGACCTGGGAGATTCCAGGTGGCATCGTCGAGGCCGGTGAAGACCCGAGGTCATGCGCCGAGCGCGAGGTTGAAGAAGAGCTGGGCATCCGTATCCCGGCCGGCCGCCTGCTGGTCATCGATCATCGCACCGACCCGCCGCCACGAGGGGACTCCATCATGCTCATCTACGATGGTGGGGTCATGGCCGATCCGTCGGTCATCCGGCTGCAGGCCGACGAGCTGCGCAGCTATCGCTTCGTTCCGCCGGGCGAGCTGGAGCGGTACGTCAACGAGCGGTTCGCCTTCCGCGTCCGGCAAGCCCTCTGCGCCCGGGAACAAGGCTGCCTGGTCGAGATCATCAACGGCATGGCTACCATGTGATGGGGCCGCACCCC
>DATGPC010000269.1:0-2737 GCA_035305265.1 Thermomicrobiales bacterium | reverse complement strand
AGAAAGTCGACGCCGCCCTGACCATGGGGATCCAGGCGGTCATCGGGCTGCAAGGCGTCTATGGTTGGCGCGGCACCAACGGCGACGGCGGCAAGACGGCGCTGCCCGACTGGGAAGCGGTGGCCCTCAATGGGCGCGATGTTGTGCTGGCCTTTGACAGCGACTGCATGACGAAACCCGAGGTGCGGGGTGCCCTGGACCGCCTCGCGGCCTTCCTCAAAAGCCGGGGTGCGGAGATCGGCTACGCCATCCTGCCGCCGTTGGCGAACGGGGACAAATGCGGGTTGGACGACTTCCTGGTCCAAGTCAAGACCTACGATGACCTCTGCGACCACCTCGTCCTGGAGCTTCCTCCCGCTGACGTCGAAGAAGAGCTGGAGCTGATCCGCGTCAGCGACGTGGTCTCCGAAGAGATCGACTGGATCTGGAAGGGCTGGATCCCCCGGCGGATGCTGACCATCCTCGGTGGCTTTGGCGGCGACGGCAAATCCACCATGATGGCCTCGTTGATTGCGACCCTCACCAGTGGCGGCACCATGCCGGACGGCGAGCAGGCACCCGCGATGAATGTGTTGATGCTGAGTGCCGAGGATGATCCGTCCTACGCCATCAAGCCGCGCCTGGACGTCCACGGCGCCGACCCGTCACGCGTCTTCCTCACCAAAGGCACGCGGCATCGCGACGGCAAGCAACGCTGGTTCGACCTGCGGCGGGACGTCGAGCTGATGGAGCGCGTGATCCGGGCACACGACATTGGGCTCGTGGTCGTCGATCCGCTCTCGTCCTACCTGCCGGCATCCGACCGCAATAGTGAGGGCGATATCCGGGATGCCCTGCAACCGTTGATGGGGCTCATGGAGCGGACCGGCGTCGCCGTCGTCGCCATCATGCACGTCGGCAAGAGCGCCGATGGCCGCCGCCCGTCCCAGCGGCTCCTTGGCTCCACCGCCTTTACCGCCCTCGCTCGCAGTGTCCTGATGGTGGCCGATTTGCCGGATGACCAGCAACCGGCCGATACGGAAACCGAGGGCAAGCTCAAGGTCGTGCAGGTGGTCAAGAGCAACTACGCCATCCCGCCCCTGCCCCGGCTCTTCCGCCGGCCCATCGACGGCGCGATCGCCTGGAAAGGCGAGTCGGCCCTGACCATCGAGGAGTGCTACCAGCCGTCTCGCATTGGGGGAAAACGAGGTCCACTTGCGACGCATCAGGCGATTGCCGAAAGCCTGCTCCGGGAGATGTTGGCGGGTGGATCCGTTCCGTCCATGGACGTCATGGGTGAGGCGAAAACGCACAGCCTCAGTGAGCACACGATGCGCCGGGCCAAGCAGGCCCTCGGCATCGAGACCGTCAAGATCGGGCACATCTGGTACTGGCGGTTTCCCAACCATTCCGGGGATCAAACGGATCAACCGGCCCACCTGCCAGCGCCGTCACGCACGATGCCGCTCCCCGGCAGCGCCTGATCCATTGTCAACTTTCAAGTTGGCCAGGTTTTGTCTATACAGGGAAACTTGGCCAACTTGAAATCTTGACCTCCCCGCACGCGAAACACTGTCATCTTGACCCAGGGCGAAGCGCCCCAATCCAACTTGGCCAGGTTTCCCTATACACAGAAACGTGGCCAACTTGAAAGTTGCCGCTGCCAAGGAGCCCATCCGTGACCACATTTGACGTCGATTCGGCTACCGGCCGGGCCTACCGCCACGACCCGGACCACGACACCTCGCCCGACGAACCCTCATCGGTCCATCCCTACGCCGCCGCCTACGAGCCCACCGCCGTCCGCCTCTCCGCCATCGCCTCCCAGCCCCTCCAGTGGGTCTGGCCCGGCTGGATTCCCGCCGGCATGCTCACCGTCCTCGGCGGTCACGTCGGCGACGGCAAATCGACCCTCATCGCCGGCCTCGTCGGCGCCCTCACCACCGGCGCGCCCCTGCCGGACGGCACCACGGTTCCGCCGAAGAACGTCCTCATCCTCGGTCTCGACGACGACCCGGTCCGCATCCTGCGCCCCCGCCTCGTCGCCAACCGCGCCGATCCCGACCGCGTCTTTCTCATCGAGCCGTCCACCCGTGCCCGGCCGGACCTGCGCTTCGAGTCCTGGTGGATCCGCGACATCGTCGAGGAAAACGAGATCGACCTCGTCGTCCTCGATCCCCTCGCCGACATCCTGCGCGGCGCCGACCGCTTTAGTGAAGGGGACCTGCGCACGAAGCTCGAACCGTTCATGAGCATCGTCAGCCGCACCGGCGTCGCGGTCCTCGGCGTCGTCCGCTTGCCCCGCTCGGCCTCGGTCCGCCGTCCCGCCCACAGCCTCGTCGGCGCGTCGGCCATCCCGGCCATCGCCCGGTCGGTCATGATGATCGCCCCGGAGCACGACGGCACCAGCGGCCCGGACAGCTCCCGGCGCATCCTGCAGGTCGTCAAGAGCAACACCGCCCAGCCCCCGGCTCCGGTCGCCCTCGACATCGATCCCGGTGGCGTCGTCCGCTGGCTGGGCCCGGTCCCGGAAGGCATCGACGAGCGCGCCGCCGATCCCCGCCTCGCCCCGTCCGAGCGGCGTGACGCCGTCACGTACCTGCAGACCGTCCTCGCCGACGGCCCGGTCCCGGCCGTCACCATCATGTCCGAGGCCCGCAAGGTCGGCTTCTCCGAGATCACCATCCGCCGCGCCAAGAAAGACCTCCGCATCCGCTCCGCCCGCGTCGCCAGCGCCTGGTCCTGGTCCCTCCCCGAC
>DATGPC010000268.1:0-14327 GCA_035305265.1 Thermomicrobiales bacterium | reverse complement strand
TGGGTATCGATGCGAGGCGCATCAGGAACGTGGTCGACGGCCCTTCCAGCGTAATTCGCAATGACCGAGCGTCGATGACCTCGATCCCGGCCAGCGTCTCGGCGTTTCCAGCCATGACGTCATCGGCGGCGCCGATGTCGGACAGGAATGTTGTGCCGGAAAGCGCCGTACCTGCCGCTGCCGCCGTTGCCGGATTCAAGGCCCTGGCCAGGGACCAGGCCGCGTCCTCCGCCTCGACCCGCCGGCCGTCGTGGAAAAGCGCGTCCTCCCGCAGCGTGAAGGTGTAGGTCGTCTGGTCGTCAGAGACGTCTACCGTGTCCGCCAGCTCTGGCACCGGCAGGAGCTCTTCGTCGTAGCCCATGAGCCCCCGGCTCACCTGCCGGATGACAAAGTTCGTCGACATGTCCCGGGCGAGCGCCGGGTCGAGTGTCTCGAGCCCCTGCGTCGGACCGGCAAGCCGTAAACCATCCTCGGGTTTCCAGGTCCCCTCCTGGGCATGGGCAGCAGTGCTTGCCGCCATCGCTGGCACTGTAGCGAGGCCGGCAAGGAACGCGCGGCGATTGAGGCGATATGGAGGGGTCCCGTTCTTCATGGAAAGGATGATACAACTTGCGCGGTGGTCACGATGCGTACAATACGGGCAGTTGCGATGTGAACCGCCCTACCTCGTCGAAAGATGCTCCATGCCCGCCCAGATCCCGCTTTTCCCCCTCGGTACCGTTCTCTTCCCCGGCATGCCCATGCCTCTTCACATCTTCGAACCGCGATACCGGCGCATGATGGAAGAGCATTCGGACGAGCCCATTCCCTTCGGCGTCGCGCTCATCCATTCCGCCCGTGATCCTCAGAGCACGTTACCGTCGCACGATATCGGGACCTCCGCGCACCTCACCAGCAAGAAGCACCGGCCCGATGGCCGCTGGGACATCGTCGCGCAGGGCGACCGGAGGTTCCGGATCCTGGAGATCGACGATAGCCGTCCTTACTCGATGGCAACGGTTGAATGGCTGGATGAGGAGCTCGGAGACCCGACGGAAGCAGACACATTGCTCCGGATCGTCGCCGCCCAGTTCCATCGGTACGCAGGCGGCGTCGCCCGCCTCACCGGGCGCCACACCCTCTCGTTCACGATGCCGGAGGACCCGATCCGGGCATCCTACGACCTGACATCCCGCCTGCCGCTCCACACGTGGGAACGGCAGCGCCTGCTGGAATGCCGGACGGCGGTCGAGCGGCTCAGCGAGCTGTCATACCTGACAGAGCGCGAGCTGGCGCTGCTTCTGCACGCCGGCGCGGCGGGCCTGGCGCTCAATCACCCTGGCGGGATGTTCTCGCTGAACTGAGAGACGCCCGACCACAGGAGCCCCCCGGCGCGTCGACCGGTCTGACGGCCATCTTCGCGCTGGGGAGATCACTTCCCTTCCAGCAGGTCGAGGGTCATACGCAAGGCGGCGTCGATATCGTGCTTGCCGGTGTCGATGGTGAGGTCCGCTGCCGCAAACGCGTCTCGCAGACGCTCGTGCTGCACCTCGTAGATCTCTGCCGACCATGTGGGCGATCGGCGTTCGCGAACCTTTTGCAGGTCGAGATCGAGCGCGATAACCACGTCCGGATCCCGCTTCTTCCAAAGGTCACGGATGATGCTGTGCTCTTGCGCAACGACCCGCGCGTCGTATCCACGCTCCTTCAAGGCGTCAACGAGCGTGGTCTTGCCGGACGCACAGGGGCCGACGACGACGATGCTGACACCGCGCGCCGCTTTATGGCCTGAATCCTGACGTTCCTCGTCCGGCATACCGCCTCCTTCGATCGACTACCTCACCGGGAACTGCGCGTTGAGCCGTCGGATCGGGATCGACTTCTGCTCGAGCCGGATCGTCAGGACAGCAACCGCCATGTCGTCCCCTGGCCGATCCTGATCCCGTTCGATCGCGTGCATCAGGATGTCTTCCGCGATGTCCTGAGCCGGCCGGTCTTCGGTGAGTGAGTTCGCCGCCAGCGTGTCGAAATCGACCGCCGGGAGCTGTTGTCGGCGGCCCGAATGGGGGATCCCGTCGGTGAACATCGCAATGGTGACGCCGGGCTCGGCAGGAAACTGGATGACCTCCGGCCGTGTCCACTGGTAGCGCCCGATCGGACCGGAGCTGACCGGGATGACGCGCGTCTCACCATCGCGCCGGACCAGCAACGGCGCCTCGGCGTTCCGCGTCACGACCACCGTCCTGGTCTTCATATCCACCGAAAGAAGATCGAACGTGGCCGACACCTGCCCGTGCCGGAACGCGAACAGGTGGTCGTGAGTGGCACGGGCGACCGCGCCATCGCGAACGCCATCTTTGATCAGGCCAACGGCCTTTGCCGAGAGCAGGAGACTCAGGGTCTTCGCGGCCTTGCCGGAACCCTGCCCGTCGATCATCACCAGCGAGAATCCACCGTTTGGCCGCTCGACCAGCTCGACGGTGTCACCGCTCTCTCGACTGGCATATTTCTCCGTTTTCGCGAATCCAAGATCCACGCTCAACGTTTCTTCTGCTCGCACTCCCGCCCTCCCGGCGTCAGGTCCCTGTTATCTGTCAGCCTATTGTCGCTGATCGGGTAGTATTCCGGGCAGATCGAGACGCCGTGTTTGCCGCAAAGGGACCAAGAGCCGTCGTGACCAGCCTCGTAACCTTCGACTTCCACAACACCATCGCCTCCTGCGACGCGTGGTTCGACCTCGAGATCCGGGACTTGCCCGTTCGCACCCTCGAGATCCTCGACCCGTCCACGCTTGACGTGCACAGCCCGGACGGCATCACGGCCAGCTACCGTTCGCTTCGCAAGCAGGTCATGGCAAGCGGGCGTGAAGTCGATGCGGTCGAGGGCGTGCGACGCGTGACCGGCGCGCTTGGTGTGAGGCTCGCCGTCGAGGACATCGCCAGCGCGATTGAATCCCTGATGCGTGAGGCCGCCGCCGAAGCCATGCCGATCCCGGGTGCCGTCGAGACGATCCGCGCGATCGCCGGGAACGGAACCCGCGTCGGTGTCATCTCCAGCGCCGTCTACCACCCGTTTCTCGAATGGACGCTCGAACGATTTGGAGTCGGCCAGGAGCTCGCGTTCATCATGACGTCGGCGAGCACCGGTATCTACAAGTCAAACCCGGACATCTACCGGGTCGCGATGGACAACGCCGGAGCCAGTCCAGACCGCAGCATTCACGTCGGCGACTCGGAAAAGTGGGACGTATGGGCGGCGAAGGAGGCCGGGATGCGCGCCGTCTGGTTCGCGAACGGAAAGTCGGACCCGCTCGTCGATCGTGAGATGGAGACCGAACCCGACCACACGGTCCACCACATGGGCGAGGTCGCCCCGTGGGTCTTGGGCGCGCTGGAGCGACGGCCATGAGCGATGCGATACCCACGCTCCGCATCGATATCTTCACGCTGTTCCCCGGCATGTTCGATGGCGTTTTCGGCGAAAGCATCATCAAACGTGCCCGGGCGAAGGGGCTGATCGACGTCCAGGTTCATGACATCCGCGACTGGACCTACGATCGGCATCGCACCGCCGACGACACGCCCTACGGCGGCGGCGCCGGGATGGTCATGAAAGCCCCGCCGATCGTGGAAGCGGTCGAAGCCGTCCTCGGCGACGATCTTGAGGACACCCATATCGCGATCATGTCGGCGGGCGGACGGCAGTTCACGCAAGGCATCGCGCAGGAGCTGTCGCAGAAGCGGCGGATCGCGCTCATTTGCGGGCACTACGAAGGCATCGACGAGCGCGTCTCCAAGATATTCGGGGCGGACGAGCTGTCGATCGGCGACTATGTCCTGACGGGCGGCGAACTGCCGGCGATGGTCATCTCCGATGCGATCATCCGGCTCGTTCCAGGGGTCATTACCGAGGCCAGCATCCTGGACGAATCGCATTCCGACCCCTCGTTCGCGGGAGTCGAATACCCCCACTACACCCGGCCCGCGGAGTTCCGCGGCCTCGAGGTGCCCGAGATCCTGTTGAGCGGCAACCACGCGAAGATCGATGCGTGGCGGCGCGAGCAGGCGATTCGTCGCACAGCGCGATGGCGACCAGATCTGCTCGAGCGGCAGGGCGAAGAGGAATCCTGATCGTCCCGGCGTCGAAGGGTCCTACTCCGCACCCTTCGTGAAGGTGCCGGCCTGCAGGTGCTGCAGGACACGAAGGCTCTGCATATCGCGCTCGGCGATGTGGCGGACATAGTGCGCGGTCACGCCCTGGATCTCCATCCGCTCGGATTCCGTCGGGGATACACGGGCTGCGGCGCTGAGACCGTCACGCACCAGCAATCGCAAGTACTTCTGCGCGTTGACCGACAGCGCAATCGCGCCGGGATCTTCACCTCGACACGCCGGGCAGAGGAGTCCACCCATCGCCGGGGAGAACCAGTTCACTTCCTGCTGGATCGGCCGCTGGCAGTTGACGCACTCGAACAGCTCCGGCCGGTACCCAAGGTGCGCCAACAGCGCCAGCTCGAAATGACGCGTGAGCATCCAGATATCGACGCCCTCCTCCATGAGGACAAGCGTGCTCACCAGCAGGTCATAGATCTCCGGATGTTCCTCGCGAGGCTGCGTGAATGACCGGACCAACTCCGCGTAATACGACGCATGGCCGAACGCGTCGAGGTCGCCGCGCAACCGGTTGAACCGCCGGATCGGCAGCGCAGAGCGCACCACGTCGAGATCGCGGCCGCGTGACAGCTCCAGGTTCACGTTCGCGAAGAGGTCCAGCTGCGGCCCAAGCCGGCTCAGGGTCTTGCGCGCGCCCTTGGCGATGAGATCCAGCCGGCCGAAGTTAGGCGTAAATACAACAAGGATGCGGTCGGCCTCGCCATAGTCGAGACGGCCGAGGACGACACCCTCGGACCGGAACAGCTTTTCCCTGAATGACGTCGACATGGCGATTCCCTGCCCGATCACGGGCGCATCAGGGCGTCCGGTCCGGACCCGGCACCCTGTCCGCTATTCGATAACAATACTGCACGATATCTGGCACACTTGGGGCAGTGTTGGGGCGGCTCGTAGCCGGGCATCCCGAGCATCCTGCGCGCTTCGCGCCCGCTCCCCGAAAAGTCATCCCGGCAGGTGGAACAGGGTCTTCATGGTTACCGACGTCTCGATTCTCGCGGCCTTCATTGCGGGTGTTTTCTCAATCTCATCCCCGTGCGTCCTGCCGCTGATCCCGATCTATCTCACGCACATCGCCGGCGTCTCGGTCGGTGAGCGAGAGAGCGCCCAGCGCAGTATCGTGCTGCGGAACGCCGGCGCATATGTGGCCGGCTTCTCCATCGTCTTCATCCTGCTCGGTGTCGCGACCGGGGCCGTGGGCACCTTCGCAACGTCCCTCGACTTTTTCGCGCAGAACAAGTTATGGATCGTCCGGATCGGCGGCCTCCTGCTCGT
Source organism: Thermomicrobiales bacterium (assembly GCA_035305265.1). Lineage (GTDB taxonomy): Bacteria > Chloroflexota > Chloroflexia > Thermomicrobiales > UBA6265 > UBA6265. The sequence goes on along the minus strand of DATGPC010000268.1, from coordinate 8,904 downwards.
TGTCCTCGGTCTCCATCAGCTCGGCATCTTCCGCATCCCGTTCCTCTACCGCGATGCGCACATGCAGGTCGACGGCGGCAAGCCGGGAACGATCGGGTCGTCATTTATCATTGGCCTGACCTTCGGCGCGGGATGGAGCCCCTGCATGGGACCGATCCTCGGGGCGATCCTGACGATGGCGGCGGGACAGGGCAGCATCGAACGCGCGACCCTCCTGCTCACCGTCTATTCACTCGGTCTCGCGGTGCCGTTCATGGGCGCGGCGCTCGCGTTCAGCTCGCTGCCGAATATCCTGCGGCGCGTGAACAAGCACCTCCATCTCGTGACCTCGGTTAGCGGCGCCGTCATGATCGGCGTTGGCGTTATCATGGTGCTTGGCATTTACGAGAATCTCTTCACGGAGATCATCCGGAACGCCCCGTGGCAGCCGTTCGAGCCCGAGCTGTAGCGCCATTCACTCTGCCTGCCAGTACTTCGACATTCTTCTCGCATCCTGATCGGGAGCTTCATGGCTGACGTCTCCGTCAAGACAAATCCGAAACAGTCGCGCTCGATGCTCGAAGTCGCCGTCGACAAGATCTGGCGATTTTTCACGTCGGTTCGCAACGCCGTCTACGAGATCGCGTTCCTCACGCTCCTCGTCCTGATCGGGACGCTGCGTGGCAGCTCCGTTCCGCAGTGGATCGCGGACACAATTCCCGCGTTGCAGCCGCTCGTCGACCGCTGGTACGCGTGGGACGTCTGGCGCTCCTCGCTCTTCGCCATCACGCTCGCGGTCATCGCGGTCGCCATCGTGATCTGCACGCTGAACCGACTCCCGGGCATCTGGACGACGATCACGAACCCGAAGGTCTCGACCAGCCGCGGATTCCTGCGCGGCGCCGAGACCAACGCGGTCTATACGCTCACCGGGACGCACGAGGACATTCTCGGATCCATCGAGCGAGTGCTGAAGGGCAAGCGCTACCGGGTCCTGACCGAAAAGGTTGGGGACGAAACGCACTTCTACGCCGACAAGAACCGGTTTTCCAACCTCGGGACTTTCCCCTTCCACATCGGCCTGATCCTGATCCTCGTCGGCGGCATCGTCGCGTCGGTCTACGGATTCCGTGACAACGAGTTCATCATCCCGGAGGGTAGCCGCCGCAACGTCGGTCACGGCACCGGCCTTTCGGTCGAGCTGAACCGGTTCCGCGACAATTGGTCCGCGGTGGGCGTGCCGATCGACTACGTCAGCGATATCACCGTCTACGAGGACGGCCAACCGGTGAAATCCGGCAGCGTCCGCGTGAACGGGCCGTTGAGCTACGGCAACGCGACGTTCTACCAGTCCAGTTTCGGCATCGCCGCCCACCTCAGCATCGTCGACTCCTCCGGCAACATGGTCTTCAGCGATGCGGTCGACCTCGGCCTCTTCACCAAACGCGACAATCCGGACCAGCCAGCCGGTGTCGCCCGGCTGCCACAGGAAAACGCGCAGCTGGTCGTGATCGGGCCGGACTCCGACCCGTTCAACGCGCCCGAGCTGGACACGATGCAGCTTCAGAGCGGCCAGCTCTGGGTGTCGTTGGAATCGCTTGGCGAATCGACGGACGTCACCGGCAGCGGCGGCGAGGGTGTGGTGCTAACCCAGGGCCAGCCAACCCGCGTCGGCGACTACACCGTTACCTTCGAGCGTGAGGGCCGGTTCAGCGTACTGCAGGTCGGCTACAACCCCGGCATCCCGATCTTCATCATCTCGGTGTTCTGGGTGCTCGGCGGCCTCATCATCACCTTCTACTTCCCGCACCGGCGCGTGCGCGGCATTATCTCGGACGGTCCCGACGGTACGACGGCGAGCATTGCGCCGCTGGCGAAGCGGGACTGGAGTGGGAAACGGGAATTCTTCACCCTTGTCGAGAAATGGAACGAAACGCTGGGCACGAAACCGGCGATACGCTTGCCAGCCAACGCGACGGATTACGACTACCTCCGAGCTCACGAAAACGACGCGGGCATTTGACGGAGTAGAATGTCTCGAACGGCGCCTTGCGCCGCGGTCCCTACCTAAGTCAGGAGCGACTTCTCGATGGATGGACTCGTCCGCTTTTCCTTTTACGCATTTGCCGCCAGCTCGATGGCCATCATTGCTGCGGCGATTGCCTACGTTGTCTTCGGCGTAGGCCGCGTGCGCGTCTTGCGCCAGACACTGGCCACATCCACCGGGCACACGGTCACGAGCAGCCAGCTCCACCAGGAAGCCGGGCCGATCGGCTTCGCGCGCTGGGGGCTCATGCTCACCTGGTTCGGCATGTTCTTCGCGGGCGTCGCCATCGTGACCCGCTGGATCGCCGCCGGCCATTTCCCGATCTCGAACATGTACGAGTACTCGCTCGTCTTCCTGTTCTCGATCACCCTGATGTACATCGTCTTCGAGCGCGCCTATGGTGTGCGCCAGCTCGGCGCGATCGTCATGCCGATCGCCGCCGGAATGACGCTCTACATCTGGTCACTCGACCCGAACATGCGCGAGGTCAATCCGCTGATCCCGGCGCTCCAGGCCGGCTGGATCATGCCGTTCCACGTCGGCAGCTTCAACCTCGCCTACGCAACCTTTGCGGTGGCATTCGCGGCGGCCATCCTCTTCCTGGTCGCCGAGCGCACGAACGCGAAGTGGCTCCCGAGCGCGGAGATGCTCGACGACGTCGCCTTCCGAGCCGTCAGCGTCGGATTCCCCCTGTTCACGCTCGGCCTTATCCTCGGTTCGGTGTGGGCGCATGACGCCTGGGGCGTCTATTGGCAGTGGGACCCGAAGGAAACCGCCGCCCTCTTCACATGGTTGGTCTACGGTGTCTACCTGCACACCCGGACCCTCCGGGGCTGGCGCGGACGGCGAAGCGCCTACGTCCTGCTCTTCGGGTTCGCGGCGACGGCATTCACCTACTACGGCAACTACTTCTTCGGCGGCCTCCACGCCTACGGCGGCGTGTAGAGGTTTCCTGACAGCCGTACCGCCGGACCTTGTGTCCGGCGCTCGGCGTACACGCACCGCATTCCGCCCGCAGTTGCGATGGCCAACGGTACCGACCACCACGCATCAAGGACCATATGTCAGACACAACCCCGGCCAGCACCATCGACAACGCACCATCCAGCGAGCCGAACCGTCCCCAGCGCATGATGCACATCGTGCTGGCGGCGGCGGTCGCGCTGGCGATCATCGGGGCGGCGTGGTTTGTCGGCGAGCGTCAGGGCTGGTCGAACATCGGCACGGGCGGCAGCAATGCCCAGCTCCTGCCAAAGGTCGGAGAGGAAGCACCCGAGCTCATCATGCTCCGCGAAGACGGCACCCCGGTCCTGCTCTCGCACCTGCGAGGCCAGCCGGTCTGGATCAACTTCTGGGGATCGTGGTGCGCTCCCTGCCGCGCCGAGATGCCCGAGCTCCAGCAGGCATACGAAACGCTCGCCCCGCAGGGCCTGAACGTGCTCTCGATCTCGATGCGCGAGGACCCGAGGGTCGCCATCGACTACCGGAACACCGTCGGCGCCACCTTCCCGGTCTACACGATGGATCCGGGCTGGGTCGCCGCCATCATCGGCACGTCGGACCCGGACGATATCTCGCGTTTACAGCGGCTGATGACCGAAGAGTGGCAAGTAAACAACTTCCCCACGCACGTCTTCATCGACGCTGACGGGATCGTGCAAAGCGTCATCCTTTCACAGATGACCTACGACGAGGCGGTCTCGTATGGTGAGGCCGTGATGAACACGAGTGCCACCGTCCGGGAGGAAAACGAGAACTAGCACGTCCTTGACCGAGAAAATCAGGTTGAGAACCCCGGAATGTCCTCGAGACGTACCGGGGTTCTTCGGTAGTACACCGGGTACGCGAAAAATACCTGAATCTGGCTATTCTGGAATCGACATGTCAGGGCCACAACCGAAGAACTGGACGACTGGGAGATCCGCCTGCCACAGATCTACGTCACTGGCGGTCCATTGACGTTGGCGTGCCGCATCTCCCGCCTGGAGACAACGATTCTCGCGTTCGTCAGGCTCGAATCTGCAAGGCCGCGGGGAACGAGAGCATCGTCGGCCCGTCCCCCTGCCCTCTGGCACAACGCTGTGCGCATCAGATCCAGCGTTCCACCCGCGCGAGGAATTAACCGAACGGGCACCTCCCGATTCGGCTGATTCCTCGTCCCACCGGAGAAGAGACCATGATCAATTCAGATATCTCCCGCCGGACCCTGGTGAAACGAGGAGCGATAGCGAGCGCCGGACTTGGCGCGTTGCGGCTGGCCGCGCCGGTCTACGCGGTCCAGACCCCGGTCGGGGCCGACGTCATCCCCTGGCTCGACCAACCGGAGCCGAATCCGGTACCCGACGTCATCGTCCGCCAATTGGAATGGGAACAGCTGGACCAATGGACCACTCCAACTGACCAGTTTTTCGTGATCAAGCATTTCAACGAGCCACAGCTTGCCGAGGCCGACTGGAGCCTGGCTCTATCCGGTCTGGTCAACACCCCGATGACCCTCTCCCTGGCCGACATCAAGGCCCGGCCCCGCGAGGAAGTGACGTTCACGATCGAATGCTCCGGCAACACCGGGCTCCCCTTCTTCCATGGCGGCGTCGGTAACGCCACATGGGCCGGGACGCCACTCGCGCCCCTGCTGGAAGAAGCAGGCATCATGGAGGAAGGCATCGAAGTCGTCTTTTGGGGCGCCGACGCGGGCGAGCAGACCTGGGGAGACGCCACCATCACCGAGCACTTCGCGCGCAGCATGTCGCTCGAAGACGCGATGAATCCCGCCAACCTGCTCGCGTACGAAATGAATGGAGAGGAGCTCCCGAACCTGAACGGATATCCGCTACGCCTGATCGCGCCCGGCTGGTACGGGGTCGCGAATGTGAAGTGGCTCACCCGCATCGAGGTGCGTGACAGCCGCTACCAGGGTCATTTCATGGCTCGTGACTACGTCACTATGCGCGAGGAACAGATAGACGACGAAGCCGTCTGGACGCGTATGCTGGTGGCGCACGATCGGCTGAAGTCCGCACCGGCAAAGGTCGTGCGTGAAGGCAACGGCTACAGCGTGATGGGTGCTGCATGGGGGGCGCCGATCGCGAAAGTCGAGATATGCATCGATGGCGGCGAGTGGGAGGAGACCACGCTGACCGAGGGCGAAGGCGAGGAGCACGCATGGGTGTTCTGGACCTACGACTGGGCATCAGCTGCGCCGGGCGAGCACACGGTGTCCTCCCGCGCGACAGACATCCACGGCAACGTCCAACCCGCGCCCGACGAAGGGCACCTCGCAGGAAAAACGACGTACTGGGAAAGCAACGGCCAGATCACCCGGCGCGTCGAGCTCATGTAGCGACGACCGGAAGACCCTAAGAGCGGGTGGCTCCGCTTCCGCCGGGGCCGCCCGCCACGCTTTCCGCCACCTCTGCGGCGACCGTCGCGACCGGTTCCGCGTCGTCCAGTGGCCGGATCTCGCCCAGCCGGCGAATCTCTGGCCAGATCAGAGCTGCGATCGGCACAACAGCAAGCGTCCCGAATCCGCCGAGAACCACGGCGGCAGTCGCGCCGATCGCTGCCGCAAGCACGCCGGAGAAGAAGTCGCCGAACTCGTTCGACATCCCGATGAAGACGTAGTTGACCGCGCCTACGCGACCGCGCATGTGATCCGGCGTATACGTCAGCGTCATCGTGTGCCGGATCACCATGCTGATGGCGTCGAATGCACCGACAAGGGCCAGCGCGACCAGTGAGAGCGCCATCGAGCGCGAGAACCCGAACAGCACCGTTGCCGCGCCGAAACCTACGACCGTGAGCAGGAAGGTCGGGCCGGCCTTCTTGAAGGGCCCCTTATGTGCCACCGCGAGTGAGGTCAGCACCGCGCCGATAGCCGGAGCGGCACGCAGGAAACCAAGCCCCGTGGAGCCCACCTCGAGCACGTCCTCCGCGAAAATCGGGAGCAACGCCATCGCGCCGCCGAACAGGACCCCGACCATGTCGAGCATCGTGCCCGCGAAGAGGACCTTCGTCCGGTAGAGAAAACGCAACCCGGTCAAGAGCGAATCGACTGAGAGCTTCTCGCGGCTTCGTTCGATCGGGCGTGGATTGAGTACGGTCAGGCCGAACGTGGCGATCGCGAGCATCACCGCCGAAGCGGTATAGACCGGCCCGGGCGCGCCTGCTACGGCGACACCGATACCGCCGAGTGCCGGGCCGAGCACGGACGCCGTCTGGCTGGCGCTGCTGCTCCAGGCCGCCGCGCCGCTGAAGTGGGACGACGGGATGATCGCCGCCAACAGGGCTCCTTGCGTCGGACTCCGGAACGCCCGCGCGACGCCGATGAAGAACAGGAAGATATAGATCAACCAATACGGTGCATCGGTGAAGGACGCGAAGGCCAATCCGGCCGCGGCGAGGCTGACAAGGGCGGTCGCGAGCACAGCGACGCGCTGCTGGTCGGTCCGGTCCACATACTGTCCTGCCGGCAACGACACGAGGACGTTCGGCACGATCTGGACGAGACCGACCATACCGAGCGCCAGCGCCGACCCGGTGCGGTCATAAAGCTCCCAGCCGACGGTTACGCTGATCATCGCTTGTGCGAGCGAGGAGAGGAAGTTGGACGACACCAGGAAGCGGAAGTCGCGAAAACGAAGGACGGCGTAGGCGTCATGGCCGCCGTCTGTGTGGGGTGGATCCTGGCTCACGTTCTTTCCCTGGTGGTTCGGTCCCGATGCGACGGCAGATCTTCGTTGCCGCCCGGGCATTATGCCGGGTTCACGCCCATTCGAAAAGAGTGAAGGTCAGGTCGGAAAGAGAAAGGGGGCAGGTCGACTGGCCCGCCCCCACTATCTGTTCGCCTTGATCGGCTACCACTTCAACTTCGGCAACACGTGCTTGCCGTACGCCTCGATGAACTTTTCCTGGTTCCGGTTCACGTTGTGAACATGGATCTCCTGGAAGCCGAGGTCGATGAAGTGCTGGATGTACGCGACATGCTCGTCGAGATCGGCGCTCATCAGCACGCGGTTCTTGAAGTTGTCCGGGCGGACGAGCTTCGCCATCGCCTCGAAGTCCTCCGGGTTCCGGATATCCGCCTTCGGGAAGTTCATGCCCCCGTTCGGCCAGTCGCGCACCGCGGAATCGATCGCTTCCTGATCCGTCTCGGCGTAGCTCACCTTCACCTGGAGCATCCGCGCCATGTTCGCGGGGTCCTTGCCGGCATCCCGCGCGCCCTTCTCGAACCGATCCATAAGCATCTTCAGCTTTTCGTCGGCGGCACCGACGGTGATGATACCGTCCACCAGCTTCCCGGTCCGACCGGCCATGATCGGGCCCGAGGTGGCGACGTAGATCGGTGGCGGTGCGTCCGGCAGTGTGTAGATGCGGGCGCTCTCGACGGTGAAGTGCTTGCCGCGATGCTTGATCACCTTGCCGGTGAAGAGCTTCTGGATAATGTCGATCGCCTCGACCAGTCGCTCGAGTCGCGTCGGCGCCTCCGGCCAGTAGTCGCCAACGATATGCTCGTTCAGCGCCTCACCGGCTCCGAGACCGAGCGCGAAGCGGCCCGGATACATCGCCTCCAGGGTGGCTGCGGCCTGCGCCAGCACGGCCGGATGATAGCGCCATCCCGGCGGCGTCACGCCGGTCAGGAAGCGCAGGTTCGTCGCCTGCCCGAGCGCGCCGAGCCACGACCACACAAAGGCCGAGTGGCCCTGGGACGGAACCCACGGGTGGAAGTGGTCGCTCGCCGTCACTACCTCGAAGCCGTTCTTCTCCGCGAGCTTGCACCACTCCAGCATGTCGTTCGGATGGAACTGCTCGAACGACGCAGCGTAACCCAACTGGCCCATAGCGTTTCTCTACTCCTTGTTCGTCGACGTGTACGACTGATCCCTTACGGGAAGAGGTTTCGCTCGTGCGGCATCACGAGATCCCGGCCGGTGCCGGTCTCCTGGCCGCCTTGCCACTCATATCCTCGCACGATTGCGGCCGGGCGGCGGTGAATCTTGTGCATCACCAGCTCGGCCGCGCCGGCAAGCTCGTCCGCGATCGCCAGGACCGTTGCGCGCAGCTCATACCCGACTGGATCGTGCTGGCCCCGATAGTCGACGAGCGGGTTGATGCCCGCGACGCCAACCGCGATATTCACGATGCCATGTCGCCATGCCCGCCCGAACGAGTCGGTAACGATCACGCCGATCGGCCGCTCCTCATCTCCGACATCCGGGAAGTACCGGCGCGTGAGCGCGACGCGAATCCGCTCGGCAGAGGCGTCTGGATCCTCTGGTAACAGGACGACCGTGCCGGAGCTCGCATTGGAGGCATCGACGCCGGCATTCGCGCAGATGAACCCATGCCGCGTCTCGGCGATGATCAGCCCCCGATGCATGCGAACGATGCGGGTCGCCTCCGAGAGGACGACCTCGACCTGGCGCGGATCTTTCCCCCAGGCTTCCGCCCACTTCCGGGCGAACGGTGAGGGATCGACGCTCTCGAGGTCGACGATCCGGCCTTCCGCCTTGCTGACGATCTTGTGCGTGACGATGACGACGTCTCCGCGCTTGAGATCACCGGCGGAAGACTGGATGGCGTCGATCAGCATGCTGTCGAGGTCATCGCCGGGATTGACTTCGGGCAACCCGCTGATCGGCAAGATATGGACGGCCGCCTCCATGGCGGCCCGTTCGGTATCGTTCATTGATCCCCGTCATTCTTGAGAGCGCCGGCCATTGCCCCGCTCTCCTCGAAACCGGGAGGACGCTTACTCCCCCCGCCTCATTGGCTCCATTGTCCGACGAAAATCCGGATCACGCGAGGTGACCCGCCGCCAGCAACGATTCATGGATATCCTCGAGCAGCATTCGTTGCCGGCTCGAGGCGAGATCCGCCCA
>DATGPC010000267.1:0-2594 GCA_035305265.1 Thermomicrobiales bacterium | reverse complement strand
GGAACGGCGCCGACGCCAGCAGCGGCCACGGTCGCTGCCGAGGCGGCAACCATGCGTCGTCGGCTCATCAAGCGGGTAGTGGTTCGTTTGATCTCGTGCACAGCATGCTCCAGGCAGCCCGACCACGAACGGTCGATGGCGGCTGTCATGTGGTTTCGAATTGTCGACGGAAGGAATAAATCCAGGCGGAGGGCGCTCCGGAAAAGAAACCACGTCTATCCCTGCATACGCCTTCGAGGCATCCCCGGATCTCTCGGCGCGGAAACGCCGCCGATCGCGAAGAGCGCAATCGGCGGCGTTTTTCCGTTTTACTTCACTGGGTATTCGCTATACGGCCTCGTCCGGAGGTGTCTCGTCGAGCGAATAGCGCAGGATTGCGCCAACACCGCCCATGTCCTGCATCGTCTTTGCGGCCGGACTCATCGGCATGGCGTCGTCAACATCCCGGACCTCTTCATCGTCGGCGACCGGTACGGCCGAGTGGATGATATCCACCTCTGCCCCGGTCTCGAGCGCGAGACGAACCATCTCTTCGCGCAGGTCGATGGAAACGAGCGACGAGACGTCACCGCCAACCGGATGCGAGGTTGGCAGGTCGCCGATACCGAACACGTGCATCTCGTAGTCGGCCCACCCGGTGCCTTCGAAGGTATCCACCATGACCAGGACATCGACCTGGCCGTTCTGGAGTGCTCGCAACGTGTCCGCCGGACCGCTGGCACCCCGTGCATCCATCCCGATCATGTCGGTAAGCTCGCGAACGGCAGCCTCTTCCCGCTCGCGCTCCGCCCTCGTCACGATGGGCATCGTCGCCTCGATCGTGTCGCTATCCGACGCGGTCATGTCCATGGGGATGGTGGCGACAATTCGCTTCTTCACCGATTCGTGGAAGGCATCGTCGAGCGCGGAGGTCATGACCTCGTTGCCGCCGACGATCAGGTCGTGAACGCCCAACCGGTCAAGTTGCTTGCGCGTTTCCTCTGCGACATCTCGCGCAAAAGCATCGATACGCTCCCCGGCCCGGTTCTGGTACCGGCGCTGTGACCAACCTCCTTGCTGTTGGTGTCGCGGGTAGTCATTGCCCACGAGCGTCACCTGCCTGTTGATGCCACCGAAGGCGATGAACGACAGGACGGCCTCCTGCTGGTCTGCGTTGAGCACACCGTAGACCGGGTAGTCCTCAACCATCTGCACGAGCGAATAGACGGCCGGGGTCGGCCCGACATGGATTTCGGTGGGTAGCGGCAACAGGAAGCCCGTCGCCTCGAAAACGTCCATCGACGAGTTCGCGACGACACAGGCGCCATGGGCAGCCGGATCCAACTCGTTCTGGAGCCAGCCCATGATGTTTTTGTAGTCCTCGCGAAGACTGTCATGCGTGACGCCGCGCTCACCCTGCGCCTCGATCAGGTCCTCCACCTGATCCTCAAGGATCTCGATCGCGGGACGCCAACGCGCCCCTTCTTCCTCAACGCCTGCTCGACGCTGCGATCGCCTGACCTCCTCCGGCTCTGCCCGTCCCGGGCTCGAACCCTCGGGTCGCCAGTCGACGGTCACGGTCAGGTACGGCGCCTCGGTCGAAGGCGCCAGGTGACCGAGTCGGTCAAGGAAGTCCTCCGCACCCATGGTGAATGGCGTAGCCACTCTCCGCCGCCGAATACGCTTTGTCGGATCGGTTGCCATAGAGGTGTCCTTCCAGCGTCATGAATCGGACCGGTCGTCCTCGTCCGGGGTCCTTGCCAGTCGATCGCTGGCGGCCTTCCGGAACTCTTCCTCTGAGATGGAGCCCTCGTCCTCGCCTTCCGAGGCGTTTCGATCGATTTCCGCCGGGTTCTGGTTCAGGGCCTCCTTCGCATCCTTGAACGGTTGGTCGCCCTGGTCACGCTTGCCTCGATCCCGATGGATAGGGTTCTGGTTGCTTGCCATCACGTGTATCTCCTTCGTGATCACGCCCGAATCAGGGATTCGGACTGCCTCCAACTCCGCAAGCCGGGTACCATGCGCGCCGAACCGCACGACAAAGGAGCGGCGCCTGTAAGCGCCGCTCCTTGCCATCGCTGGATGGGGAAGAGAGTCGAGATCAGGCCTTCGCGGCTTCCTTCTCACCCTTCTTCACCTTCTTGCCAACCTCCGCAGCCAGGGACTGTACGGATCGGGACATCTCCTTCTCCTGCTGCAAGTTCTCGTTCAAGAGGTCGGCAATCTCGTTCTCGCCGAGATCCTGCGCCATCTGCCGGAGCGATAGGTACGTCGCAATCTCGTAGTGCTCGCTCTTGTTCGCCGCCGCGAGGAGTCCGAGCTCCTTCACATCGCCCGTCGGCTTCTCTTCCTTCAGCGCATCGTGCTCCTTCTGGAGCCCCTCGGCGGCGTGGCAGGTCGTCTCTTCCGGCTGCTCCCCGAGAATCTCGAAGATTTTCTCAAGGTTGGCGATCTGCTGCTCGGTCTCCCTCTGGTGATCAGTAATCGCCTTCTTCGCCTCAGGATTCTCCGTCTCCTGCACCATCTCGCCCATCACCTTCATCATGATGTGCTCGGCGCTCATGGCGTCGGAAAGCTCGTGGATAAACAGATCACGCGGTGTTTCGAGAGACATG
>DATGPC010000266.1:0-5206 GCA_035305265.1 Thermomicrobiales bacterium | reverse complement strand
GGCGACATCCTCTCGGTGCACGAGGTCCAGTTCGGCCCGATTCCTGATCGCCGCATCCCGATCATCACCGGCGCGATGGGGCCGCAGTCGCTGCGCCTCACCTCGCGGCTCGCGGACGGCATCAGCATCAGCAGCAGCTACGTGCCGGACGAGAACATCCCCTGGTTCCGGCAACAGCTGGACGAGGGCGCGAAGATCAACGAGCGCGTCCCGTCGGAGCTCCGCATCTACTACAACCTGATGGGCTACATCGAAACGAAGGCAGGTGGTGTCCGCCCGAAGAGCGACAAGCTCTACTGGGGCAACGCCGACTGGTGGATCGAGAAGCTCTCGTCGCTCGTCGGGAAGGGCGTCACCGGCTTCACCTACTGGCCCGCCACCGGCGATTTCGAGGAGCAGTTCCGCATCTTCGCCGAAGAGGTTGTGCCGAAGGTTCGCGGCTAAAGAGCACGAAGGGCCGTCCTTTTGGGACGGCCCTTCTTATTGACCGGCGACCAGATCGATCCCTGGCACAGACTCCGCCATGACCCAACCACGCTGACCGGCGCATTCGACCGGCAGCCACCCCTCGAAGACCGGGCCGCGCGGCGTGACGACGTCGCCGTTGAAGAGGATACGGATCAGCTTCGCGCCCTGGGCCGGGGTCTCGGTGCAGTGCAGTCCGTGGACATCCAGCCCGGAAAGCGTGACCGGCTCCGGCACGGTGGGTGATGTGCCCTCGCAGGGCTGGCGCATCTCACCGATCGTCACGAACTCGAAATCCCTCGCCCTGAGGTCGTCGATCAGCCGGGGCAACGCCCGCGCCGTGGACGCGTCTGTCGCGGGACCGTCAAGGTGCATCTCGACGATCGCGCCGGGGTACACACCGCCGAATACGGCGTTGTAAACGTCTTCTTCGGTCGCCTCGGCCGACCAGTCGGGCGCGGCGATCCGCCATCCGATCGGCAACAGACCCGTCGTGGCGATGACGGCGCGGACCCGCTCGTCGGTATTCGCGGCGAACGGCGTGTGCCAGGGGTCGATCTCGCGCCCGATGACCGCCTCGATCGCGTCGACGGATGCCAGCGCATCCGCCCGGATCTCCATGTTCGACGCGTCTGTCAGCCACAGGTTCGTGTCGCCGTGCGTGCCGATCTCGAACCCGGCGTCGTTGAGCCGGCGCAGGTAGTCCGGGTGGCTCCGGGCGAAGCTCCCCATCGGGAACATGGTCGCGGCGACGCCTTTTTCGACCAGGGTGTTGAGAACGGTCTCCGACGGCGTCTCACCGATCCCGATGTTGAACACGAGCGCGACGCGCCGGCAGGCGGCATCACCCTCGACAAACCATGGATCCGGTGCCTGCGCGATTGCGGGCACCGGAAAAAGAATCGCCGCCAGCGTCACGATCAACAGCGCAAGCCGCATCCCGCCTACCTCGGGGCCCTGACGGCCGACACGATATTCGGGCATTCCTCGCCGTTCTCGATGGCGTCGATATTGGCGATCGTCGTCTCGGCGATCGCGCGCAACGCCTCTTCCGTGAAGAACGCCTGGTGGCCGGTGACGAGGACGTTCGGGAACGTCAGCAACCGGGCGAAGACATCGTCCTGCAACACCTGGTTAGAGAGATCCTCGAAGAAGAGTTCCTCTTCCTCCTCGTAGACGTCCAACCCGACAGAGCCGATCTGTCCGTCCTTAAGTCCCTCGATCACCGCCGCGGTATCCAGCAGGTCGCCCCGGCTCGTGTTGATCACCATCGCGCCCCGTTTCATCTTCCGGATCGCCTCCGCGTCGATGATGTGGTGCGTCTCCGGCGTCAGCGGCAGGTGCAGCGAGATGATGTCCGACCGGCCAACCAGGTCGTCGAACGCCACGTATTCGACCCCGAGATCCCGTGCGGCGTCGCCGGGATGCGGATCATAGCCGAGCAGGTGGCAGCCGAACCCCTTGAGGATCCCGGCGAGGACCGTGCCGATCTTGCCGGTCCCGACGATGCCGACCGTCTTGCCGTGCATATCGAACCCGAGCAGCCCCTCGAGCGAGAAGTTCCCCTCTCGCACGCGGTTATGCGCCCGGTGGAGCTTGCGGTTCAGCGCGAGCATCAACCCGACCGCATGCTCGGCAACGGCATGGGGCGAATACGCCGGGACGCGGACAACCGTGATTCCCAACTCCTCGGCGGCGTCCAGGTCGACATGGTTGAACCCGGCCGAGCGCAGCGCGACCAGGCGGGTGCCGCCTTCGGAGAGCACCTGCAGGACCTCGCGGTCGAGGTGGTCATTCACGAACGCGCAGACCGCCTCGAAATCCACTGCGAGCGGCGCCGTCTCCATGACCAGGCGCGGCTCGAAATAGACGATCTCGTGCCGGCCGTCGGCATTGGCGGCGTCCAGCGATCGGCGGTCGTAGGGTTTCGTGCTGAAGACGGCAACGCGCATCTATCCCTCCTGCTTGGCGGACGCGGGCGCGGCTTCCCAGACATGCGGCGCCGGCCCGCCCGGGACTTCCTGGAACCGGCCAGCCATCATCGCCCCGACGCGGTTGGCGTGCATCTTCGCGATGTTCGCCCGCGGCCCCTCGAAGAACCGGTCGACGGTCTCTTCCCAGTAGTCGATCCAGCGCTGGAAGTGATGCGGCTCCAGCGAGGTCATCTGGTGCACCTGGTAGTGGACCATCATCATGCCGCCCGGGTACTTCCTGGCGCCGAATAGGATGTTCTCCCAGAAGTCGCACATGATCGGCATGTGGCGCGGGAGGTCCAGCTTCACGATGTCGACGAAGATCGGCCCGAGGACCGGGTCGGCAAAGGTGCCGGTGTAGAACGTCTCGACAAGTCGCTCGATGTCCTCGCGCGTGTCGATGTCATGCCGTTGTGTCGTGTCTGTCATGGTGTGCCCTGATGTACGGTACGATGTTTTCCCTGACAGTCACGATACCATCCCGACTCCTACCGTGGCGGAAATTGAGGCCCGTCTCTATTCCTTCACGGATATCGCCGTCGAGGCTCCGGAACGCAACGCCGGCCGGACCGCCAGCAGCGCGATCCCGACGATGCTCGCGAACGCGAGCGCAACCGTCAGCCCGACACCGACGACACTGACACGCAACGCTCCCGCATCGCCGGTGATGCCAACGCTCACGGGCGTCAGCGAGGCAAGCCCGACCACGGCGCCCAGCACCACGGCGATCAGGGTCAGGATGATCGACTCCGCGCGAATCATCCGGAGCACCTGGCCGCGAGTGGCCCCGATCATCCGCATCAACGCGAATTCCCGCGACCGTTCACTGATGGACATCACCAGCGTGTTGAACGCGGCCAGGGCTCCGAACGCCGCCGCGCTGCCGATGATCAGGTTCGATGCCCAGCCTTCCTGCTGGATCGAGACGCCGACGCCGCCAACATACTGGTCGTGCGTCAGCACCGAGACAGCCAGGCCGTCCGCGCGCAATGCATCGATGTTGCTCACAACATCGTCCACCGACGCTCCAGCCTCGAGATTCACCATCCCGAGCGACACCCCAAATCCGGCGGGAAGGTCGTCGATCGACAGCAGGGCATCGCCAGCACCGGCCAGGTTGCCGGTAGTGGCCACCCATTCAAGATCCCGGAGGGTGCCATCGGGGAACAGCACCCGGGACGTGGTTCCCAATGAGCCGGGTACGTCCAACTCAGCCATCCGGTCAACCACGATCGTCCCGGGTCCGAAGGCGTCCAGGGTGCCCTCGTTCACTTCGAGCCGCATGGTCTCGTGGATCGTCTCCGCATCCACCGCCATCACCTGGTAGGGGAAGTAGCCGTCGCGTCCTTCGCCGATGCCCACCTCCAGGGTTGTCGCCATCGTGATCGACGCGACCCCGGGAATCTCGCCGACCCGGATCACCAGCTCCCGCGGGAGCTCACCTGTTTCGGGAACAAGATACAGGTCCGCGGCCATGCGTTCGTCGGTCACCTGCACCATCGCCGCCTCCTGCGTCGATGTGAACCCGAACATCATCGTGGTCATGCCGACGGCGAGCACGATCGGCGTCACCACCGAGGCCATGCGAAACGACTGGTGCAAGGTATTGTGTGCCGCCAGCGCGTCCGGCTCGGTCATCGGGAACCCCGGAATCCGCATGACAAGCCGCGCGCCGATCCGGACAACCAACGGGCCCAGCAGGACACACGCGATCGACAACAACACGATGACCCCGAGGGAGAACATCACGCCGACCGTGGCGGGAACCGAGCCGGAAAGCAGGACGCACAGCCCTCCCGCGGCGAGGACCAGGACGCCCCAGACCAGGCGCCAGAATCCCAGGCGCGGCTTCGGCACCGCTGCTTCCTGTAACGTCTCGAGGGGAGCGATCGTCGACGTTTTCCGGCTCGCGATCCACGCCGCCAGCAAGGCAATGGCGGCTCCGGAGGGGATAACAATTAGCGACGCGACCTTGGAGGGACGAACCTCGAAGCTTCCGGGCAGCTTGTCCCACGAGATCATGATCTCGACAACCAGCCGGGCCACGGAACGGGCGAGAAGCAAGCCGATCACCGATCCTACTGCGCTGATCGCCAGTGCCTCGATCAGGATCGAGCGCCGTACCTGCTTCGGCGTGTACCCAATCGCGCGAAGCAAGCCGATCTCCCGGCGGCGCTGCTGGACGGCGAACCCGAACGTGCTCGCCAGCACGAAGATCGTCACGAAGCCGACGAAGCCCGCCATGACGCCGAAGAGCGCGCCCATATCGCGGACCATGATGTTCCCGGCGGCTGCGTCGACTTTCCCGCGCTCATCCCCTGCAAGGACATCCAGCGGAATCGGCTCCTGGATGCGATCGATCGCCCGGGCGACCTCGGACGGATCGGCATCGTCCTGGACGATCACGCCGACCAGGTCCGCCGCCCCGCTGCTCGCCGCAAGCTCGTCCGCGCGATCATCGTGAAAGAAGACGGTTGCCTGCCGCTCCAATCTATCCCCGTCCGGCGGCACCGCAACCCCGACGACCGTGTAGCGACCGGTATCGACACCCGTCGCCACCATCACCGCATCCCCAATGCGGATATCACCGGACCGCGCGATGCGCCCGTCCACCACAATCTCGTCGTTGGAGGCCGGAGCCCGACCGTCCTGGATCGTGAATGGCGTGAGGGCAGCTGACGACCACGCCTGCCCGAGCGGCGTCGCCTCGTCAGGTACCGCGACCGGCGTCCCATTCCCAGACAGAACCTGCGCCGGGATCTCGACCA
>DATGPC010000265.1:0-6796 GCA_035305265.1 Thermomicrobiales bacterium | reverse complement strand
GCGATGCCGATGTTCGCCACCTTGTGGGCGCTCATGCTCCGGCCGGAATCCTTGACGATCACTTCGCCGTTGAAGAGGATCTCGCCCCGGGTTGGCCGATAAATTCCGGCAATCATATTGAAAAATGTCGTCTTGCCCGCTCCGTTGGGCCCGATCACGCTGGTGATGGACCCACGGTTGATTTTCAGGTCCACACCGTCAACAGCCACCAGTCCGCCGAACTGCTGCGTCAGGCCACGGGTCTCGAGCACGACATCCTGTGCATGTCCGGCAACTGTTGGTGCCGCCGTTGCTCCAGCTTGCATCCCTAGACCTCCTTTCCTTGAACGTCCGACAGCGACTGGTTCGACTGGTCAGCGTCGAAATCGAAGTCATCGTCGTCGCCCTTCATCTCCTCCGCGCGCTGTCGCGACGGGAAGAGGCCGCCCGGTCGGAGGATCATGATCAGCACCAGCGCCAGGCCGAAGATCAGGAACCTGTCCGAGGTCAGGGAGTGCTTCGCGAAGAACTCACCGATCGACCCCAACGGCTCCGGCCAGCCTTCCATTTGACGGCCGAGCCAATTCAGGGGCGTGGTCAGTTTGACGGCGAGGATGCGATCGAACGAGCCGATGATCAGCGCGCCGGCGATAACGCCGTAGATGTTCCCGATACCGCCGAGAATCACCATCGCCAGGATGATGATCGACAGCGAGAATTGGAACTGGTCCGGGTAGACGACTTGCACGTATCCGGCGTAGATCGACCCTGCGAACCCCGAGAACGACGCGCCGAGAGCGAACGCCCAAAGCTTTGTCCGCAGCGGGTTGATCCCCATGCTGGCCGCCGCGATCTCGTCCTCGCGGATCGCCTGCCACGCCCGACCCATCCTGGAGTCGTAAAGGCGCGTGATCATGAACAGGGAAAGGAGCGCCACGGTGAGGATCAGCCAGAACCACTGCCACTGGTCCGTGGTGTTGAAGCTGATCTGGTTACCCCCAGGCAGGGGGATTGTCGGCGGCTTCGCGATCTGTCCGATACCTTGCGGGCCGCGCGTAATGCCGGATGCGTTCGTGAAGAAGTCGGGCACGATCTCGCCAAGACCCAGCGTCACGATCGCGAGGTAGTCACCCCGGAGTCGCAGCGTCGGCGACCCGATGATCACGCCGAAGATCGCGGCCAGGATCCATGAGAAGAGCATCGCGGTCCAGAAATTCTGCAGGAATCCCGGGACCCAGCCCTTCTGGACGAAGACGCTGTTTGGTGACGTCAGGAACGCCTGGGCATAGGCGCCGATGACATAGAACGCGACGTAGCCGAGGTCGAGCAGACCCGCGTAGCCGACCACGATGTTCAATCCCAGGGCGAGGATCAGGTACATCATGATCGGGATCCACGACCCGAGCAGGTTCAGCCCGAGCGCGGAATCCAGGAGCGGATACAGCGCCACGATTGCGGCACCGATCAGGACCTTCCGCAGACGCTCGTTGTTTTCTTTCGTGTGTTCATCGAAGTAGGCCTGTGTCCGGGCCTGCACGGTTGAGACTGCCATGAATCCTGCACCTTTCCCCTGGATCAGACCTTCTCAGTCGTCGCCCGGCCCAGAATACCGGCCGGCCGGAACACAAGCACAAGGATGAGAATGCTGAAGATCACCGTGTTCGTCCACTGGGCTCCCCAACCGCTGACGATCACCGGCGCCCAACCATCACTCAGGGCCCAGATGAGGCCGATGATGTAGCCGCCGAGAACCGCTCCGGTCAGGTTACCGATGCCGCCAAGCACCGCGGCCGTAAAGGCGAACAGGCCGTACTGGAAGCCCATCTGGAAGCGCGCGGAGTTGTTATAGAAGAGTGCGACCATGCCGGCCGCTCCCGCCAGCGCGCCACCGAGGATGAACGCCACACCGATCGTGCGGTTGATATCGATCCCCATCAGCGCGGCGGCTTCCCGGTCCTGCGCGGTCGCTCGCATAGCGGTCCCGATCCGTGTGCGGTACACGAACCAGCTCATGCCGAAGAGCAGCGGGATCGTGATGCCGATGATGACCGCGTCACGCGCCATGAGACGCAGGAGCGAACCCTCGAAGAGGTCCCGCAGGATCGGCCACTCCTGGAGCAGGTTATACGTGAGGAAGTCGATCGGGATGATTTGCTCGGGCGTAATCGGGTTCGCGCCTTTCCAGTAAATCGCGATATTTTGCAAGATAAAGCTCATACCGATAGCCGCGATTAACGGAGCCAGTCGTGGGGCATGCCTGAGTCGTTTGTAAGCGACCCGATCGATACCCGCATTCAGGAGCGCGCTGAACACCATGCTCCCCACCAGCGCGATCAGTAACACGCCGACGATGGCGAACGCGCTGGAATCCCGCGTCACGCTGGAGATGCCCACGATCGTCGCGGCAAACATGGCGCCCATCATGAAAACTTCGCCGTGCGCGAAGTTGATGAGCTCGATGATGCCGTACACGAGCGTGTACCCAAGCGCGATGAGCGCGATCAGTGACCCGGTTGCCAGGCCGATAATGATGCACTGAAAAAACAGTGTCCACTGCATGAAGCCGTCCCCACCCTCACGTATTTCCCGGTGCCTGGTACATCGAGGAAGTCCCGATGGGCCAGCGCCGGAGGTTCTCCTGTCGGAAAGACGTCCGGGTCGGGGCGTATCCCCGAACCCGGACGTCTCGACCCAAGTTGCCGGTGGCTATTCCGGCGGCGTGATGATCGAGCTGAAGGTGATGACTCCGTCAATGACTTCGCTGACCGAAATCGAGGCGGAATCCTTGTCACCCGTATCCGTGAAGCTCCACGTGTTGGAAAGGCCACGGAAGTTCTCCGTGTTCCACATGGCCTCCATGATCGCCGCGCGGTCCTTCTCGCCAACCTGGTCGATTGCCTGGAGCACGACGACGGCAGCCTCGAACGCGTATGAGGAGTACGCGTCCGGTTCGCGGTTCACCGACTCCCGCATCATGTCCGCCCAGACGGCACCCGCGCCCTCGAGGGCATCAGGCGGCAGGCCGCCGAAGGTGATGAGCGCGCCCTGGGCGGCGTCACCTGCGCCATCCACGAACGCCTGGTTGATCAGCCCGTCCGGGCCCATGAAGGTGACCTGGTCAGCCGGCATGACCGTCCGCATATCCTGCATCAGCTTGGAGCCATTGAGGTTCACGATGGCGCCGAGGTAGAGGATGTCGGGGCCAAGCGACGCGATACGCGTCATGAGCGCCTGGTACTCCGGAGCGTTCGGGTCGAACGCCTCGAAGCCAAGGACCTCTCCACCCAGCTCCTCGAAGGTGTCGCTGAACACCTGCGCGACGCCCTTGCCGTACGTCTGGTTGTCGTGCAGGACGAAGGCGCGGGTACGCCCGAGTTCATTGAACGCGTGGTTCGCGCCGGCCGCGCCCTGGAGGTCGTCGGATGGAACGACGCGCATGTAGTTTCGCGTGCCGGTCGGATAGAGCACATCCGGATACCCTTCCGGATTGGTCGGATGCTCCTTGGTGAGCTGGATCGCGGTGTTCGCCGGCGAGATCATGCCCATCCCGCCCTCGTTCATGATCGGAATGGCAACCTCTGCCGCTCCGGAGTTGAACGTGGCGATGTAGGCAACCGCGTCCTCATCATTGAGGACCTGGGCACAGTTCTCGGCCTCGACGGCGCCGTCCCAGGCGCCATTGTTGGCCGCGAGACCATCATCGAGCGGCGTGTAGTTGATGGCGAAGCCACCCGCGGCTCCACCCCAAAGATCGACGGCCAGCTGGACGGATGCCGCGCAGTCGCCACCAATCTGCTCGGAGGCGCCGGACATCGGCCACGACGAGTACAGGTTGATGGTGCCCTTGCTCGTATCGGTGCTGTGAGGAATCCCCTCCATGCCGATCGTCTCGGGCGACAGCTCGCCGCCTGCTGCCGCGTCGGGCGAGGCATCCTGCGCAGCGGCACGCATGACGCCGCCAATCGTGGATGCCGACAGGCCCAGTGCCGTGGCGCGGATGACGAAGTTACGGCGGTCTACCCTGCCGGTCCTGAAACCTTCGATGAGATCCGAAAGACGACGATCACCCATTTTCCTCTGGCCTCCTGTTGTGACGAACAAACCTCAGCCGCAAAGTTGTTAGGGATCGGCCTATGCCGATCGAACCGACCACCATGGGTGATCGGGTGTCTGGGGACCCCATCAGAATCGCGACGGCAAGCATCGTCGATCCCGCACATGCGCCGAACGGCCTCGGCCAGCACATATGGTTGATATCGCTTTTCTGATATGCGGTGAAAAATACGAGGCTTTCACGCTCGTGTCAACCAACACCGCTATACTCGTGCACTGCATCACGATATTATGTCATTCAAATATGGTTCCGCAACCCCCTGCGCCTTCTTCCCCGTGAGATCACCATCCACAATTGAGATGACGGGCCTTCCCTGTCGTCGTATCATCTGAACCCAACGACGAGCACAGGAGACTCATCCGTGACCCCGACTTCCCAACCAAACGACCTTGACGACCTCGACCCGCGCGACGTCATCGCGCGTGACCGGCTCACGCTGGAACCGGTCCTCGAATCGCTGAAAAAAGCTGGCTACTACTCCTATGGCACACTGGACGACCAGTCCCGCTGGATGATCGCCGTCGACGACGAGCTTGGGCGCGTCGATGTCCGCGTCGGCGAGGACGGCTTCCTCATCGTGCTCAGCATGTCCTCCCCCGGGCTCTACGCCGATGAGGAGAACATCTTCCGCCGGCAATCCCGTAACCGCCTCGCCCGGATCACCGTTCCCCGCATCTCCCGTGGCTTTCTGGAACCGCACCAGTCCGCGTCATGGGATGATGAGGAGGAAGGCATCACCGTCTCGGAGCACTACGAGCTTCCCTTCAACCGCGCCGGCGACGTCGGCGAGTTCGTCCGAGAGCAGCTGCCGAAGCTCGAGGACGTCCTCACGCTCATCGAGCGAGAGCTCGGGTAGTCATCCGCCGTACCGCCGGACCTTGTGTCCGGCGACGGTGCATGGATGCTGCTCACAATGGCGAGGTCCGGCAGTACGGTGATCGCTGCCATGATTGAACACGGGAGATGACATGTCGGAGAACCTGACGCCGGAGCAGGCACGGCACAATATGTGGAAGTGGAAGTGGCGACGCCGCATCGCCGTCGCCCAGGGCCAGTACCCTGCCGAACGCGTGCTCCGGGGCGGCAAGGTCCTGAACGTCTTCACCGGAGAGATCCTGGAGGCGGACGTTGCCATCGACGCCGGATACATCGCCGGCGTCGGTCGCTACCCGGAGGCACGTGAGGTCATCGACGTCGAGGGACGCATCATCGCCCCCTCCTTCGTCGATGCCCACATCCACACCGAGAGCTCGCTCCTCTGGATACCGGAGTTCGCCCGCGCCGTCGTGCCCCACGGCACCGGCGCCATCGTGACGGATCCGCACGAGATGGCGAACGTCGCGGGCCTGCCCGGCGTCCGGGCGATGCGCGAAGCTGCCCGCGACGTGCCACTGCAGGTGGCGTTCACCGCCCCGTCCTGCGTCCCCGCCAGCGCGCACGAGAGCCCCGGTGCCACGTTCGGTCCGGACGAGATCGCCGAGATGCTGGAGTGGCCCGAGACGGTCGCCCTTGGCGAGATGATGGACTTCCCGAGCCTCCTCGCCGGTGACCAGCGCATCACGGAGATCATGGCGCGCTCGCAGGGACATCGACGCGACGGCCACGCCCCCACGGTGAGGGGCACTGCCCTGCAGGCCTACGCTGCCGCTGGCATCCATGCGGATCACGAGTCCACGACGCTCGACGAGGCGCGCGAGAAGCTCCGCGCCGGCATGATGATCATGATCCGGGAGGGCTCCTCCGAGAAGAGCCTGCTCGAGATGCTGCCCCTCGTCGACGACACCACCTATCCCCGGCTCTGCTTTGCGTCGGATGACCGCGATTGCCACGACCTGCATGAGGTCGGCCACGTCGACGACATCCTCCGCCGGGCGATCGCGGCCGGGCTGGATCCGGTCCGCGCGATCCGGATGGCGACATGGAACGCCGCCAACTTCTGGCGCCTGCCCGAGACCGGCGCCGTCGCTCCCGGTTACCTCGCGAACCTTGTCGTCCTCGACGACCTCGAATCGGTCACCGTTTCCCGCACCTTGTACCGTGGGCGGGTCGTCGCCGAGAACGGCAAGCTCATCGCTGATCTGCCGACACCCGAGGTGCCGGACGACCTGTTACACACCGTCAACGTCGCGCCCGTCTTCCGGTCACAGCTCGCCATCGACGCCGATGAGGCCACAACCGGCATCGAACTGGTCCCCGGCCAGATCGTCACCCGGCTCATCGACATCGATCCTGCCGTTCGTGACGGAAAGGCGGTCTCCGACCCGGCCAACGACCTGCTCAAATGCGTGTCGGTCGAACGGCACCACGCCACCGGGCGCGTCGGCGTCGGCTTCGCGCGTGGTTTCGGCCTCCAACGCGGGGCGATGGCCTCGACCGTCGCCCACGATGCGCACAACATCGTCGCCACGGGCGTCTCTGACGAAGACATCCTCGCCGCCATCGCCGTGGTCGCGGAATCGCAGGGTGGCCTGGCGGTCGTCGCCGACGGTGAGGTGCTCACCCATGTCCCGTTGCCAATCGCTGGCCTGATGTCAACGGAGCCGCTGGATGTCGTTGCCCGGGCATACGACGGGCTGCAGGCTGCGGCAAGGTCTCTCGGCTCGACGCTGGATGACCCGTTCGGCCAGCTCGCGTTCCTGGCGCTCTCGGTCATCCCGGAAGCGCGCATCACGGATCGCGGTCTGCTGGACCTGACATCCGTCT
>DATGPC010000264.1:0-8631 GCA_035305265.1 Thermomicrobiales bacterium | reverse complement strand
GGGAGGAGCAGGAGGACGGTTACCAGTGGCACGAGCAGGCAGGCCCAGGGATGGCGCACGACAACACCGCTCCATCGGGAGAGCGGAGTTCCGGTCGATTGGGGATGGCACGAGTCGTCGTGGGGCACCGATGGCGTCTCCGTCGGATGTGGGCCGCGTCGATGGGTAGTGTAATCTGCCATTTGTGAATGACGGGACATGCCGGTTGCACAGGCTGGCTGTACGTGGGGAAAGCGATCGTGCAGGCGATGGTGAACGGGAAGAAGCGGGAAAACGTCGGGGAGCGACACCGGACGTTCTCCGACGATCTGTATCTCATGGCAGGGATCCTCGGGGATGTGATCCGCTCGATCGGCGGCGAGCACGCGTTCGAGATGGAAGAGGATGTCCGCGCCGCCGCGAAGGATCTTCGGCGGGGCGTCCCCGGCGCGGGCGAGCGACTGGATGCGCTCATTGAGTCGGCGAATACCGACGAGCTCCGGATGTTGATCCGGGCGTTCACCAACTACTTCCAGCTCAACAATCTCGCCGAGGATAACGAGCGAATCCGTCGCGTCCGTCGTCGTGAGCTGCACAATCCCGACGCGCCCAGGCGCGGGTCGATGCACGAGGCGATCGCCGGAATCGCTCGCCGCGGCGTGACCGCCTCACAGATGCGCGACCTGCTGGCGCAGGCCAATGTCCGCTTCGTGCTGACCGCGCACCCAACGGAGGCCCGCCGACGAACCGTCATCGACAAGCTTTCGCGCATTTTCGCCACGATCCGCGAGCTGGACGAGCGGGATGCCCTGCCTCGCGAGGTCGAGCGCGCCCGTGCGTGGCTGGGGTCGACCATTGCCGAGCTCTGGACGTCGAACGAGCTGCGGACTCAGAAGCCGACCGTGCAGGACGAGCTTCGCGCGACGCTCGTGTACTTCAATGTCAGCCTTGTTGACGTCCTGATGCAGATTTATCGGGACATCGAGGAAGCGCTCGAGGCGGTCTACCCGGACGATGTGATCGAGGTGCCCTCGTTCCTTACCTTCGGGTCGTGGATCGGCGGGGATCGCGACGGCAACCCCTTCGTGACTCCTGAAGTGACGGTCGAGGCGCTCGACATCATGCGCGAGGCGGCGCTGTCGATGCTCTACCGGCGACTGACGGAGCTGGCTGGCCGGATCTCGGTCAGCGACAGGATGATCGCGCCGACGAAGCGGCTTGCGCCTCTTCTCACCGAATATGGAGCGATGTTCCCCGCGCTGGATCGCCTGCTGGCGGCCAACAACGCGAGCGAGCCATACCGGCATTTGCTGACCCTTATGCGGGAGCGACTCCAGCGCACGCGTGAAGGCGGAGAGCACGCCTATCGCAGCCCGGACGAGCTCCTCGCGGACCTGCGCGTCATCGAGAGCGCCCTGATGGAGCAGTCCGCCAGCATGATCGTCCGGGGCGACCTGCACGATGTCATCCGGATGGTCGATGTGTTTGGCTTCCAGTACGCGACGCTGGATATCCGAGATCATGCGAAGCGTCACGAGGCGGCTGTCGCGCACATGCTGCGTTCAGCCGGGGTCGAGGCTGACTACGCATCCCTCCCTGAGGATGCGCGGCATGAGCTGCTGGCGCGGGAGATCGCCAACCCTCGTCCGCTGGTCACGCTGTTCGACCTCGATGCCTCAACGGTGCACGGCGAGGTAATTGAAACCTTTAGGACTATACGCAAGCTGCTGAACGGCAACTACCCCGGCGCAGTCGAGACGTACATTGTTTCCAACTCTGAGGCGCCGTCGGACCTGCTGGAGGTCCTGCTCCTGATGAAGGAGACCGGGCTCGCGGAGCCGGGCGGCGGGCATGCGCGACTGCGGATCGCGCCGCTTTTCGAGGAGGGCGGCACACTTGCGGAGTCGCCTGTAACGATGGGCACGCTCCTGGATACGTCCGTCTATCGCACCGCGCTGGAGAGCTCCGGTGGCGTGCAGGAGATCATGGTCGGGTATTCGGACTCCAACAAGGACGCGGGCTATCTCGCGTCGAGCTGGGGCCTGTACAGGGCGCAGGAAGAGCTCTCCGCGCTGCTGGAGAGTCGCGGGGTCCCGTACATGTTCTTCCATGGCCGCGGTGGCGCGGTCGGCCGTGGCGGCGGCCCGACGAACAAGGCGATCCTCGCGTTGCCCCGTAACACGGTGCATGGCCGGATCAAGATCACCGAGCAGGGAGAGGTCATCTCCAACCGGTACTCCACGAAGCCGATCGCGCATCGCGAGACTGAGCTCGCAGCGGGTGCCGTGCTGGTGCGGTCGTTCCCCATCGGGGATTGGGATGGCGGAGAGGAGACGCCCGAGGATCGCGAAGAGCTCTACCGGATCATGAACCGCGCGGCAGAGGTCTCGACGGCGGTCTATCGGGAGCTGGTCTACGGCGACCCGGATTTCGTCCGCTTCTTCTATGGCGCGACTCCGATCGACGCCATTTCACGTCTCCAGCTCGGGTCCCGGCC
Source organism: Thermomicrobiales bacterium (assembly GCA_035305265.1). Classification (GTDB taxonomy): domain Bacteria; phylum Chloroflexota; class Chloroflexia; order Thermomicrobiales; family UBA6265; genus UBA6265. Next base: position 6,155 of record DATGPC010000264.1, on the reverse strand, counting down.
GGCAAAACGGACCTCGACGAACGACATTCGCGATCTCCGGGCGATCCCGTGGGTCTTCTCGTGGACGCAAAGCCGGATCATCCTGCCGGGCTGGTACGGGCTCGGAAGCGGCCTGCAGGCGGTCATCGACGAGTTCGGTATCGACCGCGTGCAGAGCTTGTGGGAGCGCCGGCCGTTCGTGCAATCGACGCTGGCCAACGCCGAGATGGCGATCAACAAGGCCGACATGGGCATCGCGCGCCGGTACGTGGAGCTCGTCGAGGATGAGGACCTGCGTGAACGTATCTGGTCGAAGCTGCTGTCCGAGTTTGACCTGACCGTCCAGAAGATCCTTCAGGTGACCGGGCAGGAGCGGCTGCATGACCGGGAACCGACGCTTCAGCGCACCATCGAGCGCCGGAACCCGTACGTCGATCCTCTTTCCATCATCCAGGTCGAGTTGCTGCGGCGGTGGCGTGCGAACCCGGACGACGAGGACCTGATCGAGGCGCTGCATCTCGCGGTGAACGGCATCGCGAACGGGCTCCGGAACACCGGGTGATCCTGCACGTACAATGACCTCATGAAGAACGAGGTTCCAGTGTTATCTGAAGAGCAGGCGGGTGCGCGGCCGCGCTACGTGCACGTAGCAGTCGACGGTGTTTCGGCGACGATGAACGGTGGCGTGCTGACGTACGCCTTGCCAGGCGATATGGACCCGTTACCGGCTCCAGGCCAGGTCGTGTGGGTGCCGATCCGCAACAAGATGATGCATGGAGTCGTCACCAGTTACACGGATGACGAGCCGGAGTTCGATACCCGGCCCGTGGGCAAACCCGCCGAGCCGCCGGTCGGCCTGACGCCGGAACAGCTCGAGGTCGCCCGGTGGATGGCGCGTGAGACGGCCAGCTCACTCTTCGCCTGCGCTGCGCTCTTCCTGCCTCCAGGGCGGACCCACCGCGCGATCGAGATGTTCCGCATGAACGACGACGCGGACCTCAGCGAGACCGAGCTGACGCCGCTGCAGGAGCGCGTCGTCGACCTGTTGATGGAGCGAGGGGAGCTCTCGCTGGATGATCTTCGCAAGGAGACGGGCAGGTCACTCAACAGCGTGCTGCCCGAGCTGGTCGCGAAGAAGATCCTGATCCGTGAGCTGCGCCCGGACGATCGTGTCCCTGGGCGGCGTCCCGTTCGCATGATTCGTCTGCTGGACGCGAATGTGCAGATCCCGCCGCGCGCGCCGAAGCAGCGCGCCGTGCTGGACGAGATTATCCAGCTGGACCGTATGCTCCGCGAGCAGGATCACGATCTGGTGCGTGTCTCGGACCTCTCCCAGGTGATCGATGTTGCCTCGGGAACCCTCGATGCGCTGGTTGAAAAGGGCGCGATCGAGATCGTGGAGGTCCCGGCGCGGGATGTGCCGGAGCCACGCGCCGCTATCGCGCCGACGCTGAACCCGGCGCAGGCGGCGGCATGGGTGACGCTGGAGCGGCGGCTCGTGGCAGGCGACCCCACGCCGAACCTCCTTTTCGGGGTGACCGGTAGCGGCAAGACGGAAATCTATCTCCGCGCCGTCGCCTGGTGCATCCGCCACAGGAAGACCGCGTTGATCCTTGTGCCGGAGATTGCGCTGGCGACACAGGTGGTGCGGCGCTTCATCGACCGCTTCCCCGGCAAGGTCGCCGTGCTGCACTCCCAGCTGACCGACGGCGAGCGCTATGAGGTGTGGCAGAGCATCGCGGCCGGCGAGGTCTCGGTCGTTGTCGGGCCGCGCTCGGTGCTGTTCACGCCGGTGCCGAATCCCGGCGTGATCATCCTCGACGAGGAGCACGACGCCTCGTTCAAGCAGGACTCCGAGCCCCGCTACCACGCCCGGGCCGTCGCCCGGAAGATGGCCGAGGTGTATCGCATACCGGTGGTCCTCGGGAGCGCGACGCCGTCGATCGAGACGATGTGGAATGCGGAAGAGGGGACCTATCACCTCCTGAAGCTGCCTGATCGCGTGGCTCCGGTGCGCGGGTCGATGCTGAGCCAGCGGCTGGAGCTGCCGGAGGTGGAGGTCGTCGACCTCAAGGCCGAGTTACGACAGGGCAATAGCGGCGTATTGAGCACGTCGCTGAAGGCGGCGGTGAATCGCTCGCTGTCGCGTGGGGAACAGGCAATCCTGCTGCTCAATCGCCGGGGAATGTCGACGATCGTGATGTGCCGCTCCTGCGGGCACCGTCTCGAATGTCCGAACTGCGATATTCCCCTCGTCTTTCACAAGGACCGGCACGAGCTGATTTGCCATCGCTGCGATCACCGGACGATCCCGCCCGAATCCTGCCCCGAGTGCGCCGGCCGGCTCGACTACTTCGGCGCCGGCACCCAACGCGTCGAGGAGGAGACACGCCGCCAGTTCCCGGACGCCCGCGTCATGCGGTGGGACCAGGATGCCGTGCGCCGCTCCGGCGGGTACGCGCAGATGCTCCAGCGCGTCGAGGACGGCCACGTCGATATCATCGTCGGCACCCAGATGGTCTCGAAGGGATTCGACCTTCCCGGCGTGACCACGATTGGCGTCGTCCAGGCCGACTCGATGCTCTACCTGCCGGACTTCCGGAGCCCGGAGCGGACGTTCCAGCTGCTGACCCAGGTCGCAGGCCGGGCTGGTCGGCGAGGGCCGGGGAGCGTCGTGGTCTTCCAGACATACACGCCAGACCACTACGCGGTCATCGCGGCGTCGAAGCATGACTACGATCAGTTCTACAGCGACGAGATCCGGTTCCGTGAGCAGTTCCGCTTCCCTCCGTTCTACCGGCTCGCACGGTTCATGATCCGCAGCGACAAGGAAGCCACCGCGGCGGTCGAGGCGGAGATGATGGCTCGCGAGCTGGCGCGCTTTGCGCGGGCGAACGACATCGAGATGGAGATGCTCGGGCCGACGCCCGCATTCGTCGCGAAGATCCGGAACCAGTACCAGTGGCAGATCGTGATGCGGACCAAAGAGATGGACCGGATGCTGGACGGAATGCCATCCCGTCCCGGCTGGGTCGTGGATATTGATCCGGAGAGTATGCTTTAAGGAGTCAGGGGAGGAGAAATCCCTGTACACCCGGCCCGTGTGGCCGGGTCGGTTGCGTGGAGCCTGGTCACCGACGGTCACGGTTGCGGGGCCGGGCGCACACGATCCTTTTGACCTTAATGTGGAGATGCGAGAAGTGGCGATCCTGAATATTGTGAAAGATCCTGATCCGGTACTGCGGAAGAAGGCCGTGAAGGTCCGCAAGGCGGACGACGGCATCCGCAAGCTCGCCGATGACATGTTCGAGACGATGCTCCAGGCGCCGGGCGTTGGCCTCGCGGCGCCGCAGGTTGGCAAGAGCATTCGGCTCATCACCGTCCACGTGCCGGAAGATGAAGAGGACGGCACGAAGGAGACGTCCCTGAAGCTCCTCAACCCGGAGATCGTCAAGGCGAGCGGGTCGCAGGTCGGGCCGGAGGGCTGCCTCAGCATTCCTGGCTGGGCCGGCGATGTCGAGCGTGCCTGGAGCGTGACGGTCAAGGCGATCGACATGGACAACAAGCCGGTGCGGATCAAGGCCGAGGGCTATCTCGCCGTCGTCCTCCAGCACGAGATCGATCATCTGGACGGCATCCTCTTCCCCGACCGTATCGAGGACAAGAAGAAGGACATGTGGCCGGTCGTTGAGGAAAAGGCCGACGCGGCGACCACCGTCGCAGACTAGACGCCCGAAGAAACGCCGGCCCTCGCACCTGCGAGGGCCGGCGTTTGGCACGAACGAGTCGACCACGTGGGCCGGCTGTGCGCTCAGCGTTGGTTTGGTCCATGTTCCTAGGGGACGACGATTTCCGGACGGTGAACCCGGTTGCGCTCGTTCTTCACGATCGCGCAGATCTGGTCGACGGCCTCGTCCAACTTCCCAGCCTCGTTGAACACCACATAGTCGAAATGCTCGACCTCGTTCAATTCGGTGCTGGCCGTCGTGAATCGCTTCATCAGCACCTCGGGGTCGTCTGTCTTGCGGTCGCGTAGGCGCGTCAGCAGCGCCTCCATCGACTCCGGCGCGAGGAAGATCGAGATTGTATTCGGGATCAGGCGACGCAGGGTCGCCGCGCCCTTGACGTCCACCTTGATGATGACGTCGCGTCCGGCCTCGAGTCCCTCGACGATGGGGCTGCGCGGCACGCCGTAGTGGTTGTCGTAGACCAGCGCGTTCTCGATGAAGTCGTTCTGCTCGATGCGTGAGACGAATTCGTCCTTGGTCAGGAAGACATAGTGGACGCCGTCAATCTCGCCTGGCCGCTTCGGCCGGGTGGTCGCCGTGACCACATATTGCGCGTCAGGAAACGTCTCCCGAAGCTGCTCGATGACCGTGTCCTTACCGACACCTGAAGGGCCCGAGATGATGTAGATTCGGGGCTTGTTATTGTTTCGGATGTCGTTGATCAGGGCATCTCCCTCGGCGAAAATCTCTCGCAGTCTGTCATCATGATCGCTGCGACGGGTATCGGACGAGGGAATGTGCTGGGCCAAGGGAAACCTCTCCAGGAATGACGGCTGATGGCGATGCCGGCGCATCGTCTGCCGAGGATACCGCGAATTGGCCGAAGAAGGGTAGTCTGACAATGTTTGATGTCCTGACGACCGGAGCCGTCGTCGACGAGTTGCGCCGCACGGTGCTCGACGGGCGCATCCAGCGCCTGGGAATGGTCGATGCGCTCACCATCGGCGCAGAGATCTATTCCCACCGTCGCCGGTGGCACCTGATCGCCAGCGCCGACGCGCAGAATCCACGTATCCACCTCGTCGGATCCATGCCGTCCACCGATCCCAACACCATCACGCCGTTCGGCCTCCAACTCCGGAAATACGTACGGGGCGGCTTCATCGTCGACATCCAGCAGCCCCCGCTGGAGCGCGTTATCCGCCTGAGCATTGCCAAGCGGATGGGCCCGGCGGACGAGGAGCCGGAGATCGACGAAGACGAAGGCGAGGAAGACGACATCTGGGCCGGGGAAAACGTGTCCCGGCTGGACCTCGTTGTCGAGGTCATGGGGCGGCACAGCAATCTCGTGCTGGTCGATGAGGACGGGCTCGTCCGCGAGAGCGCGAAGCGGGTGACGCCGTCGATGAGCCGCGTGCGCCCGATCCTCCCGAAACGGCCATACGAGCTGCCACCGCCGCCGGACAAGCCGGACCCGCGCCAGCTGACGACGCCCTCGGTCGAGCAGTTGATCACGGCGTCGAAGGGCGGCGACAAACTCGCCGACGTTCTCGTGCGCGGTTTTCGGGGCGTTTCGCCGCAGATCGCGCGGGAGGTTGCCTTCCGCGTAACAGGCGACGCAGCGGCAAAGGTGAGCGCATTGGGAGACGACGATGCGCGGACGCTCGCCCAGACGGTGCGAGCCATGTTCCAGCCGCTCCTGACCGGCGCCTGGGATCCGCATATCTATGATCGGGACGATGTGACCATCGGGTACGGGGCAATCCCGATCACCTATCTCGAGACCGACGCGAAGGCGACCGCCGTCGACTCCATCTCCGAGGCGATCGAGCTGGCGCAGGACGCATCCGGCGAGACAACGCCGAAGGACCATGCGCAGCGTCGTGCGCGATTGGTGCAGTCGATCGATTCCGCGATCGGATCGGTGAATAGCCGGCTCCGGTCTCTACGGCAACAGTTCGAGCGCTCGCACGATGTCGACCGGCTCCGTCGCTGGGGCGAGACGATTTACGCCTATCTGTGGCAGATCCAGCCCGGCGACACGGAACTGATCGCCGAGACGGAGATGGGGGAGGAGCGGATTCCTCTCGACCCGGGGAAGGACCCCAAGGACGTCGCGCAGGAGTACTTCGAGGAGTACCGAACGTCGCAGCGTGCCGGAGAGACGCTGCCTGAGCGCATCGAGGCCGCTGAAAACGAGCTGCAGTACCTCCAGACGCTCCGGTTCCATGCAGAGGAAGCCGAGGGCTTCGCCGCGATCGAATCACTTCGCCAGGAGTTCGAGGAGCACACCGGCGGGCGTCACTTGGTGAACGAGAAGAAGGGCCATCAGGGCTCGAAGAAGCAATCGTCCAGGAAGGTGCAACCTCTCGCCGATGACGACGGCAACCTGATCTATATCGGGCGCTCAGGGCGGGAGAATGCCCAGGTGACGTTCGATATTGCCGG
>DATGPC010000263.1:0-12111 GCA_035305265.1 Thermomicrobiales bacterium | reverse complement strand
GCGGCCGCGTCACCCCCACCCTTAATCTGGACGGAGGAGAAGAAGGGCTTGTTCGGCTCGCGGTAGTTCTCGTTGACGACGTACGTCGCGCTATCGTTCGGCGTGAAGCTCTCGACCACGTAGGGGCCGGTGCCGACGGGGTTCAGCGAGAAGGCGTCGTGCGCCTCCGGACCGGACTCGAGGATGTGCTTCGGATAGACGAAGCCGGTCGCGGTACCGGTGAACGGATCGAACCAGAAGGGGTTGGATTCGACGAAGTTGATCGTCACCGTCAGGTCATCGACAACCTCGGCGCTCTCGATCGCGGCAAAGACACCCTGGTTGACGGAGTTGTTGGCCGGATCTTTTACCCATTCGGTCGTGAATGCGACGTCAGCGGCGGTGAACGGCGTGCCATCGCTCCAGACCACATCGGGTAGCAGGGAGAAGGTCACGGAGGTGAGATCCTCGGCAAGCATGCCGTTCTCCACCGTCGGGAGCTCGGCGATGAGGTTCGGCATCATCTCCGACTCGGGCGAGTAGTGAATCAGCGGCTCGAGCACCAGCATCGAGGCGAGGAAATCCTTCGAGCCGGTCGAGAGGTGCGGGCTGAGCGTGCCAGGGGCCTGCCACTGGATGAGATTCAGCGCCCCGCCCTCGCCACGCGACTGGTTCTCGGTGCCGAATGTCGGGCGAACAGCGCCTTCCGACGCCGGAGAAGCAACCGGCGTCTGCGCGCCGGCGGTGTTGGCGAGGAAGACGGCGCCCGCAGCGCTGACACCCAGCGCAGATGCCCCGCGAATGAACGAACGACGGTCAAGGTCACCACGACGGAAAGCGTCGAAGAGGTTCCGGAGAGACTGGTTCTTGTGCATGGAGGCTGCCCCTGTGCGAAAAGGTGTACCGGTGTGCGTCACTGCAACACCTTACTGTACCGCGATTCCCGGACAGACTCTCTACGCACCTCGACACATCAGTCGTCGAGCAGGGCGTTGTACTCCATGCTCAGGCTCCGCTCCAGCCCGGCCAAGCCACCGAGCACGATCAGCCCGACGTTCGCCCAGACCGGCAGGCCCAGCGTTGGAACCTGGATCTCCGGCCAGCCGACGATCGGTGTGAGGGTACCGATCAGGTTCACCAAACCGGGCAGCTCGATGACGAACACGATCAGCAAGACGGTGAACGACACCAGGCCAACCGCCCGGCTCAGGTCGGGATGCTCCCGATCCAGCCGCGCCCGCCATGCCTCGGGCGTCCCCCTGGACGGTTGAAGCGGGATCGGGTCCGGAACGCCGTCTTTCCGCAAATGGACGTATTTCATGCCAAGCTTCGCGGCGGCGGCCTCGATCCGTGCACCATCATCCAGCCGGAATCTGGCGCGGCCACGCCGGACATCTGCCAATTCGCCGTCACGATACAATCGGATACGCTCGTCAAGGTCGATATAGAGCGAGTCCACGACGTACAGTGATCCGTTGTGCTGGATCTCGAATCGGCCCCGGACCAGTCGCTCCCACGGCCCGAGGGGTTCGAGTTGCCGGGGTTCAGGCATGTCTCGCTATTCCTCGCTGTCCCGGCTCCCGCCAAGAACACGAGCCAGGGTCTCATCGATCGTCCGAAGCGCCTCGTCCGCGGCAAGGTGGCCATGAAGTACCTGCCCGGAGAGTCCCTCCGCGATCGCCAGCAGCATCGTGGCAGCGACCACGGACTCACCCTGGTCGGCCGGCAATCGCTGCCTGGCCTTCGCAACCTGGTCGGTGAGTAATCGGCGCAACTCCGCGTATCCATCCCGGAGGGCCTGGTGAAGCGTCGGCTCGGTGAGCGCCAGCGTCTCGAACATCGCCATCACCTTCATCTCACGGGTTTCCTCGACGTCCCGAGGGATCATCGCCCGCAACACCGCTCTCACCACCTCGTACGCTGAGGGCGTCCCTTCGCCTAAGGAGGCCCGGACACGGTTCATCGCCCGCTCTTGCACCTCGTCGAAACAGGCGCGCACCAGCGTCGCCCGATCAGGAAAGTAATGCTGCACCCGGCCGGGAGATACACCGGCAGCGGCGACACGCCGGTACGTGAGCGCTTCAACCCCGTGTTCCGCGACAACCTCACACGCGAGGTTCACGATCGCCTGCCGGGTCTCTTCGTGGGATCGTCCGGGTCCTCTGGCCATAAACTTCCTCCGCATCAATTCGATACGAGTGTATCGTTTTGCGGTACGTCTGTCGAGGACCAGGGAAAAGACACATGCCGGCCATAGTGGCCGGCATGTCATCAATGCACAGCGGAGAGGTGTCGTCAGGATGCCACGGGGGCGCGGCTGAAGGCGTATTCGGTGTAATCGTGTTCGCTGGGCGGCCCGGGGGCGACCCACATCCGCCCTTCCGTGGGCTGCGCGATGATAGAGGCGAACGTCATCGTGTCCCAATCCGGATGGTCGTCCGGCTGGCGGCAAAGGCAATCCGGCTCTCCACTGCGATCGCGCAGGATGTCCCGCATCGTGTCAGGAGTGAGCTGGCCACGCTTCTCCTCGAGCAACCGCCACATCGTTGCTTCGCGCTGCCGCGAGTTGGCGAGGTTCACCGGTTTGGCGCGTTCCTCATGCGCCATCTCCGGCGCGGCGAAGTGGTTCGCATGAGCGAGGATGCCGTCGCGCGGATCGATGCGCGCCGTGCCGGCAGGGGTCGTCTCGAGATCGGCGGCCGTGCCGTGCCGGTCGAGCATGATCAGGTTGCGGGACGACGCCCGCCGCAAGGACCGGATGGCGTCGAATGCGTCATCGACGTTGTCCTTCGTGAGGGCGAGGCGCGAGAACAGGTAGCGCGGGAAGCCGACGCGCCAGCCATCGCAGGTCAGGAAGTTCGCCCCGACGCCCAGTCCGCGATCGTTGATGCCCAGGTAAGACACCTGTCCGGCTGGAAGCAACATGAGGATCGACGGCATATCGTCGAAAACCATCTCCGCAACGACGCCGATGTCCCGGTAGAACGGCGGCAAGTCTGCGTTTTGCCCAACTATGCCAATGCCATCCGCCGTCGCCTCGGGCTGCACCGCGTACGAGGTGCACTCATCGCCCGGCTCGGCATCGAGTCCCTTCTCGGTCACGACGCTGACCTCGGCCCGGAGCTGCAGGAGCCACGCCTCGGCAAGGCTGATTCCCGAGCCCTCCGCCATGCCAGTGATCTCGTCATCGAAGAACGGCGCGTATTTCTGGACCCATGGCCGGTACCAGAGCGTGCGTGAGAGCGCTTCGTCCGGTGTGGTGTGGAGCTTTTCCCGCAGGCGGTTCAGCGCGAGATCGCGATGTGCGTGGATCAGGTCGCGGCAGGCTTCACCGTATTGCTGACCGACTTCGCGATGTGATCCTTCGAAGCGGTAGAACGGAAATGCGTCAGGCATGGCGTGGAGCTCCGATATGGCAGGGTCGATAATAACCAGTAATCGGTATCGTATCGCACGTTCCGCCACACGGAAATACGTACATTACTCCATGTCCTCCCGAAGGCCGTGGGCACTTTCCTGCATATCCCGACCCCGGGCGTTGTCGTCGCTCTTTGCCGCGCGCGCCATTCCCGACAGCACGACGCCAAACATCGTGCCGATGCTCAACCCGGCGACGAACACCAGTATCAGTGTCCAGTCCATCGTTGTGTCCCCTCTATCCCCCAGCGGCATCGTCATGCCGATGCCCTAACTGTACCCGGGAGGACCTGCTCGTGGGGAGACATGGTCAACTGAAACAGAACTGGCCGGACGCAATCGTCCGGCCAGTTCACGTTATTGATCCGTATGTTGGGATGCGCGAATGCCTACGCTTCTGCACCCTCGGCGAGGTTCCAGTTGGCGATGTTCCAGTAGGAGAACTCGTAGCCGCTCAGCGCGAGGCTCTCCAGGTTCATCCGGCGTGAGACACCCGCCTTGGAGCCGTAACGAACCAGCGGCAGCACCGCGTAGTCGTTGTACAGGATGTCGTTGAGCTGGATGAAGAGCTCCGCCGACTTCTCCATATCCGGCTCGATGCGCGCCTGCTCATAGATCGCATCGTACTCATCGTTGATGTATCGCTGGATGTTGCGCCCGGCCCAGCCGTTCTCCTTCTGCGCGATCTCCTCGCGGTTGGGGCCAGCGTACCATCGGACCATATATGCCACCGGCGGCGGCGCGGAGATACTCGACGCGAATTGGTTCGTATCGGTGTAGAAGTGCGTATTGCTCTGGTCGTTGCCGACCGCGCTGTCGAAGAAGATCGCCGAGTCGATCGACTCGATGGACGTCTCGAAGCCGATCGCATCGAGGTTCGCCTTCATCACCGCCTGGATCTTCTGGCGGATCGGGCTCACCGTGGTGTACAGCCCAAGCCGCAGCTTCATGCCATCCTTTTCACGGACGCCATCGTCGCCCATCACCCAGCCGGCCTCGTCGAGGATCTGGGCCGCCTGATCCGGGTCAAACACGAGCTCGGTGTTCGGCGACTCCATCGACGGGATGCCGGAAAGGATGTTTTGGACAGCGGGCTCGTCCGGCGCGCCGAAGTACATCTCGTTCGCAATCCGCTCGCGGTCGACGGCCAGCGTGATTGCCTTGCGCACCGCGTGATCGCTGAGGATCGGGTGCGGCGTGTTCATCTCCGAGCGCTGGCCGTTGACCTCGGTGTGCGGGTCGGAGAAGTTGAAGTTCACACGCTCGAGCGTCAGGCCACCGTAGGTGACGAGCATGCCCGGGCTGTCATCGCTCTCCATCTCCCGCAGGACCGACGGGTCGGCTGCCAGGTTCCAGGCGTAGTCGTATTCACCAAGCTGGATCGACGCCCGGGCCGCCGCCGTGGCGTCGCCGCCGCCCTTAAGCAGCACACGGCTGAAGAACGGCTTGTTCGGCTCGCGGTAGTTCTCGTTCATTACGTAGACGACCTGGTCGTTCGCGGAGAACGACTCGACGACATACGGGCCGGTGCCGATCGGGTTGGATCGGAACTCGTCCAGCGTCGCCTGGTCGGCGCCTTCGAGGATGTGCTTCGGCAGCACGATGCTCGACCCCATGCCGGTAAAGGAGTCTGCCCACGTCGGGTTGGGATTCGCGAAATGCAGAACCGCAGTCAACTCGTCGACGACTTCGACATCCTCGATCATCGCGTAGACGTTCCGGAGGACAGCGGCGTTTTCCTCGTCCAGGGCCCACTCCCACGTGAAGCGGACATCCTCGGCGGTGAACGGCTCGCCATCGCTCCAGACGACGCCCTCGAGGAGCTTGTAAGTCACGCTCATCAGGCCAGGATCGAGCAGGCCGTTCTCAACCGTTGGCACCTCGGTGATGAGTTGGGGTGCCAGGGAGCCGTCCGCGAGGCGAACCATGAGCGACTCCGACACGAGGCTGGCGGCGAGGTTGTCCTTGTCGCCGGTTGCCACGACGCCGTTGAGCTGGCTCGGGGCCTGCCACTGGAGGATGCGCAGCTCACCGCCCGCCCCGCGCTCCTGATTCTCCGTGCCCGGTGACGGGATGACGCCGACACCGGCCGCGGCGGGAGAAGCCGCCGGCGACGCGGATTGTGCCGCGACCGCCTCCGCGCAGTACATGGCCACGCCAAGGCCCATGCCCAATGCGGTGGCGCGTTCGATGAACTCTCGACGGTTCAGCTCACCGGACTTCAGGCCGGAGAACAACGAGGAAAAAGGCCCTGGCTGGGGACTCGTCATCAGATTCGCTCCTGTCTCTGCGAGGTAGAAAAGGAAACGGTTGGTTTGGCCCCGGGCGGGTATGGCGCCATCCCAGGGATAGGCATCGCGCCAGGAACAGGAGATATGGGGTGGCCCGGAGCTCGTTGCCCCGGGCCGGTCCCATTTCTCCGCGTGGTTCCTGCGGCAATCGCGACAGTGAAGCCTAGGCCTCGACGCCGTCCGCAAGGTTCCAGTTCGCGATGTTCCAGTAGTCGTAGGAGAACGGCGCGAGACCGAGGTTCTCCTGGCGCAGGCGCTTGGAGGCACCGCGCGGCGAGCCGACGATGACCAGCGGCACGACGACGTGGTTCATGATGACCATGTCGTTCATCTGGACGAACAGGTCAGCGAACACGTCCGGATCCGCCTCGGACTTCGCCTGCTCGAAGAGCGCGTCGTACTCCTCGTTCTGCCAGCGAGCCTGGTTCTGGCCGTTCCAGTCGTTCTCCGCCTGGGCGATATTCACGCCATCAGGGCCGGCGTACCACTGCTCGACGAACGCGATCGGGCGCGGCGAGTTCGGCACGGACTGGAACATGTTGGCATCCCAGTAGAAGTGGTTGATGTTCTGCTCGGTGCCCGGCGAGCCATCGAAGTAGATACCGGCGTCGACCTGCTCCAGCTGCACCATGATGCCGATGGACTCGAGATTCGACTTGATGACGGCCTGCGTCTTCTGGCGCACCGAGTTCACGCTCGTCGCGTAGACGATGCGGATCTCGACGCCGTCCTTCTCGCGGACGCCATCGTCATTCAGCGTCCAGCCGGCGTCTTCGAGGATCTGGGCCGCCTTCTCGAGGTTGAACTCCCAACTCGTGTTCGGAGACTCGGTCAGCGGGTCACCGTAGATGACGTTCGCGGCCGGCTCCTGGCCCAGCCCATAGAACTCGTCGGCGATCGTCTGGCGGTCGATCGCGGTGGCGATCGCCTCGCGGACGGCGTCGTCCGAGAAGAACGGGTGCGGCGTGTCCTTGTGCGAGCGCTGGCCATCAACCTCGGTGTTCGGGTCCGAGAAGTTGAAGTTGAAGCGCTCGATGTTGATGCCCGGGTACGGCGCCAGCTGGCCCGGGGAATCCGGACCTTCCATGCTGGTCAGCACGTCCGGCTCGACCTGGAGGTTCCAGGCGAAGTCGTACTCGCCGGTCTGGAGGACCGCGCGGGCCGCCGCCGGGGCGTCACCGCCACCCTTGAGGTTGACCGTCGAGAAGAACGGCTTGTTCGGCTCGCGGTAGTTCTCGTTCATCACGTAGGTCGCGGAATCATTCGGCGTGAACGACTGCACGACGTACGGGCCGGTGCCGATCGGAGCGGACAGGAAGGCGTCGTGCGCTTCCTTGCCACCCTCGAGGATGTGCTTCGGATAGACGAAGCCGGTGCTGGTACCGGTGAACGGGTCGAACCAGATCGGGTTCGGCGCGCTAAAGGTCACCTTCACCGTCAGGTCATCGACCGCTTCGGCCGTCTCGATGGCCTCGAAGCTGTTCTGGTTGGTGGAGTTGTTCTCCGGGTTCTTCACCCACTCGATGGTGAAGACCACGTCCTCCGCCGTAAACGGCGTGCCGTCGCTCCAGAGCACGTCCGGCAGCAGGTTCAGCGTTACCTCGGTGAGGTCCTCGCTCAGCCCGCCATTCTCGACCGACGGGATCTCCGTCACGAGGTTCGGGATCATGGTGGAGTCGGACGCGTAGTGAATCAGCGGCTCGATGACCAGAACGGATCCAAGGATGTCCTTCACGCCGGTCGCGACGTGCGGGCTCAGCAGTGTCGGGGCCTGCCACTGGATGATGTTCAGTTCGCCGCCGGCGCCGCGCTCCTGATTCTCGGTGCCGTGCTCCGGACGGTAGTTCTGCAGCTCACCGCCGCCCTCGGCCGGGCTGGCGGCAGGGGTCGCATCCTGGGCGCCCACCGCCTGGTTGGCGAGGAACGCCGTCAGCGGGGCGCCAAGCCCGAGCGCCGCAGCCCGAAGCGAGAACGTGCGGCGATCGATCCGGCCCTCCTTAAGCGCTTGATACAGCGCGCGGGTAGGTCCATGGTTCGTCGAGATGTCAGCCATCAGATTCCTTCTCCCTTGAAACGTAAATCGCTGGTCCGGTACGTGGGACATCCTGTCCCGATCAGGTTGGATCTGTAGGGCCCCGGCGACGTCGCCATTCCACGCTTCGGGTCGCCATTGACCCGGGGGAAGTTACACCGGGCCTGGCACCCGAAGGCGCCGGACCCGGCGAGTATGACTATGCCTCTACGTCGTCGTAGAAGTTCCAGTTCGCGATGTTCCAGTAGTCGTAGGAGAACGCGGCACGAGCGATGTTCTCCTTGCGGAGCTGCTTGGAGATGCCGCGCCGCGGGCTCACCAGGACGATCGGCATCGTAACGTCGTTGTTGATCACGAGGTCGTTCATCTCGATGAACATCTCGGTCAGGCGATCAGGATCGATCTCCGTACGCGCGGCTTCGAAGATGGCATCGTACTCCTCGTTCTGCCAGCGCGACGCATTCCCGCCGTTCCAGCCATTGCTGGCCTGGGCGATGTTCGAACCATCCGGACCCGCGTACCAGTTCTCCATGTAGGACATCGAACGCGGATTGTTCGGCAGGCTCTGGTACAGGTTCATATCCCAATAGAAGTGGTAGATGTTCTGCTCGGTGCCTTCCGACGCATCGAAGTAGATCGCGGCATCGACCTGTTCGATCTGGACCGCAAAGCCGATCTCCTCGAGATTGGCCTTCACGACCGACTGGATCTTCTGGCGCACCGAGTTCACCGAGGTTGCGAAGACCAGCTTCAGCTCGACGCCGTCCTTCGACCGGACATTGGCGCCATCGGCGAACGTCCAGCCCGCGTCCTCCAACGTCTGCGCCGCCTTCTCAGGATCGTATTCGTAGACGGTGTTCTTCGAGACGACCGCATCGTCGCCATACACGATGTTGGTCGCAACTTCCTGCTCCTCGCCATAGAAGGATTTGACCATCTGGTCACGATTGACGCCGAGGAAGATCGCGCGACGAACGGCATCATCGGTCAGGATCGGATGCGGCGTGTCCTTGTGCGAGCGCTGGCCGTCCACTTCCGTCCACGGGTCGGAGAAGTTGAAGTTGATGCGCTCCACGGTGACGCTGACGTTCTCGACGAAGAAGACTTCGCCCGGCGCGTCGTCGGATTCCATTCCGGCGAGCACGTCCGGCTCCATCTGCAGGTTCCAGGCGTAGTGGTACTCGCCCGTCTGGATCGACGCGCGAGCGGCGGCCGCCGCGTCGCCACCACCCTTGAGCAGCACACGCTCGAAGAAGGGCTTGTTCGGCTCGCGATAGTTCTCGTTCATCACGTAGACGACCTGGTCGTTCGGCGAGAAGCTTTCGACCACGTACGGACCGGTGCCGATCGGGTTGATGATGAACTGATTGTGCGCGTCCGGCCCGGCCTCGAGGATGTGCTTCGGGTACACCCATCCTGTCGTCGTCCCGGCAAACGGATCGAACCAGAACGGGTTGGGGTCGCTGAAGGTCACCTTGACCGTCAGCTCATCGACCGCCTTGGCCGATGCGATCGGGGCGTAGCTGTTCTGGTTCACCGAGTTGTTGTCCGGGTTCTTCACCCAGTCGATGGTGAACACCACATCGTCGGCGGTAAACGGCGTGCCATCGCTCCAGACGACATCCGGAACGAGGTGAAGGGTGACCTCGGTCAGGTCCTCACTCAGCATCCCGTTCTCGAGCGACGGAACCTCGGTCACGAGGTTCGGGATCATCGTCGCGTCCGGCGCATAGTGGATCAGCGGCTCCAGGACCGGGCATGCTGCCAGGAAGTCCTTGGTGCCGCTGGACACGTGAGGGCTCATGATCGTGGGAGCTTGCCACTGGATCAGGCGCAGCTCGCCGCCCGCGCCACGCTCCTGTCCTTCCGTGCCTTCAGCCGGAGCGGCGGAGACACCCGAGGCAGGACTGGCGGCAGGAGAGGCATCCTGCGCGGCAACACTCGTGACATTGTTCGCGAGGAAGGCGACACCCGCGGTGCCGACCCCGAGCATGGTTGCTCGCTGGACAAACGTTCGGCGATCGATCTCGCCGGCGATGAACGACGAATACAACGAGCGCAAGGGGCCCGATGACTGACTCGACATGTTAAACCGATCTTCCTTCCAGTCCCGCCTGGCGACCCCTTTTCGGTGGGCATTCGCGTCAACGTGCGGCCAGGGCTCGAATAAACACGTCCGTCTCAAAAACAACCGGATACCACGCAACGACGCACGCCGGAAGCATCGGCGCAAGGTCGACTGGGCTCAGGTTGAGACACGGTCTCCGCTGACATCTTGTCTCTGAAACGTTGGGCGAATTCTACGGGAGCAATGATATTTCAACAAGGCCGGCCACTCGACATAGGGCACGGGTAGCCGAATCCGACGCCGAAGGGGCATTGCTGCACGATGAACCGGCCATCGGGGTGCTCCCGATGGCCGGTTCAGGCCGCGTACCAGATCCGGTTCGCGAAATGTCTCTCGCCTATTCGACCTCGACGCCATCCGCGAAGTTCCAGTTGGCAATGTTCCAGTAATTGATCTCGTGGAACGGGCCAAGCGCAAGGTTCTCCTTGCGGAGCTGGTTCGAGTAGGCGAACGTGTCGATCGAGCGGTTGACCAGGGGGATCACCGCCCGGTCATTGATCACGATGTCGTTGCACTCAATCAGGAGCCGGGCAGCTTCGTCCATATCCGCGGCGACCTGCAGCTGCCGGTACTTCTCGTCGAACTCCTCGTTCACCCAGCGCTGATAGTTCTGCCCCTGCCAGTCGTTTGACTTCTGGGCGATGTTCGACCCATCCGGGCCCGCATACCAGGACACGAGGAACGTGACCGGCACGGGCGACGACGGGTTGTTCGTGTACATATCGATGTCCCAGTAGAAGTGGGAGATGTTCTGCGTGTTGCCCGCGCCGCTGTCGAAGTAGATGCTCGCATCCACCTGCTCCAGCTGGACACCGATCCCGATGCTCTCGAAATCCCGCTTGATGACGGCCTGTGTCTGCTGGCGCACAGCATTGACGCTCGTCGCGAAGACGATCTTGAGCTCCACGCCATCCTTTTCCCGGATGCCGTTGTCGTTCAGCGTCCAACCAGCGTCCTCGAGCACCTGAGCCGCCTTCTCGAGGTTGAACTCCCAACTCGTGTTCGGCGACTCGAAGCCCTCGTAACCAGTGAGGATGTTCGCGGTCGGCGGCTGGCCCTCTCCGTAGAACTCGGTGGCGATGGTCTCGCGGTCCGCGGCAAGGTTCATCGCCTCGCGTACCGCCGGATCCGTCAGGAACGGGTGCGGCGTGTCCTTGTGCGAGCGCTCGCCGTCGACCTCGGTATTCGGGTCCGAGAAGTTGATATGGATACGCTCGAGCGACGTTCCCTGCGCAACGACGATCTCGCCGTTCTCGCCGCTCTCCTGGATCTGCTGGAGAACATCCGGCTCGACCTGCAAGTTCCACGCATAGTGATATTCCCCGGTCTGGCACACCGCGCGCGCGGCCGCCGCGGCATCGCCACCGCCCTTCAACAGCACGCGACTGAAGAACGGCTTGTTCGGCTCGCGATAGTTCTCGTTGGCGACGTAGATCACCTGGTCTTCGGGAGTGAGGCTCTCGATCACGAACGGGCCGGTCCCGACCGGCTTCATCCAGAAGTCTTCGTTCTTGTTGTTGATGTCGTTATCGAAAACGTGCGCCGGGTAGATTCCGCCATACGTGTGCGTGGTGAACGGCTCGAACCACGCCGCCACCGGCTGGGCGAAGGTGACGGTGACGGTGTGGTCGTCAACCGCCTCCATGCTCTCGATGATGCTCCAGACCTCGGCATTGACGGAGGCGTTGGAGGGGTTCGTCACCCACTCCCAGGTAAAGACAACGTCGTTGGCTGTGAACGGCTCGCCATCCGACCATAGAACGCCTTCCTTCAACTTGAAGGTCACGGAGGTGAGATCCTCGGACAGCTGGCCATTCTCCACCGACGGCACTTCAGCGGCGAGAACGGGAATGAGCGCGGCGTCCTGGTTGTAATCCAGCAACGGCTCGGTCACGAGCGATCCGGCAAGGAAGTCCTTGGTTCCAACGGCGCTGTGCACCGCGGCCATTGTCGGACCCTGCCACTGCAGGAGCCGTAGCTCGCCACCTTCACCACGCGTCTGGTTCTCGGTTCCGGCATCCGGCACATCCGGGGCGCCTGCCACCGGGCTGGCGGATGGCGTGCCGTCCTGGCCCGGGTAGACGGCGAAGCCGTTCTTCGAACCGCCGGCGGCCGAAATCACGGCCGCATTGGCGAGGAACATCGCCATACCCGCCCCTATGCCGGTCGCGGCAGCGCGATTGAGAAAATCGCGCCGGGTGATCTGACCGTCCTTCAGGGCCTCATACAACGATCCGAGCGTACTGGGAGTCTGAGACATACCG
>DATGPC010000262.1:0-4628 GCA_035305265.1 Thermomicrobiales bacterium | reverse complement strand
GATCAGCAACGCCTTCGGCTTCATCTCCGGCCTCGCGATGTTCGGCGGCATCATCTTCCTGCCGCTCTACTTCCAGGGCACGCTCGGCATGAGCCCGACGCGCTCGGGCCTCGCGATGCTGCCGATGGTGGTCGGCATCTTTACCTTCTCGATCACTACTGGCATGCTCATCACGAAAACCGGCAGGTACAAAATCTTCCCGATTGCCGGCTCTGTCCTTATCGTCGGCGGGCTCCTGCTGCTGAGCCGGCTGCAGGTCGACACGGCGTATTGGTACATCGCGATCTCCGCCTTCGTCTTCGGAGCGGGATTGGGCCTCACGATGCAGCCCATGATGGTTGCGACGCAGAACGCCGTGCCCTTCCGTGACATGGGCGTTGCCACCAGCGCCATCACCTTCACTCGATCGCTCGGCGGCGCGATCGGTACGGCCATCTTTGGCGCGATCCTGAACACCCGGCTTGCCGATCATCTCGAGGACGGCTTCGCCGCGCTCGGCACCGGCGCGGCCAACGTGCCCCAGCTCGAAGCGTCCGCCGAGGCGACGGGCGACATCCAGGCGATGCAGAAGCTCGAGGAGCCGATCCGCGGCATCGTCCTCGGTGCCTACACGGATGCGATCACCGACCTGTTCATCGTCGCCGTCCCGCTCGTGTTGATTGGCCTGGTCGTCGCGTCCTTCCTGCGGGAGATCCCGCTCAAGACCGGCAACCCGCAAGAGGGCAACGCCCCGGACGGACCGACGGTCCCGGCGCCGACCGTCCACTAACGCGGATTCACCTGAAAGTGGCCCGGACCGTTGATGGTCCGGGCCACTTTCCTGCGACAATGCCTCCAAACGGACGGGCGGAATCACCCTTCCGCCCCTCGCACTACAGCCAGGGAGGCAAGGCATGACCGAATCCAAACCTGTCGAGAGCTACCTGATGGACATGGACGGCGTCATCGTCCGTGAAGACCATCTGATCCCGGGAGCCGACCGATTCATCGCCCGCCTGCGCGAGGCCGGTAAGCCCTTCCTGATCCTGACCAACAACTCCCGTTACACGACGCGCGACCTCGCGGCCCGGCTCAAGCGTATCGGGCTGGACGTGACCGATGGCGACATCTGGACCTCCGCCCGCGCCACGGCCCAATTCCTGAGCGACCAGCGGCCGGATGGCTCGGCGTTCGTTATCGGCGAAAGCGGCCTCACGACCGCCCTCTACCAGGTCGGGTATACGCAGACCGAGCACGACCCGGACTACGTCGTCCTGGGCGAGACGCGCACCTACAGCTTCGAGCGCATCACTCTCGCGATTCGCCTGATCGCGAACGGTGCCCGGTTCATCGCGACCAATCCGGATACGACCGGTCCGTCGCCTGATGGTCCGCTCCCAGCGACAGGTGCTGTCGCCGCGATGATCTCGCGGGCAACCGGGGTGGAGCCCTACTACGTCGGGAAGCCTAATCCGCTGATGATGCGATCCGCGCTCCGGGTTATCGATGCCCACTCCGAGTCCACCGTCATGATTGGCGACCGGATGGACACCGATATCGTTTCCGGCATCGAGGCGGGCATGCGCACGGTTCTCGTCATGACCGGCATCTCCGATCGCACACTCGCCGAGACCTTCCCGTTCCGGCCGACCCGGATCGTCGAGTCCGTCGCCGACCTGATCGAGGACATCTGACCGACGCCGCAGGGAGACAGACGCCGGCAGTCATTTGTGAAGACATTCACAAATGTTTATGGCAATGACACGCCGGGCGGAGGATTCACACGGGGATGCAATACTCCATCCCTACACTGGAAGCACCGCCGGGAGGGGACGCACATAAGGTGCGCCGCACCGGTCCCGTGACACGGGGTTCGGGTCGGTACCCGGGCGGGGAAGGAGTACACCATGATGTTCGATCGCCGCGTGGTTCCGTGGAATCCCTGGAAGACCGTTTCCGTCTTGCTGATCGGCGTGGCTCTTTCGTTCGGGGTGGCGTTCGCCCTTTCGGGCGTCCTCGAACCCCTCGGGATGGCCACCGTCGTCCTGTTCGGCGTGGCATTGACGTTCAGTGTGCTGGCCATGACACCGGCGGATGACGAGCGAATGCACTGGGCGGTTGCACCCGCCGCAATCATCTCCCTGTTTGGGTGGATGTTCCTGGTCGAGGCGACATCCATGCCGGATATCGCTCGCGTTGTCTGGCCGATCGTCCTGATCGCGGGTTTCGCGTATGACGTTTACCGGCACCGTGACCACGGTCATGGCTCGACGCCGGCACCGCACGCGTAGCATCAGGGAAGGACAGGAGCGGCCCATGAGGCCGCTCCTTTTGCGTGCATGCAGCCCACCATATGACGGGCATTCCAGCACCAACCGTGCGATCATCAGGCGAGAACCTGAACGATTCGCACGGAAAGGCGCTTCATGACCATCCACGATTTCACCGTCAAGACCGCCGCTGGCGACGACAAGGCCCTTCGCGACTTCGAAGGCAACGTCCTCCTCATCGTCAACACCGCCTCGAAATGCGGCTTCACGCCCCAGTTCGAGGGCCTCGAAGCCCTCTACCAGCAGTACAGGGACCGTGGCCTCACCGTCATCGGCTTCCCCAGCAACCAGTTCAAGCAGCAGGACCCCGGCACCAACGAGGAGATCCAGGAGTTCTGCCGGGTCAACTACGGCGTCACCTTCCCCGTCATGGCGAAGATCGACGTCAACGGCCCCGGCGCCGACCCGCTTTACACCCACCTTAAGGCCGAAAAACCCGGTGAGAATGGCGACGATATCGAGTGGAACTTCGCCAAGTTCCTCGTCGACCGCAACGGCAACGTTGTCCGCCGCTACGCTCCGAACGTCACGCCCGCCGACCTCGCCCCCGACATCGAAGCCCTCCTCTAGCGCCACCATGTTCTCGCGGTAGGGGCCGATTTTATATCGGCGCCCTCCGCCTGTCGAAGGGTCGCCCGCAGAGCCTGCCCTGAGCGCAGCGAATGGGGCGATACCCGGGCGAATGCGTCAACCACGGCCGCGTACGGGCGGATGGCCGAAGGCTCTCCGCCCATCGCACGCAAGGCGATATCCGGGAGGACTGGCTGAGGAACGGAACACCCCCTCCGGACGTTGGTTCAGGTAGACGCACCGACACCAACCCGGAAGGACCGTTCCTCATGACAACCGACCAACCTGCCCACCTCAACCGCCGCACCCTGATCGCCCGCAGCGCCGCCGCGGCCGTGTTCGCCGCCCTCGCCTCCCGCCTGCCCGCCGCCGCTATCCCGCCCGAATACGTCAGCACCGAAGATCTCGCGGCCGCCAACACCGCCTTCGCCCTCGACCTCTACCGCGAGCTCCGCCAGGATCCTGCCCCCAACCTCCTCGTCTCGCCCTACAGCATCTCCATGGCCCTCGCCATGACCTTCGCCGGCGCCCGGGGCGAGACCGCCGCCCAGATGGAAGAGGTCCTCGGCTTCGACGTGCCGGGTCTCGCCATCGACGCATCCTTCGCCGAGCTTACCGACGATCTCCTGACGCGCGGCAACGTCGAGCCCGACCCGGATCGCGGCGGTGGCGAGAACGGCCTCCGCATCGCCAACGCCCTCTGGGGCGAGCAAACCCTGCCCTTCTCCAGCGATGTCCTCGCTCGCCTCGAACAGCACTACGGAGCCGGCCTGCAGCAGACCGACTTCATCAACGCCCCGGACGCCGCCCGCGACGAGATCAACGACTGGGTCGAGGAGCAGACCGAGGATCGCATCCAGGACATCGTCCCCGAAGGCGCCATCACCACCCTCACCCGCCTCGTCCTCGCCAATGCCATCTACTTCTACGGCTCATGGCAGCATGACTTCGACCCCGAAGCCACGACCGACGAGCCCTTCCATCTCCTGGACGGCGAGACGGTCGACGTCCCGCTCATGTACAAGGAACGCGAATTCGCCTACGCCGCGGTCGACGGCCTCCAGCTCGTCAGCCTCCCCTACGCTGGCGCCGGCCTCAACATGACCATCATCCTGCCGGACGAAGGCACGTTCGAAGACGTCGAACAGAGCCTCGATGCCGCCACCCTCCAGGCGGCGATCGACGAGCTCTCCATGACGCCCCTCTACTTCTGGATGCCGAAGTTCGAGTTCGAGTTCGCCACCAGTCTGGCGACGAACCTCAAGGCCCTCGGCATGACCGACGCCTTCGACCCCGACCGCGCCGACTTCACCGGCATGCTCGATGAGGGCGCGGACGCGGAAGACGGCCTCGTCATCAGCGACGTCCTCCACAAGGCCTTCATCGCCGTCGACGAGGCAGGCACCGAAGCCGCCGCCGCAACCGTCATCATGATGGAGGCGACCAGCGCCCAGCCGGAGGAGAAGCCGGAACCCATCGAGGTCCGCGTCGACCGCCCCTTCCTCTTCGCCATCCGCGACCGCCAGACCGGCACCATCCTCTTCCTGGGACGGGTCCTGGATCCCTCATCGTAAGGGCAACTGCCGCCCTCGTCGGGGAGAAAACGACCCGCAGGGTGAACAGCACATCGTTCCTGCATGGCAAGGATCGTCGCGCATGACCTCGAGTCCCGGAATATGCATTTCATGTATAGGCAGGGTTGGCTCTTGACGACCCTGGATCACGGGGCAATGCTTGGAAGGTGTCAAC
>DATGPC010000261.1:0-6898 GCA_035305265.1 Thermomicrobiales bacterium | reverse complement strand
AAGTCCGCGGGGTTGACCAATCCTTCCATCGTCTGCGGGACGAGGGAAAGAAGTGACGCGAACGGATCTTCGGGGTCGAGGGATCCTATAGCGGGCGAAACGCTCTGCGCAGCCGCGCTAACCGGCGTCACCAGGGCGATCGCGACAAGAATGGCAAGGACTACGTGCCTGACGGGACCAGTGCCTGGGCGCATGAGTCCCCGGGGATGTTTCGCCATGACTCCCTCGTTTCTGCGGTGGGTCACCGATCGATTTCGATTGACGCATTGCCTGCAAAGTATACGTGGGCAACCAGATCGTGGACCAACGCGGTTCGTTTCCTCGCCACGACTTCCGATCAGGCGCGCACTATGTCCTCTCTCTTCCGGGGAGGTGTCGACCATGACGTAGGGGAGGACTTGCGGCCGCAAGTCCTCCCCTACGACGGGTTTCTACCTGGTGAATCGGCGGTTAGGCCCGCGATCTCAGTTCGTCAGCGACGGCACTCAGAAGGCTCCAGTCGTCATCGTCGCACTTCAGTTCCCAGAACATCGCGCCGCCAAGTTGATGCTGATTGATGAACGCGGCTTTTCCGCGCACCGCCTCCGGGTCGTCGTAGCTCAACATGATGCCCGTTTCGGCGTTGAACAGCCACGGCACTCCGGCCTCGTCATGCCAGAAGCGCTCGTACGTCGGCAGGTAATCCGTCACGATCGTCCGGTAATCGGCCCAAATCTCGCCGGTGAACGTCTGGTAGAGCCCGTTGTTCTCGTCCGGCACACCGGAATAGCCGCGTCCGTAGAAGGGCATCCCGACGACCAGGTTCTCTCGGGGCACGCCCTCGTTGATGAACGTCGCGACCGAACCCTCGACGTTCAGGTAGAGGCGGTCTGCATCCGTGCGCGGGTCGGTCGGTGACGTCCGCAGCGCCGCGTTGAAGTTGGTGATGCCGCTCGCGCTCGAACCGCTGATGTCGTAGGTCATCAGGTTCACGAAATCGAGGATCTGCGCAATCTCCCGCACCTCGAATGTCGAAAGCGGCAGGCGACGCCCTGCCGGGATCGCCGCCGACAGCAGGTAGGGCTCTCCCGCGGTGTTCTCCCCCAGCTCGTCCATCTGGCGACGGAACTCCTCAAACAACAGCGTGCAGTTCCGCTTGTCCTCGGGCCGGTAGCCATTCTCCGGCAAGCCGCCGTGAACGGGATACTCCCAATCGATATCGATGCCGTCGAAGACCCCCGGCCAGCGCAACAGGAAGAGCTCGATCGCGGACTCGACGAATGCCCGTCGCCCTTCCTCGGTTGCTGCCATCTCCGAGAAGCCCCACGAGCCGCCCCAGCCGCCAAGCGAGATCAGCGTCCGCAGGTGCGGATGTCGCTCCTTCAGCAGCTGCAATTGGCGGAGGACGCCGCGTAATCCGTCCTTCCCACCCCCGTCGCCAGGGAAGGGACGCTCGATCGCGACCTCCGGGTTATCGAATGTCGCCCTCAGGTCCTTGCCGACGACGCCGAACGCATAGTTGATGTGCGTCAGCATGCCGGCCGCCGTATCCAGCCGATCGAGCAGGGGCTCGTCGACGTTTCCTCCTGCCAGATAACCAATGACCCGTTTGGATGATCCCGCTTGTGTCATGACCCCTCTTTCCTCGCGGATGCGCGATTTGTGCCGGACGTTTTCAGGTCGTTCCGGTCGGTGCTGGTTCACCGATGAGTGTAAGCGGGATACCATGTCATGCATGCGGGTATCGACAGGCAGCGAGTTTCCCGGGGGTGCCGAGCCACCACACCCGGATACGAAAGAAGGAGTGCGCGATGACACCAGAGGAAAAGCTGAAGGAAATGGGGATCGAGCTGAAGGAGTTCAAGCCCTTCCACCCCGCGGTCGCGGCCGGTGTGCTGACGGATGCGAACCTGCTCTACCTGTCCGGATCCACGCCGAGCAGCCCGGAGCTGGTTGGACGCGTTGGTGACGCCCTGACGGTCGAGCAGGGGTACCAGGCGGCCCGCGAGTGCGCTATCAACCAGCTCGCGCAGGCGAAGCATGTGCTCGGTGATCTCTCCCGCATCAAGCGTGTGGTGAAGGTGCTCGGCATGGTCAACGCCGCGCCGGGGTTCAAGGACTCGCCGGCCGTCGTCCACGGGACGACCGAGCTCTACTATGAAGTCCTGGGCGAGAAAGGTG
Source organism: Thermomicrobiales bacterium (assembly GCA_035305265.1). Lineage (GTDB taxonomy): Bacteria > Chloroflexota > Chloroflexia > Thermomicrobiales > UBA6265 > UBA6265. Next base: position 4,738 of record DATGPC010000261.1, on the reverse strand, counting down.
TCCATGCCCGGTCGGCGGTCGGGCTCCAGGCCCTGCCGTCGGATGTCGCCGTCGAGGTCGAGACGATCTTCGAGGTCGAGTAGCGCCTTGGTGTCGCCATGAACGTTGACGAGGGGGTGGCGCAGCCTGCGTCGCCCCCTCGTTGTGTTCACAGCGTTACACCATGCTCAGGTGCCACGCGGGAACTGTTGCTACGCTGTATGGATAGCATGGTCGCCGGGAGACGGAAGGCGCAGGGATGCCATGTCGCACCAGGACCATCCAGCGTTTGGCAACATGCTGCGAGCGTTGAGGCTCAGGGCCGGACTGTCGCAGGAGCGTCTCGCTGAGCGTGCCGGCATGAGCGCCCGCGAGATCGGGAACCTGGAGCGTGGATCCCGGCGGGCACCACGACCCGAGTCCGTCCAGAAGCTCGCCGAGGGGCTGGAACTCCAGGGCGATGAGCTGGACCGGTTCCGGGCCACAACTCATCAGGAGGGCATCCGCCTCCATGATCCTCCTTCTGGTGGGGTGCCGAGAGCCCCCGGGCCCCTCATTGGGCGCGAGCGGGATATCCAGGAGCTGGTCGCACTGCTTCCGCGTGATGACATCTCGCTCGTGACGCTTACCGGGCCAGGCGGCGTCGGCAAGACGAGCCTCGCGCTCGCTGTGGCCTCACACCTGGAGGCCGAGTTCCCGGATGGCGTCGCCTACGTTGCGCTGGCGACCGTTCCCGAGGCCCGGTTCGTTCCGTTCTTCATCGCCGAAGCCCTGCATCTTTCGACCGGCAACACGCCGATCATCGATGCCGTCGAAGCGCACCTGCGTCATCGCCGGATGCTCCTGGTGCTCGACAACTTCGAGCACCTCCTGGACGCGGCACCGGTCGTCGCTCGATTGCTCGCCTCATGCCCGCACCTGACCGTCCTTGCAACCAGTCGCGAGCGCTTGCACCTTCGCGGTGAGCAAGTGCGGAATGTCCGCCCGCTGGACCTGCCGTTGGCGGAATCGCTCTCGGTTGAGGAGGCGGAGTCAGTGCCAGCGATCCGGCTCTTCCTCGAGCGACCGCTGGAAATGGACCCATCGTTCCGGCTCACCGAGCGAAATGTGAGCCCGGTCCTCGAGATCTGCCGTCATCTGGATGGGCTCCCACTTGCGCTGGAACTGGCGGCGGCATGGATCCCCGTGCTTCCGCCAGCCGAGCTGCTACGGCGACTGGACAGCCGGCTGGCGCTCCTGACACAGGGCTCGCGGGATGCTCCCGCCCGTCAACGGACGCTCCGGGACACGATTCGGTGGTCGTGGAGTCTCCTGACCGGGTCAGAGAAGAGGATGTTCCGTGCCCTTGCCGTCTTCGTCGGCGGTTTCGATGTCGCCGCCGCCGAGGCCGTTGCCGGGCCGCGCGAGGAGGGAGAGCCGGACACGGTCGTGATCATCGCGTCGCTGGCCCGCAAGAGCCTGCTCCAGCGAAACGGGTATGGTGAGGCACCACGGTTCACCTTGCTGGAGACGGTTCGGGAGTTCGCCCTGGAGCAACTGGCAGCGAGCGGCGAGGAAGAGTCGATCCGCGCTCGGCACGCCAGCTATTACATCCGGCTTGGCGAGCAGGCCGAAGAGCATCTCCTGCGCGAGGTCGACTCGGACTGGCTCGATATCCTGGAAGCAAACCACGACAACCTGCGCTCGGCTCTGGCCTGGACGCTGATGCCGGGTACCGATCCTGAACGGGCTGCGCCGGGCGTGCGCCTCGCGGGCGCGCTCTGGCTCTTCTGGTACTACCACAGCCACCTGACCGAGGGCCGGTGGTGGCTGGACCATGCGCTGGAGGTCGTCGCGCCGGACGATGATCCGGCCCGGGCAAAGGTCCTCGTCGGAATGGGACTGTTGGCACACGCGCAAGGAGACGAGGAACGGTCGCTCCAGTGGCTGACACAGGGGATCGGTCTCCTTCGGGCACTCGATGACCGATGGTCGCTCGCATTTGCCCTCAGCATCCGTGGCAACCTCGCCGAGGATGCCGGTCGCTACGACGAAGCGGACGCCTGGTTCCACGAGGCAAACGGATTGTTTGCTGCCGCCGACGACGGCGTGAATGTTGCCGTGACGCTCTACCATCTGGGCGTCGTCGCCTTCGGTCAGGGGAACCTGCGGCTCGCCGAGGACCGGATTAGCGAGGCGCTCCACCTGAGCGGCCGAATGCACGACGTCTGGGGCACGGCGGTTTCCCTCGCGTATCTCGGTCTGGTCCAGGCCGCTCGTGGGGAGATCGCGTCGGCGGTCAGCAGCCTGTTCAACGCGCTGGAGCTCTACACCGAGATCGGCAGCACGGACCGTATCGCCGACACGATCAGCCGCGTTGCGGTGGTTGCCGAGGCCGGTGGCGCACCAGGACGGGCGGCCCGACTCTTCTCCGCGGCCGAAGCCCTGGAAGAACGCGTTGGGGTCGTGCCGAGCCTGCCTGAGCAGGACGTCTACTCCCAGGCGCGGGCAAGAGCGGCATCCGCACTCACCGACGCCGAGCTGGCAGAGCATCTCGCCGCCGGTAGCCGTATGACGCTGGTGGCGGCTATCGACGATGCGACCGCGACGCTCGACCACCTTATCGACTCCGAGCCCCAACGTGTCCGGGTGATGCGACTGGATCCAGTTTCCCACGAGCCGGTGCTGACGTCAGGTGGGGAACGGAGAGGCCAGAGGAGACAACGGCGCGGCGCCTCGACGGTGTCGCGACCCGCGGCGGTCATTCCGCTGAGCCAGCGCGAGCTCGATGTGCTTCGCCTGGTTGCCAGTGGTCACTCGAATCGGGAGATCGCCGAGCACCTCTTCATCAGCGTGCGCACCGTCACCACTCACGTCTCCAGCATCTTCAGCAAGCTCGGCGTCGGCTCCCGGACTGCGGCCGTTGCGGCAGCGCAGGAGCGCCGGCTTCTCTAGCGTCATCCGGCGGTCATCCATCTCCCACAATTCGCATTTGCTTTGAAGGAAACCTGGTTGGTTCGGGCGAAACTATCCCGGGAGCATCAACCACGGCCCAAAAGGGTTCGTTCTATTTTAATGTGATTTTATATGTTGCTTTGAAATTTCATGAAGACATCCCTAAACTGGTGTTCACTTCACCGGAAAGGGGAGGAGCTGTGAGCGGACGCGTCACCCTTGAAGATATCGCCGAGGCCAGCGACACGTCGGTTGCATCCGTCTCGTTGGCCCTGAGGAACAAGCCCGGTGTGAGTCGGGCGCGGCGCGAGCGCATCCTCGCCGTGGCCCGCGAGATGGGGTACTCGCGTGAGACGCCGGTCGCATCTCCCGATGAGAGCGCGGTGCGAAGCGCTGCCGTCCTGTTCCGGTCCATTACCTCGGGCCGGCCTGCGACACCATTGATGGATAGCTTCTACTCGTGGGTGGTCACGGGGATTCAGGAAGCGGCCCAGGACGCCGGCCTCCACCTGATGCTCGGTGCCCTGCGATGCGATGCCAACAATGTTCCGGTGGAATTGCCTCCGGCATCGTTCTTCGATCGCGCCTCGAGCGGATTGTTCCTGCTGGGCTCGTTCCCCGACGCCTCCCTCGACCGCCTGATCGAGATTACCGGCGCGAAAGGGATCCCGATCGTGAACGTCGACGGGCATACCGCGCGCACGTTCGTGGACAGCGTCGGCACCATGAACCGCGAGGGGGCGTTCGAAGCCACCAATTACCTGATCCAGCGCGGGCACTTCCGGATCGCGTTTGCCGGCCGGCTCGACCGCAACGTGCCCAGCTTCAACCAGCGTCTCCAGGGATACCGGGAGGCGATGGCCGCGCATGGATACCCCACTCGCGAGCTCACCATCCGGGGAGACCGGGACGTCAGTCCTCCGATCGAGGTCGACGACCTGGGTGTTACCGCGATCGTGGTGGGGAATGACTATGACGCGACGGTCCTGATACGCCTGCTGCATTCGCAGGGTGTCCGGGTGCCGCACGATGTCTCCATCATCGGGTTCGACGATACGGAACACGCCACGCACGTCGTGCCGGCCCTGACGACCATGCGGGTCGACATGCTGACGATGGGCCGCCTGGCCGTCCAGGCCATGGCTTTCCGGTGGAGCTGGCCGGATGCGGCGCCGCAGATGACGCTCCTGCGCCCGCAGCTGGTCGAACGCGATTCCGTTGCGAGCATCACCGGGCAGGACAAACACCCGGCTGGTTAATCCACGGGAGGGGACCATGAGCGAGCGGCGATACCAATATTCAACCGGCGAAACGATCCCGGATTACGCACCACCCACGCGCTGGCAGCGGTTGCGCGCGGCGATCTGGCGCGAGCGCCTGATGTACCTGCTTATCCTGCCGGGCGTTTTCTACTACCTGACCTTCACCTACCTGCCGCTGATGGCCAATGTCATCGCCTTCCAGGAGTGGAATCCTTTCCGCGCCTCGTTGGAGGGGCCGATCAAGGGGTTCCTCTCTGGCCCATGGGTCGGGCTGGACCAGTTCCGGCTGATGTTTACCGACCCGCATTTTACGAATTCACTGATTAATACGATCCAGATCGAGCTCTTGCTGCTGATCTTCGCCTTCCCGGCGCCGTTGCTCCTTGCACTGCTGCTCAACAGCCTCGTCAGCGACAAGATGCGGCGTACGATGCAGACCATCGTCTACCTGCCGCACTTCCTGTCGTGGGTCATCATCATCTCGATGTGGCGCCAGTTCTTCGGCGGTACCAGCATCGTGAACCAGACGCTGCAGGAGCTCGGGCTCGGCACCGTCAACATCA
>DATGPC010000260.1:0-5794 GCA_035305265.1 Thermomicrobiales bacterium | reverse complement strand
CCGTGCGCGTCGAGCCGCCCGCGCGCTTCCCGCTGCCCGGCGAGCTCGACGTGCCGTTCGAGGTGCTGGGCGGCGAGCCCGCGCTGACCGTGCAGGTCGGGCCCGCGCCTGCGGAGCACACGGCCGTGACGATGAGGTTTGGGGTGACGGCGGGGGAGAACGGGCGTGGTGGCAGTGGCTCGATGGTGCAAGAAGCCGCCGCATCTCATTCGCCCGCGAAGTCCGACGACGCCGCCGTCGCGTCGCGCGCGGAGGTCCTGCGGCTCTACGACGTCGTCCAGCGCAACGCACACATGGACCCGGCCGACGAGCTGGACGTGCTGGATGCGTTCGAGCGTCTCCTGAGGATAATGACACCAATTCTCGTAAACCCGTGAGGCCAATCTCTCCGGCAGCCGTTTGAACGACGGTGACGACATGATCCTGTCCGACGCGATTGCGACGTTTCTGCGAGTCCGCTCTCTCACCGGCCCTGACGGGCGTCCTCTCTATGCGTATCGCTGTTCCGATGAGGAGTTCGCTCGTTTCGAAGAGGGGCTGAGGGAGGTCCTCGGTCGCGGACCGCGTTGGTGCGAACCAACGCCGGCGACGGCGCAGGCGTTCTGCCTGTGGGGCGCGGAGTGGTGGCGGCGAAACCACGATGGAGGTCCCTGGGCGTGGGAAGAGATGTTGGCCGCGATCGAGTGTTCGGATTATGCGCCGGCCGGTCCGCATTACCTTCGGCTACAGGAAATGGTCGCTGAGGGGATCCGCCGCTGGAACCGGGAGTTGCTGCGGTTCGCCACCGGGCGGGCCTTCCTACTTACGCTCGCCTGTGAAGGCGGTCTGCCGCTCAAGCTGGTCCGACGCGAGACTGCGGCGCTGCGACACTTTTTCAAGGACCTGCTTGAGGAGGTCCGAATTTTCGGGCCGATGGGCGTACCTGCGCGAGACCTCGCCGAGCGCACTGCGGGCCGCCTCCCGAGGAGGCTCCGCAACGAGGTTGTCTATGAGCTGAGCGGGAATCTTGCCCCCGCAATCTGGCGGCTTCAGCGCGAAATTGGTGAAAGCCCGAACCCGGTCGAAGCGCTGGACAGGATTCGGCCGGGCTGGCGCGAGGACCTCCCCCTTACTGTCGACGACGCCGTCGCCAGGGCTCTTCTCAACAACCTGCTCCTGGATGCAGCCGACCTGGCCCGCGGGCGGGGAAGCCGGGTCAAATGGGCACGCATGCTCGTCAAGACCAGCACGGGGTATCGGCTGGCCGGGAGACTGGTCCTGCCAGGCACACTCCAGCCTGATGAGGTACATAGCCTCTGGCCAGACGTCTCGATCCTCCCGCGTCGATTTGAGATCGGGGTCGAGACGGACGACTCGTTCGACATGGTTGGCTTCGCCACACGACGGGGCGCATACGGCGCTATCGAACGCGAGCACTTCGTACTCGAGACTGTCCTCGATGGCAACGGCTTGACCTCCGGTCCGGCCGCCGCGGCGGCCCGCCGGCTCGTACTCCGATTGGGAACGGGGTCGACGCACGCGACCGACGCGTTTGCGGGGGCCATGCCGCTCTCGGAACTGCCGTGGGTGTTCGAGGACACGGGCGAACCGGACGAGGAGCTCTACTTGGCCGGTGAAGGCTCGACCTCGGTTCGGGCCGATGCCGCGGTCGTTGCCTTCGACTCGAAAACAAGGGTCGAACCGGACGAAGCAGCCGTCATCGAAGAACTCGGCCACCTCGAAGCTTTCGACCGGCGGTTGGTCCGAGTCCGCGGGACGGTCCGGTTCCAAGACGTCGACGGGAACCTCATCGTCGTCCGTACGCGCGCCGACCGTGCTTCGGAGGGCGTCGAGTACCGGCTGAGAGGGCGCTCCCTGGCTCTGAGCCGCGACGGCTCCATGGTATTCCTAGGCCCGCCCGCTGTCTATGCCTATCACCCGGATGGCATCCCGGAGCAGGTCCGGACAGCAGCCCTCGAGTGGAAGTCGGACCTGCGGGGCTCCCAGTGGGAACCACTGACCTCCCAGTGTGTCGGGGCCGGGAGGATACGCTACATCCGCGAAGGCAGGACCGAGTTCTCGCAGAGGATCACCGTGGTTCCTGCGGAAACCGAGGTGCGCTTCCTTCCGAGCCGGAACGTGCGCACCGGAACGATCGACTTCAAAGGGATCGGTCTCGCTGAGATCGCAATCCTCGCGCCCCAGGGGGTGAGCGCGGAACATGAATGGGTGGGGGGCGATCAACTCCGGCTCGTTCTATCCAGTACTGCCCAGCCGCCGACGGATGTGAATCTTCTCATTCGTTGGCCTGGTCGCGGCGAGGCCCGTCTATCGCTCCCGTTCCCTGCAAAGCGTGCGTGGTTCGAAACCGCCGGTGGACGACCGCTACCGAACGATGCAGAAATCTCCGTCGACCGGCTTGGTCACGTGCGCGCGGTGGTTGTCGTCCCCAATACGAACGCGACTTTCAGCATCGAGGGGAACTATCGTGGGGCGGACGTCACTCTCATCGAGCCGCGTAACCAGCTTTTCCGCCAGGAGCTACGAGCCAAAGCCCCAGGCCTTTACGAAGCCGACCTGGTCTTGCTTCAGCCAGCACTCGAGTCTCGGCTTGCCTTTAGCAACGACGAAGCCGGCCATGTCCGTCTCGTAATCAGGAGTGACTGCGCTAACGACCTCGATGTCGCCTCGCTTCAAGTCTTCCGTTTCGACTTCCAGTTCTCGTTCGACGAAGAACGATCCGAAATCGTCATTCCGGATAATGCCCTCGCCAAGCTTACCGAAGAAGAGGTGCTCACTCTTCGGCTCGAGGCGATCTCGCTGATTGCACCCACGAACTTGCTTGTGCCGCTCGAGCGCCTCTCGAACACGAGATGGCGATTCCCGGAAGGCGAGCTTGACCCGGGACCCTGGCTCGTGCTGGCCTGGCACGGCGACTGGTGCCGCGCGCGCCCGCTCTGGCGATTCTTGCCACCAGCGCATCCTGAGGACTATTCCCGGCATCCGTTGCTTGAAGTCTTCCGGGCGCGCCCGAATGACGAAGCTGGGAGACGCCCAGCTGCAAGAGCTCTCATAACCCGCCTCCGTACGAATGCCGCCGATGCGGCGTGGAGCACCATCGACGAGCTACTCGAGCTGACGACTCACATTCCAGCGGTGACCCTCGATCCCCTCGTCGCGCTGGCCAATGATCCAACCGCAGCGGCAATGGCGGCCCTGCGTGCACCTAGCGATACCGCCTTCTCCCGCCTCTGGAGGGCCCTCGAAACACTACCTTTCTGGTGGCGCGCGATCCCAGCCGCGGTTTGGGAGACGGCGCTCGACGCGTTCATCGATTCCCTCGAAGAGAGCCTTGATCCACTGCGGGAGGCGCTTGGCGACGAAACTTTGGAGCAGACTATTGCACAACGGGTCGACGCTGCCATAGCCCGGCTCGGCGACGAGCTGGCCAGTGTCACCCCCGTGCTGCTACGGGTAGCCGCCCGGCGCCTCGGACGCAGACCGGACGCGCAGGTATCTACGCTGTACGATCCCAAGATTCGTGCGCACCTGATGCGCGAGAGACATCAGCTCACGGAGGAAGCACGCGACCAACTGAGTCGGGTGCCACGGAGTGTCCACCTCGATTCGGTCACTCAACTGGCCACGGAACTACTGGCTCTACCATGGTCGCGGGACTTCTTCTTCCAAGCCCACCGGTCTTGCGATGACCCGGTATTCAAGCGCCTCAATGCACCCGTTGTCGCGGCGCTCTGTGCGGTTACCGGGCACAAACTTTCTCCCCTTGCGATCTATCAGTTGCGGACTCTGGCCAGCCTGGTGCCCACATGGTTCGCGGATGTCTACGACAGGACTTTCTGGTGTGCGGTTCGGCCCCAGGGCTGAGCAGCGCATGCGCCAGCAATTGGCAACCGAATGGCCTTCTCTGCTGAATCGGCATATGCAACAATACTTTACCTCGGTCGTCGAAGAGCTTTCTGACCGGTCTGTGAACGCGCTCCTCGGAGCGCTCGCACCGGTCTCCCGACCCCTGCGCGAGTACTTGCGCGCTCGTCTCAGCGGCATGCCCGGATCGGAAGGCGGCTTTCTCGCTGAGCCGGTATTCGAGGCCATGTTCGACTGGACGACGTGCGATGAGACCATGGACCAGCTCGCCGCTCGGGGATTTCTCAGTCCTGAACTCGTCCGGGCAATGGACACGACGCCCGAGGCGGAGGAGCTCAGAGACTACCGGTTCCCGGCCACTCGGCGGCCGTTTGCGCATCAGCTTGCCGCTTGGGAACAGCTCAAGCAGCCCCAGCCAAGATCCGTCATCGTGACGAGTGGCACCGGCTCTGGGAAGACCGAGTGCTTCCTCGTGCCGATCCTGGACGACCTTGCTCGCGAACAGACGGTCCAGGGCCGACTGTGTGGCGTCCGTGCCCTTTTCCTTTACCCCCTTAATGCGCTTATCAACAGTCAGCGCGACCGGCTGCGCGCCTGGTGCGAACCGTTCCGTGGAAAGATCCGCTTCGCCCTATACAAGGGCGACATGCCAGACACAGCGTCTCCGGCGCGGCGAAAGGAGGCCAGTCCTGCCGAGGTGATCGACCGTGTCAGCCTGCGTGGCGACCCGCCGCCAGTCCTGGTGACGAACGCAACAATGCTCGAGTACATGCTGGTCCGCCGAGAGGACCAGCCGATCCTTCAGCAATCCCAAGGGAAGCTCCGGTGGATCGTTCTCGACGAGGCACACACATACCTCGGATCCTACGCCGCGGAGACGGCCCTCCTCCTACGGCGTGTCCTGCACGCGTTCGATGTAGCGCCCGACCAGGTCCGCTTCGTGGCGACCTCGGCCACGATCGGTGACGGTGGAGAAGAGAGCCGCGAGGAGCTTCGGCACTTCCTCGCCGATCTTGCCGGCATCGACCCAAGACAGGTCAGAGTCATCGAGGGAAGACGGAAGGTTTCTCAGCTCTCTGAAGAATTCGCCAGCCGTGACTATGCGCTCCCGGACACTGAATCGCTCTGGACGTTGAAGTCCGAGCAACGCTACCACGCCCTGGCGTCGAACGCCGGTGTCCGTCGTATGCGGCAGCTCCTTCTCGATAAGCAGGCGGTGCGGCTAGATGAACTGGCCGAGGCTCTCGTCGGCTTCAGCAACCGCTTAGGTGCATCGAGCTCGGCCGGTATCGACCGACGGCGCACACTCGAGATTCTGGACCTCTGCACGGAAGCCAGCCGAGACCAAGAGACGCTCCTCCGTGTCCGTGCGCACATCTTCGTCCGGACCTACCCCGGGACATGGGCGTGTCTTAACCCCAAGTGTCCGGACCGTGCCGGTACCGAGCTCGATCATCCGGACTGGCCGTTCGGGAAAGTCTTCACCTCCCGCCGGGCATCGTGCGATCGGTGCGGAAGTGTCGTCTTCGAAGTCGCTCTCTGTGATGAATGCGGAGCCGAATACCTCGCCGCCGAGAGAATCTCCGAGGGAGGACGGTGGCGTTACGTGCCCCGCATCTTCGAGCATTCCGACGATGCCGGCATCCTCGAGTTGATCGAGCTCGACGAGGAGGAAGAGCTGGCGGATGTCAGCAGTCTGTCCCGGGCTGCGAGCGGTACAGGCAATCTCGCGGTACCCCGCCTGATCACGTCCGCACGAACGCCTGGAGCAGTCGAGGTCTCGATCGCGGTGCAAGACGGCAGCGAAGACGATCAGGCCGGACAGATCTTCGGCGAGCTCCTCCCAGATCCCCGCGACGGAGCCTTCCGGTGCAGCCGCTGCGGCCAGCGGGATACACCCCGGCGAGAGCACTTCCGGCCAATGGCGCGG
>DATGPC010000259.1:0-10335 GCA_035305265.1 Thermomicrobiales bacterium | reverse complement strand
CTAGCAACGAGCATCGCACGTTTGACGCACCGCTCCCGGCAGAGATGGCCGAGGTTCTCGAGCATCTCAGGAGCGACGGGCCGGCGGAATGAACCCGGCCTGGCCGCAGGCGCACGAGACGATCCGGCGCTGGTTCGATCGCGCCCTGACGGTCGTCGATCCATGCGAGTCGGTCGAGCGGGCCCTGCGTCTGGACGGCGATCGGCTCAAGGTGGATGGTGCCGAGTGTGCGCTTGCTGACGATGGGCGCCTGGTTGTCCTCGCGATCGGGAAGGCGGCTCCAGCCATGGCGAGAGGTGCCGCGCGGGTCCTCGGGGACCGCATCCATTCCGGGTTCATCCTCACCAAACATGGTCACTTGAGCGAAACGGTGTCCGGATTTGCCGCCTTCCAAGCTGGACATCCCGTGCCGGATCCGGCAGGTCTCGAGGCGACGCGCCAGATCCTGGAAGCGGTCGAGGGCCTGAGCGAGCGGGACGTCGTCCTGGCGCTCATCTCGGGTGGTGGGTCGGCACTTCTCGAATTGCCGCGCGAGGGTGTCTCACTCGACCTGATGCAAGACATCACGCGCCAGCTGATGCATGCCGGCGCTGGGATCCACGACCTGAACACGGTGCGGAAGGCGCTCAGCCAGGTGAAGGGCGGCGGCCTTCGTCGCCGTATCGGCCGCGCTCGCTGCGTATCCCTGTTGCTGTCGGACGTCCTCGGGAACGATCCATCGGTCATCGCAAGTGGGCCGACCGTGCTCTCTTCGTCGACACGAGAAGATGCCTGGGGTGTGCTCGAGAACTATGGCGTTGCGGATTCGGTGGACGGGGCCGTTCGATCTGTGCTGCAGCGGGTTGTACCACAGGCCGATGCGCTCGATACGAGCGGGGATATTGTCTCGATCATCGCGGACAACGGGATCTTCATCCGCGAGGTGGCTCGCCTCGCCCGGGAAGACGGGTATGCCGTCGAGCTGGATGAGCGTCCGTGGGAGGATGACGCCGGCGAGCTGGGTAAGTGGATCGTTGGAACGACACGAGAGTGCGACGCCGATACCGATGTGATCGTTCGGGGAGGCGAGGCGACGGTGACCGTCACGGGAGACGGGACCGGTGGCCGGAATACGGAGATGGCGCTGGTCGCGGCACTCGAGCTGTCGGAGGTCGACGATTGGGTGGTGGCGAGCCTCGCGTCGGACGGTGACGATGGGAACTCCGGCGCGGCCGGGGCTATCGCCGATCCCGGCACGGCCGAGCGGGCGCGGGTTGCCGGCGTCTCTCCGGAGAATGCGCTTCGGCGGAACGACAGCGCGACCGTCTTTCACGCCGCCGGAGGACTCGTGGTCACCGGGGCAACCGGCACCAATGTGAATGATGTCTATATCGCCTTACGGACACAATCCGGGACGGAGAAGTGAAGATCATGAACGCTCAGCCGCTGATGCTCGATGTCGATACCGGAATCGATGATGCCGCGGCCATTGCCTTTGCGATCGGTGCCGGTGCTGATCTTGTCGGCATCACCACCGTGGCCGGGAACTGCGCAATCGATCAGGCGACCGACAACACATTGCGTGTCCTGTCTCACCTTGGTGCCGATACCGTGCCAGTGTTTCGGGGTGCGAGCCGGCCGCTGGTGGCGTCGCTGCACCATGCGCCCTATATGCATGGTGACGATGGACTCGGCGGTGCCAACCTGCCGCCAGCGGAGGTCGAGGAGCAGGACTTGACGGCGCCGGAAGCGATCGTGGCGATGGCGGAGGAGTTCGCGGGCGAGCTGGTGTTCGTGTCGGTGGGGCCGATGACGAACCTGGCGATCGCGATGTCCCTTCGACCGCAGATTGTCGACCAGATCGCTCGTGTCGTGATTATGGGCGGGGCGTATTTCAACCCCGGTAACCGGACGCCGTATGCCGAGTTCAACGCCTATATTGACCCGGATGCCCTCGATCAGGTATTCCAGGCGCAATGGAACGAGATTTATGCGGTCGGGCTGGATGTGACACATCAGGTCGAGATCTCGCCTGCGATCTGGAACGCGATTCCGAAGGATGCCGGAGGAACGGCGGGGCTCGTTCGCGCGGTGTCGAAGAGCGCGATCGAAGGCGCGACGCGCGATGGGTTCTACCTGCACGATCCGCTCGCGGTTGGCGTGGGGCTGGATCCGTCGATCGTCACAGCCGGCAATTACTCCGTGCGGGTGGAGACTGCGGGCGAGCGTCGTGGGCAAACGATCGTTGAGGAAGGTGGGAACGTTCGCGTGGCAAAAGAGGTGGATGCGACCGCGTTCATGCGCCAGTTCTGCGACGCCGTCGGCATCCCTTACGGTAATGACGCATAACGCCATCCCTGGCCGGATGACGCCCTGAAGAGAATTCGCGTTGGAACCACGAAGGCCGTTGCGACTCTCCGCAACGGCCTTCGTGGTGTTGGTTCGATTCGTCCGCCTACGTTGTCCGGATGACGGCGAGGTCGAGGACCTGGGCGAAGAGATCGCGGATCGAGGGATCTTTCACCGCCTGGAGGCGGGTGCGGGCGGCGTCGGTGTATTCCTCTGCTACCTTCCCCGCATCCTGCAGGGCTCCGGACTGCCGAATCTGTTCGACGACCTGATCGACCACGGATTGGTCGGTGATCTCCCCGGCGAGGATGCCCTCGATAGTTTCCCGCGTCTCGGGCCGGCCGTTGTACTGCTCGGCGAAGATCATGACCGGAACGGTGACGACACCTTGCTTCAGGTCATTGCCGGCCGGCTTGCCAAGGGTCTCGGTGCCCTCGCGGAGGTCCAGGATGTCGTCGATCACCTGGAACGCCATGCCGAGCTCGGCGCCGAAGCGGCGCAGCTCCTCCACCTCTTCGTCCGTGCCGCCACCAAGGACCGCGCCCATCTCGGCGGCGCCGGCGAAGAGGGCGGCTGTCTTGCCGTAGATGCGGCTTTCGTAGGTCTCGCGCGACTGGTCGAGATCATGGGCCTCGAGCGTTTCGCGGATCTGGCCCCGGCAGATCTCGGCGAGGGTCTCGGCGAAGATGACCATGACCCGCGGATTCTGCGGCTCGGCGGCGAGGATCGCGCTCTGGGCAAAGAGGTAGTCGCCGATCAGGATCACCGCGCCGGTGCTCAGCTCGGTGTTGAGGGTCGGGTTGCCGCGACGGAGCGCCGCCTTGTCGATGCTGTCGTCGTGGATCAAAGAGGCGGTGTGCAGTAGCTCGACGCCGGCAGCGGCCGGGATTGCGTTCTCGGTCCATTGATTGAAGGCGCGAGCGGCGAGCATGAGCAGGACCGGACGCAGGCGTTTGCCCCCGCCGGAGACGATCGCCCGGAGCATGTCCGAAACCACCGGATAGTCGATCTTCGACGCGTCCAGCAATCGCGCTTCGACAAGGTCGAGCTCCGGCTTCATGACGTCAAACACGTCCTGGGAGATAGTGTTCACGAGGGCTCCAAAAACGTACGGTTACAGTCAACCCGGCTGGGCCACATTTTCGGCCCATGCATCGAAAGAGTATCATCATTTCGTGGGATAGACGTCAATGAAATCCCGGCCGATCCCGTTTCGCGACGGGGATCCCCGGGCGCGGGGACCGCAGGCATGGGAACGGCATCGGCACCAACCAGGACGACGAGCGTCGACTGGTGGCGTTCGTTGTGGCGCGCGCCGTCTGGACGGTGGCCTCGCATGAGATGGGGCTGGTCGCTTCTCATACCGCTGAGCCTGTTGCTGTGGCTACTGACGTGGCTCCTGGCGCCGGTTGATCCGGGCCTGACGACGATCCGCGTGGAGTCCCAGGTGACCGGTCTGGGGTTGGCGGATGCCCGCATCGTTGTCGGGGATGTTGCGTATCGAGCCAATGAGGACGGGGAGATCAGGATCGAGCCGTTCCCTGATGGCACGCAGGTTCGGGTGTCTGCCGCGGGGCATGAGTCGATGCAGCGACCGATCGAAGACGGGTCCGCGGAGAGCGTGACCTTGTCGCTGGCCGGCGTACTGGTTCTCGGCAGTGTCAGCGATGCGATTTCTGGCCAACCTGTCGATGGCGCCGAGATCGTGGTCATTGACGCTGACGGGACAGAGGTGACATCGACGCAAACAGACGAATCCGGAACGTTCGTGTTCAAGTTCATTCCCGAGGATTCGTCTCTCGTCGTCCAGCATGAGTTGTATGGAGACATGGTGGAGCCGCGAGGGGACCAACGCACCATCGGTATCGAGATGGACCCGCCTCCAGTGACGGGTCGGGTGGTCGATGCGCAAGGGCAGGGAGTCGCGGGTGTCGAGATCGTGGGGCCTGAGGCCGAAACGGTATCCGGGGACGATGGGAGCTTTACGCTGAACGAGATCGGTCAGGGATCCGATGTCGTGATTCGGCACGAGGGGCGAGAGGTCCGGACGCTCACTGTCGAAGGGGCCGACCTCGGGGAAATCCAGGTGGAAGCGTCGACCTCCACGCCAAAGGCGGGCGAATGAGTTTCCGGCATTTCCTGAGCAACCCCTGGATTCGACTCCTGCGACCGGTGCAATGGTCGAAGAACTCCGTGGTCTACGCAGCGATGGTCTTCGGCCATCAATCCACGTTCGCCGACCTGATCAACGCCACAGTGGCGTTCATCGCCTTCTGCGCGCTCAGTAGCGCGACCTATATCTTCAACGACTGGTCGGACATCGAGCGAGATCGCCACCACCCGGTGAAGCGGTTCCGGCCGTTGGCGGCGGGAGAGATCTGTCCCCGGAGGGCGGCTGTCGCTGGAGTGGCGCTGCTCGTGGCTGCGTTTGCGATCTCGTTACCCGTGTCCCCGTGGTTGACGCTGGTGCTGCTGGGCTACGCGGCGTTGATGGCGGCATACACGCACTGGCTGAAGCGGGTAATGATCCTCGACGTATTCGTTATCGCGGCGGGATTCCTGCTACGGGCGATTGCCGGAGGTGTGGCGGTGAATGTCCCGATTTCCTCCTGGTTGATGCTCTGCACCATGCTGCTGGCGCTCTTCCTCGGCTTTTGCAAGCGCAGGAACGAGCTGACGACGCTGGACAAGGACGCCGCGCTGCACCGGACATCGTTGCGTGGATACACGATCGAAGTCCTGGACCAGTTCATCCTGATCACGGCGGCCAGCTCGGTGATGGCCTATGCCATGTACACCTTCAGCGCCGAGACGGTGCCGGAGAGCGGGGTGATGATGGTCACCGTCCCGATCGTGATCTTCGCGCTGTTTCGTTACCTCCATCTCGTCTATGCGCGACGGCTTGGCGGGGCGCCGGAAGTGCTGCTGTTCCGGGATCGACCATTGCTGGGGTCGATCATCGTCTGGGCACTCACCGTGCTCCTGATCGTTTGGACCTGATCTGCTACAATACTTCCATCGGGGAAGTATGACACGATATGTAGCAGGTTTGTGCATATCACTGTATACTACCCATGTGCTTCGGGGAGATAGTTGTCTGGGACAGGAACGCCCCGGGGTTACACATCGGCATGAACGAGGAGACTCTATGATCGTTATCAGACGGATGCGTCCCCGCCCACATACCCGGCGGCATGCGCGCATCGACCCGCTGTACCAGGCGATGATCTCCGGAAGCGGCGTCGGCGAGCGCGGTCGGCGGGTGTGGCAGCCTCCGGTCGAGGTCTTCGAGACACAGGATGCGCTCGAGGTCGTCGTCGAGATCGCTGGTATGCAGGGGCAGGACATCGACGTTGTGATCGAGGATGATGTCCTCACCATCGAAGGCACGCGTCCCGATCCATTCAACTGCGACCATCGCATGTACCACGTTGCACGCATCGGATACGGCCCGTTCGCGGCCGAGGTGCGGCTTCCGTTCACCGTCGAGACGGACGAGGCGACCGCCTCGTATGAGAACGGATTCTTGCGGGTGACGTTGCCGCGTACCCGAAGCCGAACCGTTATCCCGACCCGTGCAGCCAACGATCCGGGCGTCAAGGACGCCGACACAGAAAGGGGGGACGCATGAGCGAATTCGATCCCACCAAGAACCAACCCCTGCCTGAAGACGAGCAGGACCAGAACCAGCCTGAGATTGACGACGCTCCGGTGAACGAGATTCCCTCCGACGAGGAGCAGCCCGGGAACGATGCCCCGGTCGAGAACGGCGCGGCCGGCGATGCTGAGGTTGCGGCCGAATCGGCTGGCGACGAAGAGACCGACGCGGAGCCGGAAGAGGAAGTCCTTCCGTTGCTGCCGCTGCGCGGAACGGTTGTCCTCCCGATGACGCTTGTTCCGCTGGCCGCGGCCCAGGAGCGATCGCTCCGGCTGATCGACGACGTGATGGGCGGAGACCGCACCGTCGCGATGGTGATGCAGAAGGATGCGGAGCTCGAGGGCGCCGGTCCGGATGACATCCTCGAGATCGGTACGATCACGACGATCCACCAGATGATGCGCATTCCTGACGGCTCGGTCCGCCTTGCGGTCCAGGGCGTCGAGCGGATGAAGATCATCGAGGTTGTCCAGGAGGAGCCGTATCTGAAGGCGCGGGTGCGCCGGCTGCCTGAGGAGACCGTTGACTCGGTCGAAGTTCAGGCGCTGATGCGGAACACGCTGGAGCTGTTCCAGCGCCTCGTGGCGATCGTGCCGCACCTCCCGGACGAGCTGGTGACGGCGGCGCTGAACGTCGATGACGATGCGCGGCACCTCGTTTACCTGGTGGCGTCCAACCTCCGGATGGAGCCGGAAGAGCGCCAGGAGCTGCTCGAGCTCGATTCCGTGACGGAGAAGCTGAAGACGCTGAACGCCTTCCTGACGAAGGAGCTCGACGTGCTCGAGCTGGGTCGGAAGATCCAGACCGATGTCCAGGAAGAGATGAGCAAGTCGCAGCGTGAGTACTTCCTGCGCGAGCAGATGAAGGCGATCCAGAAGGAGCTCGGCGAGTCGAACGAGACGGAGGCCGAGGTCAACGAGCTGCGCGAGAAGATCGAAAACTCCGGCATGCCGGAAGAGGCACTGCGCGAGGCGAATCGCGAGCTGGATCGGTTGAGCAAGCTGCCGCCGGCCGCGGCTGAGTACGGCGTGATCAAGACGTATCTTGACTGGCTAACCAGCCTGCCGTGGAATGTCTCGAC
This sequence comes from Thermomicrobiales bacterium, assembly GCA_035305265.1. Taxonomy (GTDB): domain Bacteria; phylum Chloroflexota; class Chloroflexia; order Thermomicrobiales; family UBA6265; genus UBA6265. Next base: position 3,268 of record DATGPC010000259.1, on the reverse strand, counting down.
CGAGAGCGAGATCGATATCCCGAAGACGCGCAAGACGCTCGATGAGGATCATTACGGCCTTGAGAAGATCAAGGATCGGGTGCTCGAATACCTGGCGGTCCGCAAGCTGAAGCAGGACCAGGCGGCGGAGAGCGGTGACGAGCAGATCGTCAACCGCGAGCCGATCCTGTGCTTCGTCGGCCCTCCGGGCGTCGGCAAGACGAGCCTGGCGCAGAGCATCGCCCGGGCGCTGGGTCGTGAGATGACCCGGATGTCACTGGGTGGCGTTCGCGATGAGTCGGAGATCCGCGGTCACCGGCGGACGTACGTCGGCGCGATGCCGGGTCGGATTATCCAGGCGATCCGCCGTGCCGGCACGAACGACCCTGTCTTCGTCCTGGACGAGGTCGACAAACTCGGCAATGACTGGCGCGGTGACCCGTCGTCGGCCCTGCTGGAGGTGCTCGATCCGGAACAGAACAGCGATTTCCGGGATCACTACCTGGACGTGCCGTTCGACCTCTCGAAGGTGATGTTCATCGCGACGGCGAACATGCTCGACAGCATCCCGGCGCCGCTCCGCGACCGCATGGAGATCGTCGAGCTGAGCAGCTACACCGATGAGGACAAGCTGCAGATCGCGAAGCGCTACCTCGTGCCGAAGCAGATGAAAGCCAATGGTCTCGGAAAGTACGAGATCGAGTGGGATGACGAGGCGCTGATGGCGATCATCCAGCACTACACGCGCGAATCCGGTGTTCGCAACCTCGAGCGCGAGGTCGGCACGGCCGCCCGCAAGATCGCCACGATCGTGGCGGAGGGGAAGACGCCGCCCGAGCGCGTGGGCAAGGAGGAGATCCGCGAGTACCTCGGCCGGCCCCGGTTCTTCTACGAGGAGCTGGAGCAGCGCACGGCGCAGCCCGGTGTCTCGATCGGTGTGGGCGTGAACGCGTTCGGTGGCGACATCATGTTCATCGAGGCGACGCGTATGCCCGGCAAGGGCGGCCTGACCGTCACCGGCCAGCTGGGTGACGTGATGAAGGAATCGGCAACGGCGGCATTCTCGTTCGTGCGTTCCAAGGCCGCGGAGCTTGGGATCGATCCCGAGTTCTACAAGGACTCCGATATCCACATCCACGTGCCGGCGGGTGCCGTGCCGAAGGATGGTCCGTCCGCGGGTGTTGCAATCACCACGGCGTTGATCTCACTGCTCGCTGGCGTCCCGGTTCGCGGTGACGTCGCGATGACCGGCGAGATTACGCTGCGCGGTCAGGTGCTCCCGGTCGGTGGCATCAAGGAGAAGGCCCTGGGTGCCCGGCGAGCGGGGATCACGACGTTCATCCTGCCACGGCGCAATGAGGTCGACCTCGACGAGTTGCCAGACGACCTCCGGGAAGAGATGACGTTCGTGCTGGCGGATACGCTGGACGAAGCTCTGGCGGTCTCGATGCCCGAGGAGTTCCACCACGTTCGCACGGCGGAGGAGCCGATCCCGGCCGCAACGGCGTAGGACCTGACGAAGGTGAAGAAAAGGGGGACGGGCAATTTGCCCGTCCCCCTTTTCTCGTCTCGCGACGTCCTGATCTATTGGGCCGCTGCGACGGCTTCTCGTTCGGCATGGTCCGCCTTCTTCCTGGCCGCCGCCTGGACGAGGGCGTCGAAGATGGCGGCGTGTCTCGAGTGGGTGGCCGCGAGCATCTCGGGGTGCCACTGGACGGCGAGACCGAATGACATCGCCGGGTTCCAAACGGCCTCGATGACACCGTCCTCTGACCTGGCGATCACCTCGAGCCCTTCACCGACATCCTTCAGTGCCTGATGGTGGAAGGAGTTGGTCTCGAGGGTCGTGTCGCCGATGATGCGATGGAGGAGGTTGTCGTTGGCTTCGATCGTGACCGGATGGGAGACATCGTCCCGCATCTTGCCGTCGACGTGCTGGCGGTGCTCTTGCGAGCCGGGCATCTGATCAGGGATGTCCTGGACCAGTGATCCGCCGAGTGCAACGTTGATCGTCTGGATGCCGCGGCAGATCCCGAGCATCGGCATGTCGCGCTCGACCGCCTTCTTGATTGCCTGGAGCTCGAAGGCATCGCGCTCCTTGTCGAAGCCGCCAGCTTTCTCGTGTGGCTCTTCACCCCAGTGGGATGCTTCGATGTCGCCACCTCCGGAGAAGATGATGCCGTCGAGCGCCTCCAGCATGTCATCGATGGCATCGATGTGTGCCGGGAGGATCACCGGGATCCCGCCTGCGGCGACGACGGCAGACGTGTAAGTGTCGGAGAGGGCGTACTGGCGGAAGTGGCCATGATCGAACTGCTTTTCGGCAGGTGTTGGAGAGATTCCGATAAGGGGTTTCAAGCCTTGCTCCTTTAGGGACGAGACGACGGGACCAGTGACGGCAGTATAGGCCCGAATCCGGAATCTGAGGACATCGAGCGGGGATGAATACGAGCCAAAGGGGACAATGGGAAGCGCCGCAGTCCCACCCCTCCAGGCGGTTTCGAAACGAATATTTCATTTTTCCTTGACGTTGGCATTTGCCCCCGCTATAGTACGTGAGCCCTCGGGAACGAGGGTGGCGCGGGACCCGGAAACGGGCCCGGGAAGAGGTTCCGGAAGGGCCTCCCGTCGGTCACCAGGAATGGTGAACGGACGCCAGCCGGTGAGGTCGGAGAGCGAAGAAAAATCGCTCCTTGACGCCGCCGGGGGAGCATGATAAAGTCATGTTCCGTCGCCGGGGAAACACGGCGAGGCCGGAAACGGAGAGGGGCCGAAAGCCCCTTGACGAGACCGGGAGGAGGTGATAAGATTCATCTCCGCCGCCCGAGAGGGCGGGAGACCTGAGGAGGTCGCATGACGTAGGGCGTTCGACATCGAACGAACCGACGAGCCCCAGAAATGGGGAAGCGATTCTCCGCCCCGAATATCGGGGCGCTGTTCATGTCCGAAGGATGTGAACGCACCTTAACAAGTGGGCACACGTGAGATGGTTGGACCTGAGGAAGGTTTGGCTTGTGTGCGGAAGACGAAGCGAAGCCGAATGCGCGATCTTTCTGTGGGCGCGAGTCCTGGGGAGATTGCAGACGTGCCAGAACGCGCGATGAGGCTGGGGCCGGCTGGCCGGATCCGGGAGACCGGAGCTGGTGGTGGCTGGTGACCAGACCTCGCGTCAAGACAGACACAACAGGCATCGCGGGTGGCTGATGGATCTCACGGTCCGGGTCGCCTGCACGAGGGTGCCAACACAATTGGTGGAGAGTTTGATCCTGGCTCAGGATCAACGCTGGCG
>DATGPC010000258.1:0-2058 GCA_035305265.1 Thermomicrobiales bacterium | reverse complement strand
CTTTCTCTGTATGCATTATAGTGCATATTGATATGTATGTTGGGTGTGATTGGCCAACGGATAAGTGCCGATTCGAAGAGGAAAATGTCATTGCATTAAGAAGACGGGGCTCCGAGAGGAGCCCCGTCTTCGGAGGTGTTATCGATTCAACCGTCCCTTTTCGGGGAGTGTCGCCAGTCGATGCCCGGCTAGACGGCGCTGACCGCCTGCTTCGCCTGGGGAGAACCGTGGCAATGCTTGTACTTCTTGCCGCTGCCGCAGGGACAGGGCTCGTTCGGCCGAACCTTACGGGACCGACGCGGTGTGCGCGCATCCGACTCGTCCTGGGCTGCGTTCGTCGACGTATCGGCGGCGGAGATGCTCGTCTGCACCGGTTGCTGGGCGACCACCGGCTGGACCCGGAAGATCGAACGCACGGCGTCGTGCTGGATGTTGTCCAGCAGTTGGTTGAAGAGGCGATACCCCTCAGTCTTGTAGACGACCAGCGGATCCTTCTGGCCGTATGCTTGGAGCCCGACGCCCCCACGGAGGTCGTCCATCGTGGTGAGATGCTCGACCCAGAGCTTGTCGATGACCATGAGCAAGACCTGGCGCTCGACCTTGGGCATCATCTCCGGCGAGAACCGCGCCTGGACCTTCTCATAGCAGGCATGCGCATCGTCCAGGAGCTCATCGATGATTTCATCCGCCGTCAGGCCATCGATCGCGTCGAGCTCGATCTCGCTCGGCTGAACCAGTGCCTTGTACTGCGTCAGGATCTGCTCGTAATCCGGATCTTCCTTCTCCGGTGTGTTCTGGCGAACTATGTTCTCGACCGCGCCCTCCATCAACTCCATCATCTTTTCATGGACGTCGATGCCGGCGACGATCTTCCTGCGGTCGCCGTAGATGACCTCGCGATGCCGGTTCATCACGTCGTCGTACTCGACGACGTGCTTTCGGCGGTCGAAGTTGTGGCCCTCGACCTTGGTCTGCGAGCTCTCGATAGAGCGGGAGATCCACTTGTGCTCGATCGGCTGGTCGTCCTCCATGCCGAGCTTGTCCATCATGCTGGCAATGCGCTCGGAGCCGAAACGGCGCATGAGCTCATCTTCGAGAGACACGAAGAATTGGGACGAACCCGGGTCCCCCTGACGTCCCGCGCGTCCGCGGAGCTGGTTGTCGATCCGGCGTGATTCGTGGCGCTCGGTACCGATAATGTGCAGACCGCCCCGTTCGGCAACGCCTTCGCCGAGCTGGATGTCGGTACCGCGACCGGCCATGTTCGTGGCGATCGTGACGGCCCCCGGCTGTCCGGCCTGCTCGACGATGGCGGCTTCGCGTTCATGCTGCTTGGCGTTGAGAACTTCGTGCGGAATGCCTCGGCGCTTCAGCAACTCGCTCAGGAGCTCGGATTTCTCGATCGATGTCGTGCCGACCAGTACCGGCCTGCCGGCGGCGCGAACTTCCTCGATCTCCCGGGCGACCGCCTCGAACTTGCCCATTTCGGTCTTGAAAACGAGATCACCGTAGTCCTCACGGATCATCGGGCGGTTCGTCGGGATGACGACCACGGGGAGGTTGTAGATCCGGTAGAACTCCTCCGACTCGGTTTCAGCCGTACCGGTCATGCCGGCGAGCTTCTCGTACATTCGGAAGTAGTTCTGGAAGGTGATCGTCGCCATGGTGACGTTCTGGCGTCGAACCTTGACGTTTTCCTTCGCCTCGATGGCCTGATGCAGGCCCTCGCTGTAGCGACGACCTTCCATCATGCGGCCGGTGAACTCATCGATGATGATGACTTCGCCGTCACGGACGATGTAGTCCTTGTCGCGGTGGTAAACCGCGTGGGCGGTTAGCGCCTGCTCGAGGTAGTGGGTGAGCTCGAGGTAGCGTTCATCGAAGATCGACTCGCCCTCCGGGATGCCGGCCATCCGTTCGACGCGGTCGATGCCTTCCTCGGTCAGCGTCGCATTGCGGTGCTTGAGGTCGACCTCGTAATCGCGGTCCTTTTTCAGCTGGCGGACGATCTGCGCGAACTGGTAATACCGGTCAGTCGCGTTCTCGGCGGCTCCAGAG
>DATGPC010000257.1:0-20017 GCA_035305265.1 Thermomicrobiales bacterium | reverse complement strand
GGGATGGGCCGGAGGCCATGACGTCGTCGTTCGAGTTCGTGCTTGAAGGTCTCTTCCGCACGCGAAAGATCGGCAAGGCCGCAACACCGACCGGCCGGAGGTATGCCCGCTGATGACCACGCTGGCGCCCGCCTGGCGGTATATGTCGCTGACTCCTGGGAACTCCTGCTCGCCAGATCCCTCGACCCTTTTCGAGGCGATGAAGGAGGACCTCATTTCGGATGGTGACGTCGAGAGGGCGATGCAGAAGGCGTTCCGATGGGGGTACGAGGACGGCGAGCACGTGGACGGTCTTCGCGACATCATGCAGCGACTGCGCGAGGACCGGGAAGAACTGCTCGCGGAAGAAACAGATGACACGACGCCCGGTGCGGGCGATGCGGCCAGCGAGGTTGACACCGAGCCGGCCGACGATGCCGGAGACGGCGAGCGACTCGACATCCAGGGACGCGTCCAGCAACTCGAAGAGATGAAGCGGACGCTGCGGCAGATCGAGTCGATCGACGACCTCCAGAACCTGGATCCCCACCTCGTGAACGAGACATTGACCGAGGACGAGCGTGACTGGATCGAGCAATGGATGTCTATGACGGGTCGCCTTATCGAAGCGGGGCTTGTGGTGGAGGGCACGAAGCGGCTGGAGCTCTCGCCCGAGGCGATTCGGAGAATCGGCGCGCATGCGCTTCGATCGATGTACGTCGAGCCCGCCATGGAAGCGGCCGGTGAGCACGAGCTGCGCCGAAAGGGGCTGCGAGGTCCGACCACCGACACCAGCTCGGCGTGGGAATTCGGTCAGCCGTTCTCATTGAACCTCTCGCGGACGATCATGAACGCGATTTCTCGCCAGGGGTCGGGCTCGCCGGTGAGCCTGCATCTCGAGGACGTCGAAGTCTTCGACCGCGAGTCGACATCCGCGAGCGCGACCGTTCTTCTTATCGATATGAGCCGCTCGATGTTCCACAACGGATGCTGGGACGCCGCCAAGCGTAGCGCGCTCGCCCTCGACACGCTGATGCGTACAAGCTTTCCGCGCGACGTACTCGAGATCGTCGGGTTCTCCGGATCTGCCGAGCGGTTGACCCTGATGCAGCTGCCATCACTCTCCTGGGACGAGTTCAGCCACGGCACCAACCTGCAAGCCGGGCTCGCGCTCTCACGCGAGCTCCTGCATCACCATCGGTCGATGAACCGCCAGGTCATCGTCATCACAGACGGTGAGCCGACCGCCTTTACGGAGAAGGGCGAGGTCATTTTCGAGAACCCGGCAACGGAGCGGACGCACGAAGCGACCCTGCGCGAGGTCGTTCGCTGCACGCGCGAGCGAATCGGCATCACGACGTTCCTGCTGGACCGGTCACCGGAGCTGCAGGAGTTCGTCTCGCGCATGACGCGCATCAACCGGGGACGGATCATCCAGTCGGCGCCCGATCAGCTCGGTCGCTACCTCGTCCGGAATTTCGCGCGGCACCACACGTCCGTCGTCGGATGATGCATGCGAATCGACGATGCAGTGATAGACTTCCCGTGTACACCGCTCGCCGTGAATGAACACGGTGCTTCGCGCGAGCGGAGACCGGCATGCACCATTTCCCCCGTTCGATTTCAGACACAACCAGAATGAGGAGTACCGGACTTGGCGATCGCAGAAGGACAATGGCGCGAAGTCGCGCTGAGCGACGACGAGTACGCCCGTATCTGTGAGCTTCTCGGACGCGAACCTAGCGAAGTCGAGCTGGGAATGTTCGGAGCCATGTGGAGCGAGCATTGCGGCTACAAACATTCCCGGCCGTTGTTGAAGACACTGCCGACCGAAGCGCCCTGGGTGGTCCAGGGACCGGGCGAAAACGCCGGGGCGGTTGATCTCGGGAACGGGTATGCGGCCGTCTTCAAGGTCGAATCGCACAACCATCCGACGGCGGTCGAGCCCTACGAAGGCGCGGCGACGGGCGTCGGCGGCATCGTCCGCGACATCTTCACGATGGGCGCACGGCCGGTTGCGTTGCTCAACGGGCTTCGCTTCGGCCCGCTCGACCAGGCCCGGAACGCCTACCTGTACTCCCACGCGGTTGCGGGCATCGGTGGATACGGCAACTGCCTCGGTGTGCCAACGGTCGGCGGCGAAGTCTTCTTCGACGAGTCATACAACGGCAACCCGCTCGTCAACGCCATGTGCGTTGGTATCGCTCCTGTCGATGGTATCGTCCGCGCCGCCGCAAGCGGTGTCGGCAACGTCCTCATGTTGATCGGCGCGGACACCGGTCGCGACGGCCTGCACGGCGCGACGTTCTCGTCCGTCGATGATCCCGAGGCGTCCCATCGTGGCGTGATCCAGGTCGGGAACCCCTTCCTCGAGAAGCAGCTGATGGAGGCTTGCCTCGAGCTGCTCGGCCAGGGGTCGGTCGTGGCGATGCAGGACCTCGGAGCCGCCGGCCTGACAAGCTCCGTCGTCGAATGCGCCAGCCGCGGAGAGGTCGGCGTCGAGATCGACGTGCAGCTGGTTCCCCGCCGTGAGACCGGCATGAACGCCTACGAGATCATGCTCAGCGAAAGCCAGGAGCGGATGGTCCTCGTTGCGACGCCGGACAAGGTCGATGAGATCACCGACGTCCTGAACAAGTGGTCGCTGAACGCGTCGGTCATCGGGCGGGTCACCGACACCGGCCGGGTGCGAGTCCTCGACGGCGATCGACTCGAGGTCGATGTTCCGGTGAGCCACTTCATCGATGAATGCCCCACGTACCGGATCGAAGCGGAAGTGCCGGCCTATTTGGCCGAGGTTCGCTCGTTCGAGATGTCCCGGGTCCCGGACATCCAGGCGGATGATGTTGCCGATTCCCTGCTGCAGCTGATGGCATCGCCGAACATCGGGTCCCGCCGAAGCATCTGGGAGCAGTACGATCACACCATTTTGACCAACACGGTCTTTGGCCCCGGCCAGGCCGACGCCGCCGTTATCCGCCAGAAGGGCACGAATGGCGGCATGGCGATCTCCATGGATTGCGACTCACGTTACACGTATCTCGATCCATTCGAAGGTGCGCGTCACGGCGTTGCCGAGTCCGCCCGGAACGTGGCCTGCACGGGTGCCCGTCCGCTGGGACTCACCAACTGCCTGAACTTCGGCAGCCCGGAGCGCTCTCCGGCGAATTACCAGCTCGTGAAGGCCGTCGAGGGGATGGGAGATGCGGCCAGCACGCTCGGTATCCCGATCGTGAGCGGCAACGTCAGCCTTTACAACGAAACGGCCCAGGCACCGATCTTCCCGACGCCAATGGTTGCGTGCGTTGGCGTGCTGGAGGACATCGACGCTCGCATGTCGATGGCATGGACCGACGGAGACGAGCTGCTGCTCATCGGTGGTGGCACGGCGTCGCTTGGAGGTAGCGAGTACCTCGCGTATATCCATGGTACGACCGCAGGAGCACCTCCCGCGCTCGACCTCGCCGAAGAAAAACGCCTGATCGGCTTCCTGCGGGCCCTCGGCGCAAGCAAGCTCGGTGCGGCTGCGCATGATGTGTCTGCCGGAGGGCTCGCCGTCGCCCTAGCGGAGATGGCGCTCGTGTCAGGCGTCGGTGCTGTTGTCGAATCGGCGCCTGGGGCAGAGCGAGTGGATACATGCTGGTTCGGCGAGAGCGGCTCCCGGGTAGTCGTTGCCGTCGATCCCGCGCATGTCCGCCGTGTGACGCTCCTCGCAGAAGAGTGGGAGCTGCCGATCACCCGAATCGGTCGGGCGGGCGGAGATTCCCTGCAGCTGCCCGGAAATCGGGCTCTTGCACTGGACGACATTGGGTCTGCGAGTGAGTCGGCCCTGGCAGTCGGTGTTGAAGCGGAAATGGCCTAACGAGAGGCACGTACAGGAGCACCGGAGAACCCCACATGGTATCGGTCGATTTCCAGCATCAACTCCCGACGACACTGGCCGATGATGACAAGCCGCATGAAGAGTGCGGTGTTTTCGGCATCTACGCTCCCGACGAGGAGGTCGCGCGTGTGACCTTCTTCGGCCTCTTTGCGCTCCAACACCGGGGGCAGGAGAGCGCCGGCATCGCTTCCACGGACGGCGACCGGATCTCGGTTCGCCGAAATCTCGGACTCGTGTCTCAAGCGTTCGACGAGGAGGATATTCGCGCGCTTCCGGGCTTCGCCGCAATTGGGCATACGCGGTATTCCACGGCCGGCTCGACGCTCGAGTGCAACGCGGGCCCGATGTACGTCGAAACGGACCTCGGCCCGATCGCTATCTCCCATAACGGCAACCTGACAAATGCCCTGGTCCTTCGGGAGGAGCTGGAGGCGAGAGGAGAGCAGTTCGTCACGACCACGGACTCCGAGGTGCTCGCCCGCCTGATCGCGCTTGCGCCAGGGGCCACGATCGAGGAGCGCATCCGGGCGTCGATGCCGCGGATGATCGGTGCCTTCAGCCTGGCCGTGCTGACCCGTGACGCCGTGTACGCCGTCCGCGACCAGCTCGGTGTTCGCCCGCTCTGTCTCGGAGAGATGGAATCAGGCAAGGTTGTGGCGTCAGAGTCTTGCGCCCTGATGACGATCGGCGCGAGCCTCGTGCGGGAGGTCGAGCCCGGCGAGATCGTCCGGATCGACGCGAATGGCATCGAGTCGCTCGGCATCGAGCGCCAACGGTTGCCGGCGCTCTGCCTGCTGGAGCTCATCTACTTTGCCCGGCCCGATAGCGAGATGCTTGGCGAACGCCTCCACATGATGCGGCAGAGCATGGGTCGCCAGCTTGCCCGTGAATCGGGCGTTGACGCTGACGTGGTTGTGGGGCTGCCAGACTCCGCGACACCTGCAGCGATCGGGTACGCCCGTGAGTCAGGTATCCCGTACACCGAGGCGTTGATCAAGAATCGCTACATTGGCCGCACGTTCATCCAACCGAACCAGAAGATGCGGCAAACCTCGGTCAAACTCAAGTTCAACGTGCTTCCGGAGGCGGTTGATGGCAAGCGCGTCGTGCTGATCGATGACTCGATCGTTCGTGGTACGACCTCCCGCCCGATCGTCGACCTCTTGCGCCAGGCGGGCGCGAAAGAGGTCCACATGCGGGTCCACGCGCCGCCGATCATGTGGCCCTGCTACATGGGGGTCGACCTCGCCCGCCGCGACGAGCTCATCGCCGCGCGAATGACCGTCCCGCAGATCTCCGACCACATTGGCGCGGACAGCCTCGACTATCTCTCGCTCGATGGATTGCTCTCGGCGATCGGGAAGGGCGACAACCGGTTCTGCGCGGCCTGCATGACGGGGAACTACCCGGTCGAAACGTTCATGGCCGCCGACAAACTCTCCCTGGAACGCGTATAAAGGGTTCGATAGCCGCGCGCGCGTGCGCTCGTGTGAATGAGGATAGTGAACGTGAGTGATGTCGCAGTCGAAACGCTGAAGCGCACCGCGCTCTATGACCGCCACAAACAGCTTGGTGCGCGGCTTATTCCTTTTGCAGGATGGGAAATGCCCGTCCAATACCAGGGGATTATTGCCGAGCATAACGCTGTGCGGAACAATGCCGGGTTGTTCGATCTGGGGCATATGGGCGAGTTCCTGGTGACGGGCCCGGACGCGCTCGCTTTCCTCCAGTACACCACCACCAACGACCTCTCGACGCTCGAACCGGGGCAGGCGAAGTACACCCTCCTGTCCAACGAGCAGGGCGGAGTGATCGACGACCTCATCGTCTATCGCAACCCGGAGGGCGAGGACGGCTACACGGTTGTCATGAACGCTTCCAATGCGGAGCGTGATGTCGCCTGGTGGAACGACGTGTGGTCGCGGCGCGAGGACTTCAATGTGACGCTGCGGGACATCTCCGCCGACACAGGCATGGTGGCGATCCAGGGGCCGACCGCCGCTGCGATCACCGCGCGCGTGACGGATACCGACCTTACAACTGTTGAAGAGTTCACCTGGGTCAATGCCATCGTCGCCGGCGTGCCCGCAAAGTTGGCACGGACCGGCTACACGGGCGAAGACGGCTTCGAGATCTATGCAGAGAACGGCCGGATCGGTGAGATCTGGGACGGGCTGATGGACGCCGGCAAGGAAGACGGACTGGTTCCTGTGGGACTCGGCGCCCGCGATACCCTCCGCCTCGAAGCCCGCATGCCGCTCTATGGCCAGGAGCTCGGAGACGACATCAGCCCCTACGAGGCCGGACTGGGTTGGGCCGTGAACCTGGACAAGGGCGATTTCATCGGGCGCGAGAAAATGGTCGAGGTGAAGGCCAACAAGCCCGCCAACCGGACGGTCGGCTTCAAGCTCGTCGGTCGTGGTGGTTCGCCACGCACGCATTATCCGGTCATGGTCGATGGCGGGGAAGTCGGCGAGGTGACGAGCGGTGCGATGTCACCAACGCTCGGGGAGAACATCGGTCTGGCGCGGATCCGGCGTGAATATGCCGGTGTCGGCAAGCCGCTGCAAATCATGATCCGCAACAAGCCGGTTGAAGCCATCCAGGTTAAGACGCCATTCTATAAGCGCGAAGCAACATCGTAGAATCTCCGTGGACGGGTCCGTTGCAGGACTCTTGTGTGATGTATGGCAGGAGAGGCCAATATGACTGCACCAGAAAACCGGAAGTACACCAGGACTCACGAGTGGGTCTTGCTTGAGGGCGACATCGCTACCATTGGTCTCACCGACCATGCACAGCAGGAGCTTGGCGATATCACGTACCTCGAGCTTCCCGACGAAGGCGATGCCGTGAAGTCGGGCGAGGCGTTCGGCGTGGTCGAGTCCGTCAAGGCGGCATCCGATGTGTACTCGCCGGTTGATGGCGAAGTCGTTGACCGCAACGACAATGCCGTGGACGGGCCGGAGCTGATCAACCAGTCGCCCTTCGACGATGCGTGGCTCATCAAGGTGAAGGTGAGCGATCCGTCGCAGCTGGAGTCGCTGATGGATCCGTCGGCGTACGAAGAGTTCGCCAACGAAGGCTGATTCCGTGTGATGCCGGGGAGTTTAGACTCCCCGGGCTTTTTCGTGCAGGCCCCCGAGTGCTTGCGGGAACCCAAGTGGTGAGTTGCGAGAGATGACGTTCAACCCTCATACAACTGAAGATCGCAAGGAGATGCTGGCGACGATCGGCATCGACAGCACCGACGCGCTGTTCGAGCCGGTGCCCGCGAACGTGCGCTATCCGGAGCTCGACCTGCCCCGCGCGCTCACCGAAATGGAAGCCGCCCACAAGCTGCAGCAGCTCGCCAGCCGGAACGTCGTCCTCCCGGCGGAAGATGTCTACCTCGGTGCGGGTTCGTACCAGCACTACGTCCCGGCCACGGTTGGGCAGATCCTGGCGAGGGGCGAGTTCTATACGGCCTACACGCCGTACCAGCCGGAGGTGGCGCAGGGGACCCTGCAGGTCATTTACGAATTCCAGTCGATGGTCGCGGAGCTCCTCGGTGTCGAGGTCGCCAACGCGTCCATGTACGATGGCGCGACGGCGTTCGCCGAAGGTTGCCTCATGACCGTTGCGGCGTCGCGGAAGAAGAACCGCGTCGTCCTCGCCGGCACGGTGCACCCTGCCTATCGCGACGTGGTCCATACCTATCTCGATGGATCGGGCGTCGAGGTGATCGATGCGACGAGTGAAGACCCGTTCGTCAGCACGGTCGATGACCTCAATCAGCACCTGAGCGACGATCTTGCCTGTATCGCCATCCAGTATCCGAACTTCTACGGAGGTATCGAGGACGTCAGGGCTGTCGCGGATCTCGCGCACGAGCATGGCGCCCTCCTTGTCGTCTCGACCTCGCCGGTGCCGCTTGGGCTGCTGAAGTCACCCGGGGAGCTGGGAGCGGATGTCGTCTCGGCGGAAGGGCAGTCGCTGGGCGTGGCCCAAAGCTATGGTGGCCCTTACGTTGGCCTGCTCGGCAGCCGGCAGTCGCTCGTTCGCCAGATGCCGGGCCGTATCGCCGGTATCACCACCGACGCGGAGGGCAAGCGCGGATACGTGTTGACGCTCCAGACGCGCGAACAGCATATCCGCCGCGAGAAGGCGACCAGCAACATCTGCACGAACCAGGGCCTGATGGCGACGGCCGCGACCGTCTACATGTCGAGCCTCGGACCGGAAGGATTCCGGGAGGTTTCCCGCGCCAGCTACCAGAACGCGCATTACCTCGCCAACCGGCTGACGGAGCTCGACGGATTCGAACTTGCCTTCGATGTGCCGTTCTTCCACGAGTTCACCGTCAAGACCGAGCGCCCGGCAGCCGAGATCAACGCGAAGCTGCTCGATGCGGGGATCCTGGGCGGGCTTGACCTTGGACGATTTGACGACGGTCTGGCGCATCACCTGTTGCTCTGCGCGACAGAGCTCAATACTCGCAGCGGAATCGACCGGTTCATCGAAGTCGTGTCCCGGTAGTCGACTGTAGTCGCCACCACCCGGTGGTATACACTGCACGTTGACGCTTGTTCTCTTTGACGCATGCATCCCGGCGCGCGCCTTGGCGTGAACGCTCGGATGTCGGATGGTAACCCCTGTGGCGAAGCCTATCGTGGCCCTTGTTGGCCGCCCAAACGTTGGGAAGTCAACGCTCTTTAACCGGATGATCGGCGAACGACGCGCGATCGTGCAGAACGAACCCGGCACGACGCGGGATCGAACGTACGGTGATGCGGAGTGGATCGGCGTTGAATTCATCGTCGTCGATACCGGCGGCCTCATGGACGACGACGAGCTGAAATCCGGTACCACCGAGGGCGAGGCCAAGATCGCGCAAGACACCCGGGAGCAGGCGATCGCCGCCATCGCCGAGGCGGACGTCGTTGTCTTCATGACCGACGTGACGGCTGGCGGACCGACGGCGGGCGACTATGAAATCGCCGAGATCCTGCGTCGGACGCACAAGCCCACCATTCTGGCCGTCAACAAGGCTGACAGTCCCAACCGGCGCGAGCTGGCATACGAGTACTACAGCCTCGGCCTTGGCGATCCAATGGTGATATCGGCCTATCACGGAAACGGCACCGGCGATTTGCTGGACAAGATCGTCGAGAACCTGCCGGAGGCCGAGGAAGAAGATGACGAGCTCGAAGGGCCCCGCATCGCGATTGTCGGGCGTCCGAACGTCGGCAAGAGCGCATTGCTGAACGCGCTGCTCGGGCAGGAGCGCGCCATTGTCAGCGATGTCGCGGGAACGACGCGCGACAGCCTTGACACCCAGATCACCTGGGAAGGCGAACCGATCACCCTGATCGATACTGCCGGTATCCGCCGCAGGGGCCGGGTCGAACAGGGGATTGAACGGGTCAGCGTCATTCGGTCGATGCGCGCGATCGACCGCGCTGATGTCGTGATCCTCGTGATCAACGCTATCGAGGACTTCACCTCTCAGGACCTGCATATTGCCGGGTATGTCGAGGAGCAGAAGAAGGGCCTCGTCATCGCCATCAACAAATGGGACCTTGTCGAGAAGGAACCCACGACGATGGACGAGTTCCGCGCGAGGGCGGCCCGTGAGCTGGACTTCATCGTCCATGCGCCGGTCGTGTTCATCTCCGCGAAGACCGGCCAGCGCGTTGGCCAGGTCATCGAGGCGGCACTCAATGTGCTGACACAACGGGAGAAGCGTGTCAGTACTGCGGCGCTGAACAAGATGCTCCGCGAGGCGGTTTCGAAGCATCAACCGCCGTCGCGGCCAGGAAAGTGGGTCAAGTTTTACTATGCGACCCAGGCGGATGTATCCCCGCCGACGTTCATCTTTTTCACGAACGATCCGAAGCAGATTCACTTTTCTTATCGCCGCTACCTCGAGAACGAGCTGCGCCAGACGTTCGGCTTCGAAGGGACGCCGCTCCGAATCTCGTTCCGTAGCCGGCACGAGGACCTCTAGCGTTGGAGACACTCGGGTCCGTCATCCTCATTGCCGGGGCGTTCTTCCTGGCGGCAATTCCGTTCGGGCTCGTCCTTGGACGGCTGCTCAAGGGCATTGACCTGCGCCAGTACGGGAGCGGCGCCACCGGCACTACAAACTCGCTTCGCCTGCTCGGCTGGCGGATCGCGGTCGCCGTTCTCTTGCTCGACTTCGGCAAGGGGGTGATTCCGGTTGTGATCGGCCGCATCGCCGACCTGCCCAACTGGGCGATCGCGGCCAGTGCCGTCGCAGCCACTGCCGGGCACTGCTGGTCCCCGTACATCCGGATGAAAGGTGGAAAGGGGATGGCGACCGGTGGCGGTGCCTCCGTCGCCATGTTTCCGTGGCTGCTCTTCTTCGGGTTGTGGGTGGTGTTCGTCGTTTGGCGGACTCGCTACGTCTCGCTCGCGTCGATCCTTACGGCGATCCTCGGGCCGCTGGTCGTCGTCGTCCTCGCCCTGTTCGGCGTTGTTTCCGGGTGGTGGGCTGCCGGAGTTGTTGGCATTGGCCTGATCATCATCTTCCAGCATCGCAGTAACATCGATCGGTTACTCAAGGGAACCGAGCGAAAGTTCGGGGTGAAAGAATCCCCTGGTGGGCCGCCTGCCGATGCTGGAACGTCTGTCAGTTCCTGAGATCGGTTGAGTTCCACCGGGTGAGCGCAAGACAAGAGTCCTGTCCGATCGGACAGGACTCTTGTCATACAGCCTCTTCCTGATCTACTCGTACCCGTTCGGGTGCTTCTGCATCCACTCCCAGGCCGAGCCGATCATCTCATCCATGTTCGAACGCGTTGGCTGCCAGCCCAACACCTCGCGCGCCTTCTTCGTATCCGCGATGAGCGCGGGAGGATCGCCTTCCCGCCGCTCGCCGTAGGTTACCGGCAGCGAGCGACCGGTCACGCGCTCGACCGACTCTACGATCTGTTTCACGGAGAATCCGTCACGAGTGCCGAGGTTGATCGCGCCGAGCGGCTTGTCCAGCCGCTGGATTGCCTCGATATGGGCATCGACGAGATCGACGACATGGACGTAGTCCCGGATCGCGGTGCCATCCTCTGTCGGGTAGTCCGTTCCGAAAATCGTGAACCGTTCGCGCTTGCCCAGCAGCACCTCGAGCGCCACCGGGATGACATGGGTCTCCGGCCGGTGGTCTTCGCCGCGTTCTTCTGTCGCGCCCGCGACATTGAAATACCGGAACGCCGCGTAGTTCAGCTTGTATTGCTCGGCGTACACCGGCAAGAGTTGCTCGATGATCCACTTGGAGTGGCCGTAGGGGTTGATCGGCTCCTTCGGGTCGTCTTCCCGGATCGGGAGGGACTTCGGCTCGCCGTAGACCGCGGCCGTGGAGCTGAAGACGAAGCGAGGGACACCAATGTCCTTGACGGCGTTGAGGAGATTGATGCCACCGCCGACATTCGTCCCGTAGTACTCGCCGGGGGAGGTAACGGATTCGGGCACGAGATGGAGCGCGGCGAAGTGCAGCACCGCTTCGGCGTTGCTTCTCTCGACGGCGCGAAGGGTCTCGTCGGGTTGTCGGAGGTCGCACGTGATGGGCTCGGCATCAGGATGTACAGCCGGTTTGTGACCGCGATAGAAGCTATCGAGGGCGACGACGTCATACCCCTTTTCGACGAGCCGTTCGATGGCGATACTGCCGATGTAGCCGCCACCGCCGGTAACCAGAACCCGCATCCCGTTCTCCTTGTTTCCCGGGAGCGGCGGCAAAAAATGCGCCATTCTCCCGGCCGGATCGTGTTTTCATCATGGTACACTCATCGGAGCTTGGCGGAGATTTCATGCGCAAGGAGCCCCGACGGTATGACGAATCTTGACGTGCTGGCGCAGGCCGATCCTGCTGTCGCGAGAGCGGTCCAGCAGGAGCAGCGGCGGCAGCTCGACGGAATCGAGCTGATCGCGTCCGAGAACTATGTCAGCGAGGCCGTATTGGCCGCGGTTGGCACGGTGTTGACCAACAAGTACGCCGAGGGGCTCCCGGGTAAACGCTACTACGGCGGCTGCGAATACGTTGATGTCGTGGAGAACCTTGCGATCGAGCGTGTCACCGAGCTCTTCGGTGCCGGGTATGCCAACGTCCAGCCGCACTCCGGCGCCAGCGCAAACCTCGCGGCGTTCTTTAGCCTGCTCGATCCGGGCGACACCATCCTCGGCATGAATCTCTCCGAGGGTGGCCATCTCACGCATGGGAAAGACGTCAACTTCTCGGGCCGATTCTTCAAGGCGCACTTCTACGGCGTCGACCATGCGACCGGCCTCATCAACTACGACGAGGTCCTGCGGGTTGCGAAAGAGGTGAAGCCGAAAGCCATCATCACAGGTGCCAGTGCCTACAGCCGTACGATCGATTTCAAGCGCTTCCGCGAGATCGCGGACGAAGTAGGGGCCTGGCTGTTCGCCGATATCGCCCACATTGCCGGGCTGATCGCCGCCGGTGAACACCCGACGTCCATCGGCCACGCACATATCACCATGTCCACCGCCCACAAGACCCTGCGTGGTCCGCGGTCCGGCTTCATCATGACGTCGGACGAGGAGCTGGCGAAGGGGATCGACAAGACCGTCTTCCCGGGCATGCAGGGCGGCCCGCTCATGCACGTCATCGCCGGCAAGGCAGTGGCGTTCGGCGAGGCGCTCCAGCCAACGTTCAAGGACTACATCGTCCAGGTGAAGAAGAACGCCGCAGCGATGGCGCAGGCGTTTGTGGAAGAGGGCATCCCGGTGATCACCGGCGGTACCGACAATCACCTGTTCCTGCTCGATGTCGGCTCGACCGGCATCAGTGGTCGCAAGGCGGAGCGGGTCCTCGACGAGGTCGGGATCTCCACGAACCGGAACACCATCCCGGGCGAGACGCGCAGCGCATTCCAGACCAGCGGCCTCCGCATTGGCACGCCGGCGGTAACCACGCGTGGCTTCAAGGAGGCCGATGTCGTGAGCGTCGCCAACATGATCTCGCGCGTCCTGCGCGCGCCGGAAGATCAGGCCGTCCTCGAGAGCGTGCGCAAGGACGTGAAGGAGCTGACCGCCGGCTTCCCCGTTCCGGGCCTCAGCCGGTAATCCAGGGGACGACGGGGTGTGTCCAACGGTCTGATCGCAGCGATCGTATTCCTTGCTACCACGGCAACGTCCGTGGCGTTCGTGTCGAAGACAACTGACCTGTTTGGACGACTGGGCCTGGTGGATCAGCCAGGCCCTCGCCGTGTGCACAAGAAGCCGGTCCCTCGCGGCCTCGGGGTGGCGATCTTCCTCGCCTTTCTCGTCGGCATCGCCGCGACCTACTTCCTGCCGGTGGCAAGGCAACCTGCCGAAACAGAACGCATCCTGTTGCTGATCATCGGTGCCGCGATCATCGTCGGCGTGATGTTGGTCGACGATGCTATCAGCCTCGGCCCGGGAACCAAGCTCGTTTGGCAGCTTGTCGCCGCGGCGGTCGTCGTGTTGCCGCGATTACGCTCCGATGAGCATGGCATCGTCATCGGCCAGATCAACGTGCCCTTCCTCGATACGTTGACCTTCCCTCTGGTCATCGCGATCGGGATGACCTTCCTCTGGCTGGTCGGCATGATGAACATCATGAACTGGGTGGACGGTCTGGACGGTCTCGCCGGATCGGTGACGCTGGTCGCCTGCACCGTGCTCTTTATTCACACATTCTGGGGGCCGGACAACGTTCCCCAGTTCACGATCTCGCTACTTCCGTTGGCGCTCGGCGCGGCGGTGTTGGGTTTCCTGCCCTTCAACTGGCACCCTGCCAGGGTCATCATGGGCGACGCCGGCGCGATGTTCCTCGGCTTCGTGCTGGGCGTCATCTCGATCATCGGGGGCGCGAAGATCGCCACGGCCCTCCTTGTCCTTGGCCTGCCGCTCCTGGATGGCATCTGGGTCACCGTCTACCGCATGCTCCATGGTCGTTCGCCCGCGCAGGCCGACATGGGGCATCTTCACCACCGGCTCCTGAAGGCGGGGCTATCCCAGCCGCAGGTGGTGGTGCTCGTGTCCGGCGTCTCCGCCTCCTTTGGCGCGCTGGCGTTGCTGCTCCCCTCGCGCGAGCTGAAGCTCGTCTCGCTGGTGCTCATCGGCGTCGTTCTCTTGGTGATGCTCGTTGTGCTTGCGCGTCGATCCGGGACGGTCACGGACAGCGAAACGCCTGGCTCGTAAGCCAGGCGTTTGTCAGTGATGCTCTTCGTTTCGATGGGCTACTGAAGAAGCCATTCGAACTTCATCTTGTCCCCGCTGTCAGATCGCCGATCGACCATGTTGTACAGCAGCGTGAACACCTGCAGCACGTATTTCCCGAAGAAGATCCCGAGAATGAATCCGCCCAGAATTCCCGCCATCGCGCCGGCGGTGAAGGTGATGGTCCCGTTTTTCCTGGCCACAGACGTTGGTCTCCTTGCGCATCCCGACAACTCCACAAGGACGTTCCCGGTTGGCAGCGGGCGGGGAGTTATCGAATGTCGGCCTGATTACTGGATCGAGAGAAGTACCGGTGCCTCCGACCAGCGCTCCTCGAGGTCGTAGAACGACCGAAGCTCCGCGTCGAAGACATGGACGATGACGTCGCCGAAGTCCATCAGAATCCAGCCTGACGTCGCATCGCCCTCGACGCGACTCGGCGGTCGATTGGACTTGGCCATCTCGTCGGTCAGCGTTCTGGTGATCGCGCGAAGCTGGCGCTCGTTCTCTCCGGAGCAGATCACGAAAACATCCGCGATCGTTGAAAGCTCGTGGATGTCGATCACCCGGGTATCGATCGCTGGTGTTTCGGCGATGATGTCGGCAATATCCACCGCGAGGACACGGCTGGCTGCAATCTCATCGACGCTGGTATTTGTTCCTTCTGTCACGCGCGTTTTCTGGCTCCTGAGTAGTTGCGACGTTGTCTGTTGCCACTCGATGATACGTGGTAGGCCCGGCAGGGATCGAACCTGCGACCAAGGGGTTATGAGCCCCGTGCTCTACCGCTGAGCTACGGGCCCACGTCGCCATCGAGATGTGCGTATCATCTATTATGCCACGACATTTCCAGAGGGGTGGCGCTGGTCGGTCACCGCCGCACCCGGATGAAGATCCGTTGCACGGTCTCCAGGTTCGATCGAGCGTGACCGCCAGGAGACCCGGGTTCCATCGCACAGGACGACGAAGAGCAGCGACATCCCGAGCGCGTGGCCGAGCGTCGCCATCAACGCCAGCCCGGTCTCGATCACGACGAGACCCATCAGCGACTGGAAGAGTACCAGCGCCATCGCCCAAGCCGAGACGCGGAAGAGGTCCGGGCGCGACTGCCTCAGCTGCAGGCCGGCGAAGATGAACGCCACCAACAAGAGCGTAATCGCCAACGCGGCGAGTCGATGGATCGTGTGGATACCGTGGAGCCCGCCGAACTCCGGGATCAGCTTCCCGTTACAGGTTGGCCACGATGTACAGGCCAGCTCCGCGCCGGTATGCCGGACATAGGCACCGGAATAGGCCACAAGGATCGACATCACAACGCCGGACATCGCCAGCCACTTGTACCGGCTGAGAAGCGATTCCTGCGCTGCCGGACGCGCCTCCGGACGAGTGTG
The DNA here is from genome assembly GCA_035305265.1 of Thermomicrobiales bacterium. Classification (GTDB taxonomy): domain Bacteria; phylum Chloroflexota; class Chloroflexia; order Thermomicrobiales; family UBA6265; genus UBA6265. The sequence continues at coordinate 4,558 of DATGPC010000257.1, read as the reverse complement.
GGCCAGGTCGAAGTCTTCTCGCTTCTCGTTCAGCACGCGGGCCAGCAGCCATGCGGAGGCGAGACAGATGAGGGAGATGCCGAAGTGGGTGGCCATCACTTCCGGTGATTGCGGCCACATGACCGCGGCTGCGCCCATCAGTGACTGGATGACCAGCGTCCCCGCCATGAACGGGACGAGGATCTTCACCTCCGGGTAACGTTTGCGCATCGGCCACGCGAGCACCGACGTGATCACCACGAGCACGCCTTCCATACCGGTGACGATGCGATGGCTGTATTCGGTCAGCGATTCGTAGGTGTTTTGGGGGAGCCAGCTCCCGTGGCACAAGGGCCAGTCCGTACCGCAGCCTTCACCCGAGCCCGTCGCCGTGACCCGCGCTCCCATAAGAAGCACGATGAGCATGCCGACGGCGGTGGCAATGGCAAAGCGGCGAGTGAGTTTGGTTCGTCGTTCCACGACTGGCGTGTCCTGGGTGAATAGGGAGAGTCAAGACGGAGAATGCGCGGCGAATCAGTGGCCAGCGCGTGTCTTTCCCGATTGTACGATGTCGCCGGGGGCGGTGCAGGTCGACAGCTGAAGGGATGCCGAACCGTTATCGCGGTGAACTAATCGGGACGTGCTGACGTTCAGTACCCAGATGCATCGATGCGCTTCTCTACACGGTCCCCGGTTTCCGGGGCACGCACTGGAACGATAATGTACTCATCTCGAAGACCAACGCTTTCCCGTCGTGGCGTCGTGATGGCCTCGGCTGCCTCCGCGATGATGGGGCGCGTCTCACTCGCCCGAAATGCGACGCAGGGAACGCCATCTGTGGAGCCGAACGGTGATCGTTCTCCGTCGCACCTGCTCGTCGGCATCTCCGGCGGCCTGTTCGATGACCTTATGTACCCGGAAGTGACCTCTTTCGATGCGTCATTCAACGAGGTCGGAACGTTGCGAGTCAACGATGGCGTCATGACCGTCCACCCGACGGGTGATCCCGACCTCATGGTCATCACCACGATGTCGGACGCCGGACTTTTCGATATCGAGGCGAACGAGCTGGTCGCGATCGATTGGGGTAACGTGGATTGGGAGATGTTCCTGGCGCAATGGTCACTCGGCATCTTGTCGACGTCATACGGAGAGGTGCGAAGTTCGGAGTGGCTGATCTCCGCGACCTTCGACGCGTCGGCCGTCCTCGCCGTCAACCTGAAAACGCGGGAAGGCTACGATATCACCGAGTTCGTCAACCAGAACAACCAGGAGCTCGTGGCAGTTCGACCGACCTACATGCCCGAAGGGTCGTTGGCCGGGCTCTGGACCGGTGACAACGTCTACCTGATCGATCTGGAACGTCCGGAGGGGGCCCGACGTCTGGTCGGCGACGATACCGAACTGTATTCAACGACCTTCGACATCGACCCGACCGGAACGTGGTGCTCGTATACGACCTATGATCCGTCCACCGAAGACGGTGAGGGGCACGTCTACATCGAGAACGTCATGTCAGGCGAGTACATTCCCGTGACTGATGGCACGGCCTGGTCCCAGGTGACATTCATCCCGGCGGACCCATCGTCCTTCCTCCTGATCGCCAACGGCTCTGTGGAGCTGCGATCGGTCGACGAGCCGCAGGCGGCCGGGAACGAGCTCGCGGAAGTTCACCAAGAGACGCACTTCAAGTCGTTGTGGGACGCGAGCGGCGCGAGGCACCTGCTCGGGACGCGGGCGGACAGGGATGCGCCGGTGGAGTGGATCATCGTCGACACTGCAGGGGAGGAGTCTACTGCGCTGCCGGAGCTTCAGGGGCTGGAACCGTTGATGGTGACCGCCGCGCAACCCGCACCCGCGTACCTCCTTTTCGGGCTGAATGGCAACGAGCCCGGACCCGTGGTCAGCCTCGATCTGGAAACCGGCGAGGTGACAGCGTACCTGGAGGGCGCCATTCTCGGGAGCCCGGCCACATATTCGTCTTCGGCGGATGGCAGGTGGTACTTCTTGTCCACGGTTAATCGGGGGAATGTTCGCGGCGCGTGGCTCGTGGACAACCTGGAGCGTCAGGTGCACGAGATGCCGTGGGGCGACGGTCTCTATACGCTCGCGGGAGCTATCGCGCCCGACGGATCGGTGGCCGCGATCACGACGGTTGAGCGACCGTCCGACGCAGTCATGACGCATAGTGTCGACCTTCGGAACCCAACCGTGCTCGAACCCCTCGCACCCGGACATGTTCTGGGCTGGAGCTGATGCGTTGAGCGGACAAGGGCGGCGAATAGCTCGCCGCCCTTGTCCTTCGGGAGCGGCCTAAAGCTCGAGCCATCCAGACTGGAAATGCCATGTATTCCCGGCCTTGATGTGGGCGATGACCGCTCGCTCCAGGGAGGAGCGTTGCGGGTAGGCATCCAGGTCCTCGTGAAGCGGCCCGAAGACGAACCTCAGCACGGAATCGTTCGAGTTGTGGTCATTCGCCGGGCCGAGGGTAAACCGGTCCTGGAATTTGATGATGTTGGAATCGGAGCGCAGGTGCGTCTTCAATTGAGGATCCAGGAGCCACGAATGGCAGACGCCGAAGCGAACCGGTTCTTCCGGGAAGTACCGCGGGAAAAACGCCTTCGCCTGCCGAAATGAGTCCTCACATGCCTCATGAGTCATCGGGCCGATGAAATCCGGGATATGAATCGAAAGCGCATGCTCGCCATCCGTCACATCGTAGCCCGCGTCACGCATGACCCCGGCCATATCCGCGCCCAGTTTGACGCGTTCGAACTGGAGCCGGCCGAGCTGATAGATGGCCCCGCGAAAGTGAAGCATCAGCCACCACATCACGCCTAGTCCGCCGACGTTCTCGCGTTTGCGGTGGACACGGATGTTCCGGCCGAGATCAGCCAGCGACGCTTGCGCGATATCGTCTGGAATGCCGCGGGAGCGGAAGAATTCCTGCACGAAGGGGAGGGTGGCGACGAAGACATGGACGTAGAAGAACCGGTGCTCGGGATCGTTGGCGTCCCGGAGTTGAGCGAAGCGCGGCGGTTGCTCGACCGAACCCATCCTGGACACGAGCGACCACACTGCCCGCTCCAGGTACCACCAGGTCTCGGGATCCTTTTCGGGGTCTGGCGCCGTCGCGATCACATCGTCGATGTCTTCTTCGGGAACGTCGAGGTAGCGGAGCGTCAACTGGAAGTCGTCGCCAGTCGGCAATATGACCGCTGTCGCTGGTGCGGTTAGCGTTTCGAGATACTCCGTCCACGAACGTGTCTCGTCGTTATCCGCGAAAATGCTCATCCTCACTCCTTGTTGCCCGCCTCATCGCGCTTCGATAGGCATTGTACGGCAGGAATACCGGTCTGGCTTTGAAGAGCATCTTTGGCATGGAGCATGCTTAATCGCTCGCTGGGGCCCGGTGGATTTGCCACCAGGGTTCTGCGGGCTCGTCCCGGTACGATCACCAATGGTGAACATCACGGAGGAACTCATGTCCAATCGGATTTCTCGACGAACGATTGTTGGCGGCGCGGCTGCGTTGCCGATCGCGGCGCTTGGCCTCGGACGCGTCCTGGCCCAGGGAAACGACTCGACTCCGGAATCCACGCCGGATGGGTCGCCGATGGCATCACCGGGCGCTTCCCCGTCGGCATCGCCGATGGCGTCGCCCTCTGCTTCCGGCGACGAGGTGACCGTCACCGCGGTCGACATCGCGTTCGAGGAGAAGGAACTGACGATTCCGGCCGATACCGATGTCACGATCACCCTCAACAACGAAGGCGTGCTCGAGCATGACTTCGTGATCGACGAGCTGGACTTTATGGTCGGCCCGATCATGGGCGGAGAGTCCGCGAGCGAGACGCTCAATGCGCCCGCCGGCGAGTACGAGTTCTACTGCTCGATTCCCGGGCACAAGGAAGCCGGCATGGTCGGCACGCTGACCGTCGAGTAAGGCTGGACCTGAAAGCGGTCAACGGGGCGTCGCAAGACGTCCCGTTTTTCATGTCTCCGGCCTAGCACGCAGGGCGAAGAGGACGTATACTTCTGGTCGCGGAACGCGCGGGAGTAACTCAGTTGGTAGAGTGTCTGCCTTCCAAGCAGAACATGTCACCAGTCCTCGAATTTCCGCGTCGTTACGGGCTTTTCCCCTATTGCACAGAAACGAGAGTGTCTGCCCACGTGGTTTGGAACGCCAATCACGGGGGAAATTATGGACTCCTTGGTGCGATCGTTTCTTCTTTCCCGACAGGCTGACGGATGCACGGTAAAAACACTTCGCTGGCATGAGACAGCGTTGACGTGCTTCTATGACTGGCTCTCTGGTGAGGGACATGGTACCGATCCTGAAGAGTGGGATACCAACCTGCTGCGGGCCTACGTGCTCTATCTCCAGACAAAGCAGACGCACAAGGGCACAACGCTAAGTGGTACGTCTGTCACGACATACGTTCAGTCATTGAAGGCGTACACGCGCTGGCTCTATCTCGAAGAAATAACAAGCCGTGACGTTGCAGGGCGACTCCGTAAACCACGAGTTCCCGATACCCAGAAGCAGCCCTATTCCAACGATGAGTTGAAACGGATG
>DATGPC010000256.1:0-6827 GCA_035305265.1 Thermomicrobiales bacterium | reverse complement strand
TCGGCGCAGGAGGCCGGCCGGTTCGCCAACGCGGTCGCTGGCCTGAGCCTGCGCGAGATTGGCGTTGACAGCGTTCCTGACAAGGCCGAGATCGAGGCCTATCTCCGGGAAGACTGATCACACCGCCTGAAGAAGATCGGGGCAGGGGAGGGCGGTCGCTCTCCCCTTTGTCGTATCCGGAAAGTCAGGCACGCCCGACTGCGTATCAATATGGTGAGAGGCGCTTGCCTGGTTTCGACGCGAGGACGAAATCAGAACCGGTGCAACACAAAAATCCGGACAGGTTTTTGGGTCATGCCGGCATCCGTCGTGGTTCTTCAGTTCCGGGACAGGGTGACGGTTTCGTTACCGCCCCTGGAGTTTCTCGTCGACGATATCAAGCAGCGTATCGATGTCGAATGGCTTGGGAACGAACGTCGCGTCGATCTTTCGCGGCGTAACCGCGGCGCTCATCAGGATCACCGGCAGGGTTTCGGCCCTCGTACGGATTTCGTTGAAAAGCGTCAGCCCATCGAGGCGCGGCATCATGACATCCGTGACCACCAGGTCGGGCATCTCGCGCTCGATCTGCTGCAACGCTGTCATGCCGTCGTATGCTCGTCGCACAACGTACCCCTGGTCTTGCAGGAGGTCTTCCAGGAGGTCCACGATCGGTCGCTCGTCATCGACGACGAGAACCACCGGAGCGTCATCCATCGCCGTGCTCCGAGGAAAGGCGTTGTGCTGTGAGAAACCGTCCGAATATTGATACATAACTGGTCTGTTCCGTAACTCCCCCCGTGACCTGATACAAGGACGTCGAGGTTGCCAATAATGAGACGAGGCTCGTGTGCCAGACCTCGCGTGTGGTCACGCATAATCCATACCTCGGCTCGCAATCGCCTCCCAATGATATGTGAAGAATCGATTCCGGGCCATGATTCGACGTCGGAACGCCCCGGCGTTATAGACGGACAATGGGGTATCCTGCCGAAAACGTCGCGCGCGACCTGGCAAGGAGAACACGATGCCGCTAACCATCAAACGCTTCGAGGGCGGTCCACTCGCCACCAATGCTTACCTGATCGCCGATTCATCCACCGGCTCCGCCATCGTCGTCGACGCCCCGCCCGATATCGCTTCCAGGATCGTGACGATGGCAGACTCCCTCGGAGCGCAAGTCTCCGACATCGTGGTGACGCATGGCCACTGGGATCACATCCTTGGCCTGCATGAACTGCGTGAGGCCACAGACGCGACTGTCCATGGTCACCCGGATCTTCGCCAGCGCATCGAGGACCCCCAGCCCGGCGTCGGTCCGGCGCCCATGACGCCCGTACAACTGGACAACGAGCTGAACGAGGGCGACGAAGTCACGGTCGGCGGTCACGTCTTCCAGGTCTTCCATATGCCAGGCCATGACATTGCGCACATCGTGCTCTACAGCGATGACGACAGCGTCCTCATCGGCGGTGACGTCCTCTTCCCCGGCGGACACGGCCGCACCGACCTGCCGGGATCTGACCAGGAGACGATGAACCGAACGCTCCTGCGCTTCCTGGATCTCCCCGATCACGTGCAGGTGCTCCCCGGTCACGGAGACCCGACCACCATCGGCGACGAGCGGCGATGGATCCAGAACATCCCGGACACCCGCGAGGGCTAGATACAGAACAACCGGATTATCCACGAAGGAGAGTAATCATGGCAGATGCCGCGCTGACGGCAGCCTACGCGGTGCTGGAGCGCCAGCTTCGGCAGTTCCGGGAGGCGATCGCGGGGATTCCTGATGACGACCTCAATACGTGGAAACCCGCGGCAGACTCGGGCGGAGGCGGCCCGATGAACACGTTCGGCGCCCTGGCGGTCCATATCACCGCCGCCGGGACGTGGCGCATCTTCCAGCAGGTCTATGGTGATCCGACGCCACGTGGCTCCCGCGAGGAGGAGCTCAGCTCGACCGCTTCTGCTGCCGAGATCGACCGGATGTTCGAGGATTGGCTCTCCGGCTTCCGAGAGCGGTTGTCCCGCGAGGATCAGCCGGATCTCTCCAGCCTGCCGGACACCCCGCGCGAGGATCACCCGGACTGGACCAGGATGGACTGGCTCGTCAGCATGGTCGATCACACCGCGCTCCACGTCGGGCACGTGCAAATCCATCGTCAGCTTTGGCTCGCGGAGCGATCCACTCATCCACAATAACGACAGCGGTGATGATCCGATTGTGGATTATCTGTGGAAGCAGGAACCTCCTGCCGGGAGATCACAACCGGGCGCGAGGTAAATACCGTCCCTTCGTCGTGCTTGGGCGAGACGACGTTCCGTCGCACTGACGGTCGATTGTCGTTGTGCCAGGATCGACAAAGCCCCCGGCGAATACGCCGGGGGTTTCCAGGATGACGTCATCAATTGCCTGAAATCACGGGCGGCGGGAGGGGATTACTCTCCGTCGGCGCGGCGCATTTCCATCACCGTTTTGAGAAGGAACGTGATCCGTACCTGATCGCCCGGCTTGAGGTCGTTGTCGAACGCGTCGCCCGGAAGGCGGCATTGCTGGATCGTCTCCGGGTCATCGGGCAACGAGTAATAGAGCTGCGAGTAGAGCTCTCCGTGGATCGTGTAGTCCTTCCGACCTTCGAGCGTCCCGATCACATCCATACTAGGCGCCTCCTTCGGGGCTTCCGCCGCTCTCCTGGCTTGCAAGGATCTGTGCCGCCTCGTCCTCGTCGGCCAGCCGGTCCTCACGGCTCTTCGCGTAGAGGTAGAAGGCCACGGTCAGGAGCAGCAGGGGAGCGATGCCGACACAGAACATAAGCGCGAAGGTGCCCTGGTCATAGGTGTCCGCCCGCAAGGCAACCACCAGCATCAGCAGCCCGAGGACGATCACCAGCAGCATCGATCCGAGCGCGGCGGTGGGCGAAATACACCCCGTCGCGTTCGTATTGATATCCGGCGCCGGGCGGCCCGCTGGCGAACGCTGGAGCATCTTCGCCGCTTCGGTCATGTGCGCGAGGTCGTGCAACCGGATATAGCCGAGACGTCCGTATTCCAGGCGCACGCGCACGAAATCCTCCGGCGCGTCCGGATCCTCGACAATCTCCAGCTCCGTGCCGGACGGGACGATCGTGACCAGCCGCGAGGCGGAGTCCGGCCGCTCGTAGACCCGCAATCCTTCGGTCGCGTGAAAGGCATCGACCAGCGTCGTACCACAGGCGGCACAATAGAAGTTGGTTGAGGGGTTGAGTGCCCCACACATCCCGCAGAAGATGAGTCCGGCGCGACTATCGTCCGCATTCGGCTGGCTGTCCTGGTCCGGAGGGTTGGTCACACGCACTATCCTGTGGAATCAGCAACGGAAACGAACGATTCAACGTTTGTCATACATGCATGTGTATAGCACAGGAGCCGGGAAGCGCCCGGAGGAGTGGGAGATGACAGCCAACGCGGCGGAGGAACGACGATGCGGAAACTGCGGGGCGGTTGTCCCGGCAGACGCCGTGACATGCCCCGCCTGCGACGCGCTCCTGGCCGCGTACGAAGCACCGTCTGGATCGTCGGAAACGGCGTCAACCGACGTCCAACGCAATTTCGAGTCAACCCCGCCCTTCCCGACGTCTCCACCAGATCGACCGATCATCGAACAGGCGACACCACGGTCTCTGGAGACTCCGCGACAAGAGTTCTCTGCGGAGGTAGCGATCGAAGAGGCACGACGCACGCTCGGTATGGCACTCGCTGCGGAGCCAGAGATCTCCCGGCATGAACCCGCCCAGGAGACCATCCTACCTGTACCGCCAGCATCCATGGGCGAGCTGCACTCCACGGACGAATCCCTGAAGGAGGCGAGGCGCGCGCTGCTTGGCGTGCTCGCGTCCAGGGCGAACAATGCAGAAGCGAAACCCACCGAGACCCGGCAGCTGCGGCGTCGGGACCGCAAACTTGGGCCGCCACCAACCCGGACACCGTCCCGCATGGTGGAAGAACGGAGCTCGAGGTCGGGTACTTCCTCTCCGACCCGTCCGGGCAGCCAGCCAATCACACAACCCGTCCAGCGAGCCTCACGGAAGGATCATCCGATCACGACGATCCTCCATCTGGCGTTCCTCGGCGTCTTCGCGTTCCTGTTCCTGTCGATTGCCCGGAACTTCCCGTTCGTCGTCTCGCCATTCATCATGATCATCTTCGCCATCGTCATCCTGAGCCACCTGATGCGCATCGTGGCCGGGGCAACCGGACGCAAGACGACGACGATGCGAAACCCCAATTCTCGCAGCGGCTGGAAACGCTGACGTCACTCCGCGATAGCGATGATCCCGGTAGTGCGGACCGGCCGCATGCGACAGAGCATCTCGCCCGGCACGCCGTTCCGCGCGCCAAACTCGTCGGCACGATCCTCACCCATGTACCGGCCGCCGATCATCGTTGCCCACCGCCGAATCTCGTCGAGGTCCTCGATGATCTCAACCGGTCCTTCGAGGAGCGCCGAGGTGAACGGCGGGACGTTGTCATCCACCGAGATCGCCGCATACCCCGTCCGCCGGATATTCTTTCCTTTAACGGAGTCCGCCGCGGTGTTGAAGAGGATGTCCTCACCATCCACCGCGATCCAGATCGGCGTCACATGCGGCCGGCCATCCTCGCGCACCGTGGCGAGATGTGCCGTATACGCATGAACTCGCAGGAAACGCAGGACTTCGTCCTTGTCCATCGTCTTCATCGAAGCCATCCCATCCGGTGAGCGCCCGGTTTCCCCGGAGCGCATTCGACGCATCAGGAACACATAATTATGGATACCGCAACGATCGCTGCCATCGCTACGCCACCCGGGGTCGGAGGGATTGGAGTCATCCGCATCAGTGGATCGGACGCCGCCGATATCGCCCGACGGGTCTTTCGACGACCGAGCGGGAAGGCCATCGATCTCACCCGCATGCCATCCCACCGGCTTGTGTACGGCACGATCAACGATCCCGCGACAGACGAGCGGATCGACGATGTGCTCTTGTCGTGGATGCGCGGCCCGAACACCTATACCCGGGAGGACGTCGTCGAGATCTCCTGCCATGGCGGCCCCGTTCCCCTGCGGGAAACGTTGCGCGTGGTTCTCGCGGCCGGCGCCCGTCCCGCCGAGCGCGGCGAGTTCACGCTGCGCGCCTTCCTCAATGGACGCCTCGATCTCACCCAGGCCGAGGCGGTGCTCAACGTGATCGGGGCGCGGACGGCCGAGAGCCTTCACCTCGCGACCAACGATCTCGCCGGCGACCTCTCCCGCCGGTTGGAGCCAGCCAACGCGGCGCTCGTCAGCCTGCTCGCCTACCTCGATGCCTCAGCCGACTTCCCCGACGACGAGATCGATCTCGCCGACATCGATACAGGATTGGCCGCCGCCGAGGAAGCGCTGGCGGACGTGGTTGCCGGCTCGAAGGCGGGCATGCTCTATCGCGAGGGCATCCGCATCGCGCTCGTGGGCCGGCCGAACGTGGGCAAGAGCAGCCTGCTCAATGCCCTGTTGCGATCGGACCGGTCGATCGTCACCCCGATCGCCGGGACCACGCGCGACGTCATTGCCGAGACCGTCAACCTGCACGGCATCCCCGCGACGTTGCTGGATACCGCCGGCATCGTGGAGACGGACGATCCGGTGGAGAAGATCGGGGTCGAGCGGAGCCGTCAGGCATTGCAGACGTCGGCCGCCGTCGTCTTCGTAGTCGACGGATCGGCATCGCCGACAGCAGAGGACATCGAGATCGCCCGGACGCTGGCAGATCGCCCTCGCGACCAGCAGAACCCGGTCGTCATCGCCATCAACAAGCAGGACCTGCCCTCGCAGGAAGACCAGTCATCGATTCTCGATATCCTGCCCGAGGCCCCGGTGCGACACATCTCCGCATCCATGGGGAAGGGGCTGGAGGAACTGGAATCACTGCTGGCGGAGACCGTGAGCGACGAGGCCAGCGGCGGAGCGCAACCCGCGTTGATCAACGCACGCCAGCGCGCGGCTATCGACCGGGCACTGGCACACATCCACGATGCCCGGGAGGCGCGCGCAATGGGCATCCCGCAGGACCTGCTGGCAACCTCCGTCCGCGCGGCGCTTCATGCCGTCGGCGAAGTCACCGGAGAGAACGTCGACGAGGCGGTCCTGAACGAGATCTTCTCGACGTTCTGCATCGGGAAGTAGGAAGAGAAGTCTGGACCAGGGCGCTTCTCGCTACGACCGAGGAGTCGTCATCCCGACAAAACGGCTGCGAAGCGGGGCGTGCGTGGAGGAATCTCTGTCTCAGACTGAAACTTCTCTTGCCTCACCGAAGATCCCCCGGGCGACTCCGAAGGAGGCGAAGCGGAGCAACCCTTTACCGGCTCGGGATGACGATCGGGACGTGAACCCCATGGTTGATCTACCCCGAATCACAGAAGGCGTGCGCCCTTACGCCTCCCTGAATCGCACCGTATCCCCCGGTGCCAGCTGACCCAGGCGATCCCAATCCTCCTCGATGACCGTCGCGATCTTCGTGTAGCCACCGATCGTGGCATGACCGGGAAGCATCATGATCGGTTGTCCCTCGCCTGTTACCTGGATCGAGCCGGTGACGATCCCCTCCGAGATAATGTCCGCGCCCCCAACGGGGCGAAGTGACGGCCCCAACAGGCGAACACCGACCCTATTTGCCTCCGAGGAGACCGTAAAGTCACTGGACATCAGGTTCTCCCACGTTTCATCCGGGAAGCGGTCGCGCTGTGGACCTGGCAGCACGCGCAACGGCCCATCGTCATGTCGATATGGCGGCACGACCCGTCCTGGTGCATCACCCTCCCGCCGTCCCACGGGAATCCGGTCACCCGCCTGG
>DATGPC010000255.1:0-4428 GCA_035305265.1 Thermomicrobiales bacterium | reverse complement strand
GCTTGCCCCGACGATCCCCGTCCTCATCAACGACAAGTCGCTCTACCCGGTTTGGGAGACCTGTGAGCGCCTGGGTATCCCGGTGCTCTGTCATTTCGGCATGCTCGGCGCGGCGGGCGGTGTCTCCTACCACCCGAACATTTCCCCGGCGGTGCTGGAGCCGGTCGCGCGGGACTTCCCGACGGTCGATTTCATCATCCCGCACTTCGGCATCCAGCACGTCACCGATCTGCTCTTCCTGTGCTGGTCCTGCCCGAACGTGAACGTCGACTCCTCCGGCTCGAACCAGTGGGTGCGGTGGATGCCCTACAACCTGACGCTGGACGATCTCTTCCGCAAGTTCTACGAGACGATCGGCCCGGAGCGGATCCTCTTCGGCAGCGACTCCAGTTGGTTCCCGCGCGGGTTCGCGATCCGCTACCTGCAGGACCAGATCCGTATCTGCCGCTTCATGAACATGCCGCACGAGCACTTGCAGCTCATCTTCGGCGGCAACGCCGCGCGCATCCTCAACGTCCCGCTCGGTGACATCGACGCGAAGAAGGCAGACGAAAAGGGCGAATCGGGGGCTGGCGACTGAACCCTGGCTACCAAAGACCCCATGACCAAGAGCGAATGCGAAGGGCCCTGCGCGAAGCGGTCATCTCGCATGGGCGGCCGGGACACTGAACGGGACCGCCGGGAGGCCGGATATGGATGCCGCAACCTCGCTCCGCGTTGGGTTCTCCGGCCGAGCCCGTCGGGCGAGAAGCGGCAGCGGGCTCCTGCTGCGCTCAGGATGACGGTGCTCTTGGGGACGCGAAGTGCTTCCGCCCGGTTGATCCAGCGTGGGATCGCCGGTCAGATCGAGGTCGGCGGGCCGGATATCTCGTTACCGTAACAATGGTCGGCCTTGCATAAAACCGTTTGCTGTCACATCATGTCGTCAGTCTTTCCAACCAGTACGCCCGTCACATTGCGGTGACGGAACCATAGCGATTCGGGATATCCATCCCGCTGTATCGGTGACGCCCCGCCGTGGCTTTGCGAGCGACGGGGTAGAGAAGGAGTTCTCCGATGACGTCGTCGAATCGTGATTCACGGTCGCTGTTCAATCGGTCGCTGGACCGCCGTACCGCGCTGAAGTACGGCGCGGCATCCGCCGGGGCGCTCGGTGCATCCCGTTTCCTCCACGCTGGCGCGCAAGACGCGTCGCCGGCCGCGATCGACGGGCCCCAGGATTTCGGCACCGCCGATCTCGAGATCAGCGGAGATGTGGAGATCCAGTACTGGCAGTACGAGCTCGCCGCCAAGACGGCGCTCGTCGATGAGCTGATCCCGGAGTTCGAGGAAGCGAATCCCGGCATCACCATCCGGCATGAGGTCTACCCATACGATGACTTCCGGCAGCAGGTTGCCGCGGCGGTCCAGGCCGGCGAGGGACCGGACGTCCTCAACGTCTTCTTCGGTTGGGTTCCGGCATATGTGCAGCAGCAGTTCCTCGTCCCGTTCCCGCAGGACATCTTCCCGCACGACCAGATCGAGGAGCACTTCTTCCCGATGGTGCAGTCGTCCAAGATCCAGGGCGAGTACTACGCCCTGCCGATCGCGGTTCGCACCCTCGCGCTCTTCTGCAACAACGACTTGATGGAAGAGGCCGGCATCGAGCCGCCGACGACCTGGGACGAGCTCGTCGAGGCCGCGAAGGCGACCACGAAGAAGGACGGTGACAACTTCGAGACCGTCGGCTTCACGTGGGACATCGGTGGCCAGGGCCACAACTGGTGGCGTGAGGGTCTGATTCGCCAGAATGGCGGCGCCCCGAGCAGCGATGACAATCGCACGCTGCAGTGGACCACGCCGGAGGCGGTCGAGGCGTTCAACTACCACTGCAGCTTCCTGCTCGAGCACGGTGTCACGCAGTCCGGCTTCCAGACCGACGGCGCCACGGCCTTCGCCTCTGGTGCGGCCGGATTCCACGTCGATGGATCCTATCGCGTCGGCTCGTACCTGAGCGACGCGCCTGACCTCAACTACAGCATCGTCCCGCTGCCGGAGAACAAGGCGAAGTCCAGCTTTGCCTCGTACTGGGCGAACACCATCACCCGCAACGCGGCCGAGGGCGACAAGCTCATCGCGGCGGCGAAGTGGATCGACTTCCTTTCCTCGGTGGGCGTGCAGCAGCGCTGGACTCCCGCGACGGGTGAGCTCCCGGCGCGCACCGCGCTGGCGGCGGATCCGGCCTTAATGGAAGACGAGAAGCTCGCGCCGTTCATTGAGTCGCTGGAGTTCTCGTACGCATCCTTCATCGTCAACGAGGCGGATCTCCGGCAGGCCGTGATGGACGCCTACGACCAGGTCACCCTGAATGGGCTCGACCCCGAGATGGCGCTCCAGGAGGCGCAGGACAAGGTCCAGGTGCAGCTCGATGAGTACTGGGCCCAGGTCGACGGCTAACAGGTAGCCTGTACCGGGCTTGAGGATCTTCGGTATGGGGCCGGTTTTATGCTGGTCCCATACCGGGCCGGACCTCGACAGACCGTTTATCCCGTTGGGAAACGCACCATGCAATTGACGCTCGAGCGGCGGCGATGGCTGTGGGCCTATACCTTCATCGCCATCCCGCTCATCTTCTTTCTCGCCATCCGTATCGGTCCGACGCTCTATGCGTTCTGGATGAGCCTGCACCGGTGGGACCCGATCGCGCTCGATCGGCCCTATATCGGGCTGGACAACTACCGGACGATGGTCGATGACGCCGTGTTTTGGAAGGCGATGCGCAACACATGGGTCTATGTGATCGTGGGTGTCCCGGCAGGGCTGATCATCAGCCTGCTCATTGCGCTTGGCCTGCAACGGATGATCCGGTACGCCGGGTTCTTCCGCGTGCTCTATTTCCTGCCCTATATCACCTCGCTGGTTGCAGTCGGCTGGGTCTGGCGCTGGATGTATATGCCGAACGGCTTCTTCAACGAAGTCCTCGGCTGGTTCGGCCTGTCGTCGGCGTTCCTTGGCAGCCCAGGTAGCGCGATCTACTCCATCATCGCGACCACCGTCTGGCACGGGCTCGGGTTCCAGGTCGTGATCTTCCTCGCCGGTCTCGAGAGTATCCCGCAGGACTACCTCGAAGCGGCCTCGCTAGACGGCGCCACGGGCTGGCAGAAGTTCCGGGGCATCATCCTGCCGTTGCTGAACCCGACCATCGTCTTCCTCGTCGTCACCGGCGTCATCAGCAACCTGCAGGTCTTTACCCAGATCCGGAACATGAGTAGCGCCGGAACCGGCGGCCCACTGAACAGCACGATCAGCGTCGTGCTCTACGTCTACCAGCAGGCGTTCCAGTCGCTCCCGTCGAAGATGGGCTACGCCTCGGCGATGACCGTGGTCCTGTTCGCGATGATCCTCGTGATCACCATCATCCAGCTCAAGGTGCTGCAGCGGGATACAGAATGAGCAGTCACTCCATGAACCAGTCCCAATCCACGCTGGCGACCCCGGGCAGTATCGCCGCGCCGCCTCGTGCCGATCTGTACGCCGATGCGGCGGCGAAATCCCGCGCGGCGAAGCGGAAGAAGCGGATCGTGCAGGGCGTCCTTGCCGTCATCCTCTTCCTCGGCGGGCTGATGATGATCTTCCCGTTCGTCTGGATGGTCGCCTCGTCCCTGAAGAACGCCCAGGACATCTACACGCTCTCGCTGATCCCGCCCGACCCGACGCTCTCCAACTACCGGACGGTGCTGCAGGAGACGAGCTATATCCGCTGGTTCGCCAACAGCCTGCTCGTCGCCGGGATCACGACCGCCAGCGTCGCGTTCTTCGACTCGCTGGCCGGGTACACCCTTGCCAAGTTCCGCTTCCCGGGCGCGACCCTCATCTTCATCCTGATCCTGAGCACGCTGATGGTCCCGACCGAGATGCTGGTCATCCCGTGGTACGTGATGTCGATCGAGATGTCGTGGACGAACTCCTACTGGGGCATTATGTTCCCCGGCGTCATCAGTGCCTTCGGCGTATTCCTGATGCGCCAGTTCTTCATGGGCGTTCCGAACGACCTGATCGACGCGGCGCGATTGGACGGCTTCTCCGAGTTCCGCATCTTCTGGAAGATCGCGTTGCCGCTGGTCAAGCCGGCGGTCGCCGCGCTCTGCATCTTCACCTTCCTCGGGAACTGGAACGCCTATATCTGGCCGCTGATCGTGATCCGCTCGGAGGAGATGCGCACGCTGCCGGTCGGCATCGCGTTCTTCTCCAGCGAGTCCGGTAGCGCGTTCCACCTCATCATGGCCGCCGCCGCGCTGGCGACGATCCCGGTGATCATCATCTTTCTGATCTTCCAGCGGCACATCATCAAGGGCATCGCCCTCGCCGGATTGAAGGGGTAGGGGTTGCCGAAAGCGTAGTCCCGCACCACGTGTGCGGGATATCGACCGCAGGTCGATACCGGCGCGA
>DATGPC010000254.1:0-3519 GCA_035305265.1 Thermomicrobiales bacterium | reverse complement strand
TGTCCGTAAATCGGGCTGCCGTCGTTGTGCAGGCCGGTACGCCCGGTGCGGAAGAGATTCTGCGCCTCCTCGAAGCCCATCGCGGCGGCATCGGGATGGTAGGCGCCTTCGGCGTAGAGGTTCCGCATGAACTCGACGGCCTGCCGGTACTCCTCGAGGCCGTACTGGACCTCGAACTTCCTGTCGTCCGTCACGCGCCACAGCGGCGGAACGTTGAAGATCTGGTGGAACAGGCCAACGTCCCAACCGGTGCCGTACTTGCTGATGCCCCAGGTGTCGTCACTGCCGTTGCCGTCCGGGTCGTTCTTCGACATGGCGACGAAGACCTCGAACGCCTCGTCGGCGTTCTCAGGACGCTTGCCGATGAGCTGCTCCGACCAGTCGATACGGAAACCTGGAACGCGGCCGGGGCGGCGATCCGGCGTCGGCACACCGAAGATCCGGCCATTCATCATCGCCGTTTCCCACATGTAATCCGGGAACGAGGCAAGGTTCGGGTACTGCTGCAGGTTATCGCCGGTCACGTAGTCGGTGATATCCAGGAAGGCACCTTCGAGCACGAATCGCTGCAGTGGCGTGCTGGTTTGACCCGGATTGAGATAGAAGAAGTCCGGCAGCTCGCCCGAGGCAATTTCGGCGGCTGCCCTCTCGCCGTAGCTGGCAAACGGAACGAGGATCGGATTCCAGGTAACCCCGAGGCGCTCCTCCAGGCCCTGCCAGTATGGGTTGTCGTCCTTCGGCGTCGGCGGCTGGTTGTAGGTCATGACGAGCGCGGTGACCTCACCGCCCTTGCCCGGAACCCCCTCGGTCGCCTTGAAGGGCTCGGGCATCTTCGTCCACGCGTCGGGTACGGCCGGATCACCGGACGGGTAGAAACCGTTCTCGTCGATTTCCCCGACCGGCGTTGCCATCGCAGCGGCAGCCGGGGACGCCTCCGGCGTCTGGGCAAAGGTGATGCGCGGGCTTGCGGCGGCGACAGTGGAGGCGGCTACACCAGTCTTGATGAGTCGTCGACGGTCCATGAGTGTTTCTCCTCTTCCTTGTGCCTCCCCCGGACGCCTGTCTGGTGGCTGCTGGCACAGATTCGGTGAACGATGAATCCGGTTAACCCTTGATCGCGCCGGTCAGCACCCCCTTTGCGAAGTACTTCTGCAGGAACGGATAGACAAGCAGGATCGGCACGGTCGCGAGCACGACCATCGCCATCTGCAGCGATTCCGCTGGCGGTGGCGGCTGGCCCGGCGCGAAGTCGGCGGCCGAGGTGATGGTGCTGCCCTCCAGCACGTACTGGCGGAGCACCACCTGGATCGGCCACTTCGCCGAGTCGTTGAGGTAGAGGATCGCGTTGAAGAAGGTGTTCCAGAGCCCGACGCCGGTGAAGAGCGCGATCACGGCGATCACGGCCTTGGAGAGTGGCAGGGCGATGTGGCGGAAGACACCGATGTCGGATGCGCCGTCGATCCGGGCGGCGTCCAGCAGCTCCTGCGGCAGGTTCTGGAAGAAGTTACGCATGATAATCAGGTTCCAGGCGCCGATGAGGCCGGGAACGACGAGCGATGCGTAGGTGTCGATCATCCCGAGCTCGCGGACGAGCAGGTAGACCGGGATCATGCCTGGCTGGAACATGAAGGCTATGAGCACGAGGATGAAGAAGAACCGCGAACCGGGAACACCCGGTTTCGACAGGCCGTACGCCATCATCGTGGTGAACGCGACCTGGATCGCCGTGCCGACGAGGGTGAGCAGCATCGTAACGCGCATCGAGCGAATCACCGTGCCGCCGCTCAGCAGGGCCTTGTACGACTCCAGCGTCGGGTTGTTCGGCCAGAGGGTGAAGCCGCCCTGCATGACATCCTGCGCCGACGAGAAGCTCACGGCGACCACATTCCAGAATGGAAGGAGCATCATCAGGGCGATGATGACGAGCGTGACGGCCTTGAGGGCCGCGAGCCACCACGGGATGTCCTCCATCCACGGAGCGGCCTTCCTGCGCCGGAACAGTCTGGAACGTCGCTTCTCCGCCCCGACCGGTGGGATATAGGACGAGACCTCTGGCTGGTTCGGGTTGGTCTGCTGAATGGTGTTCATCAGATGATCCCTTCGTCCCCGAACTTCTTGGCCAGCCAGTTCGCCCCGAGGATCAGGGCCAGGCCAACGACGCTCTTCACCATGCCGACGGCGGTGGCAAAGCTGTAATCGAAGCTCTGGATGCCCCGGAAGTAGCTGAAGGTATCGAGCACCTCGGACGCCTCTGCGCCGACGGCGCCGCGCTGCAGGAAGAACTGCTCGAACCCAACGGAGAACATGTTGCCGAGGGTGAGGATCAGGAGGAGGATCACGACGGGACGGATACCCGGGAGCGTGACATCGAGCATGCGACGCCAGCCGCCGGCGCCATCCACCACGGCGGCCTCATACAGGCTGAGCTCGATCTTGGTCAGGGCGGCGAGGAAGATGATGGTGCCCCAGCCGACCTCTTTCCAGACGCCCTGGGCGACGACAAGCCCCTTGAAGAGATCGGGGTTGTACATGATGTTGACGGTGCCGAGCCCGAGCTCCTGCAGCGTCTGGTTGACGATGCCCGTACCGCCGAAGAACTGGCGCCACATCGAGATGATGATGACCCACGACAGGAAGTGCGGCAGGTAGACGATGGTCTGCATCGTCCGCCGCATCTTGTCACTGACGAGGCTGTTGAGCAGCAGTGCAAGGAGCAACGGCGCCGGGAAGGCGAAGATCAGCAGCAAGAGCTCGATCTGGATCGTATTGATCAGTGCATTCGTAAAATGCGGGTCGGTAAACATCAGCCGGAACTGGTCCAGCCCGACCCATGGGCCAGAGAGGAAACCCTTGATCGGCCCCTCCAGTGAGGCCCGAAACGGGTTCCACTCCTGGAACGCGATGACGTTGGCCATCAGAGGTAGGTAGGTGAAGGTCAGGAAATAGATAACACCCGGCAGGATGAGCAGGTACATCAGGCGCTCGCGCCAGATCGCCGCGCGCAACCGCTGCCAGCGCGTGGGCGGCGCGTAATCCGGGATCGTTTCTCCGGTTGAGTATTGGTATCGCTGCTCGCTCATGGTCCCCTCCCGTGGATTAACCAGCCGGGTGTTCGGTCTGCCCGGAGATGCTCGCGACGGAGTCGCGCTCGACCAGCTGCGGGCGCAGGAGCGTCATCTGCGGCGCCGCATCCGGCCAGCTCCACCGGAAAGCCATGGCCTGGACGGCCAGGCGCCCCATCGTCAGCATGTCGACCCGCATGGTCGTCAGGGCCGGCACGACGTGCGTGGCGTGTTCCGTATCGTCGAACCCGATGATGGAGACATCTTCCGGAACCCGGACGCCCTGCCCATGCAGCAGGCGCATCAGGACCGTCGCGTCATAGTCGTTCCCCACCACGATCGCGGTCACATCCAGGTCGTCGGCCTCGATCGGAGGACTGACGTCCCGGTCTCCCCGGATGGTGAGCTCGCGAGTGGGGTATCCATGCGCGGCCATCGCCTCCCGGTATCCCTGGAG
>DATGPC010000253.1:0-4195 GCA_035305265.1 Thermomicrobiales bacterium | reverse complement strand
GACGTGATCCACGACCGGATCGTGCAGATCATCGGGGGCGAGCATCCAGAGTTCGACGACCCGGATGTCATGATGTGGTCCCTGGAACACGACTACGGCGCGCAGGATGCGCACGAGGTCTTCGGCCAGCTCGTAGCCCTCCGCAAGGCTCTGGTCGAGCGCTTGCGGGAGATGGATGAGGCGGCCTGGGAGCGAACCGGAGTGATGGTCGGGCGAGGCGAAGTGACCCTGGAAGAATTCCTGGAACACGTTATCGAGCACGACCAGCGGTACCTCGGAGAAGCCCGGGAAGCCGTCGCCTGATAACCGTGCGATAATGGGCGACAGAAACGTCCTTTGCGGCGCAGGTTTCGCAATGTCATGACCGGAATAACGCCGGCCGAAAGGCGGGGTGGGCCGGCAAGAACAGAGGATGGCGGGATGCAGACAGGTTCGAACTTCATCACTACCGATGCGCCGATCGGCGAGGAGCAGGAGCGTGCCATCCGCGAGATGGACAACAACGCCCTGATCATCCGTTTGCACTACACGATCCACCACCTCTCGCGCTGGCTTTCGCCGATCCACGACCGGAACATCCTCGAGCGATCCCGCTACTACGGTGAGCCGACGGTGAAGGAGCTCGTGCTCGGTATGCGCGATCACGAGCAGTTCATCTATCCCCGCATGTACATGATCGCGACGCAGGATCGCCCGGATCTCGACGCCATCCCAGACCACGAGCCGACGGAGGCCCAGCGGCTGGCCGACGAGGAACATCCGACCATCGTGGTGATGGCCGGGTTCCGGCGGCTTCGCCAGGGGACGTGCTCGCTGCTTCGTGAGCTACCGGATGACGCATGGAACCGCAGTGGCTTCAGCCGGCGTCATCGCAGCCTGACGCTCCGGGAGGCGGCCGAGGGGCTGGCGATCCACGACTACCAGTTCCTGCGTGCCATGGACCTCACCCTGAACGAGGTAGGCGCTCGTGACGATGTCGCCCAGATCCAGCGCGCATCCTTGGACGAGCTCCTGAAGCTCGTCCCGCAGTCCGTCACCTTTTAGCACGTGATCCCGTCGCCGACCGACGGATAGCACTGCCTGGAGGCAGATGTGGAATCCCGGACGCACAACGCATCCGGCCTGAGCGAGATCGAGATTGTCGAAGCGCTTGGCCGGGAATTCTTTATGGCGCTTGACGCGCGCGATCCACGTCGCATGCGCAACACGCTGGCGGCCAACGCGACCTTCCGCGTGCACCCCCACAGCGCGCCGATCCGCCCGGCGGACGAGATCGTGGCCTACTTCGGCACGGTCGTTTCGTCCTATCCGAACGCCCACTGGGACGTGACCGACGTGATCGCGGCGCCAGATCGTGGCGCGGTGATGTACGTGATCCGTGAGTACTCCGCCCGGCAAGGCCGCGAGCGTATCTCGGAGCAGCTGGCCGTCATTCGCGTCGCCGGCGGCAAGATCGTCAGCATTGTCGGCTATTACGACAGCGGCGAGTTCCAGCGCATCTTCTGGGAAGACGACTAGCGCCCCGGCATCGCCTGCCCTTGACCGGTTACACTTGTGAACGGGAACACGTGCAGCCCACCTTTGTCGACAACACGCAGGCGGCGCGAGCCCGGCCTGGCATGACGGGAACGTCCCCGCTACCGGTCGTGACTCGGCTCTGGGCCCGGATGGAAGATGACGAATCACGTAACCCGCGCAGGCGGTACCAGCGACTCCCGATTGACTCAACCGGCGTATGACATCGATCCGGACGATATTCCAGATATCGTCATCCGGCGCCTCCCCATCTATGTCCGCACGTTGAAGGGCCTCGTCGAGAGCGGAAGCCGATCCGTTTCCTCCGAGGAGCTGGCCAGCCTCATCGGCGTGACGGCCGCCCAGATCCGGCGTGATCTTTCCTACTTCGGGAAATTCGGCAAGCAGGGCAAGGGCTACGATATCGAGCACCTGTCGGGCGCGATCGAGCAAATCCTGAAGCTCGATCGTCAGTGGCCGATGGTCCTGTTGGGTATGGGCCGTCTGGGGCACGCAATCGCGAGCTACCGGGGGTTCAGCCGATCCTCGTTCACGATCGCCGGCCTCTTCGACGCTGACCCGGCCAAGGTCGGCGAAAAGGTGAACGATCTGGTCATCCGCCCGATGTCCGAGGTGGCGGATGCGATGCGCGAGGAAGGCATCCGCGTGGGGATCATCGCCACGCCGCGGGTCCAGGCACAGGAAGCCGCCGATCTCCTGGTCAAGGGCGGCGCCGAAGCGATCCTCAACTATGCGCCGGTGATCCTGCGGGTCCCGGAACATGTCACGGTGCGGGAGATCGATCCTGTCTCCGCACTCCAGAGC
This sequence comes from Thermomicrobiales bacterium, assembly GCA_035305265.1. GTDB lineage: Bacteria > Chloroflexota > Chloroflexia > Thermomicrobiales > UBA6265 > UBA6265. Next base: position 1,855 of record DATGPC010000253.1, on the reverse strand, counting down.
ATGACCTACTACATCGACCGTGACTGACCGAAACCCCTCCATCCATCACGTCCAGGTCGCGATTCCGGCCGGTGGCGAGGACTCCGCGCGGGCGTTCTACGGCCGTCTTCTTGGCTTCACTGAGGTGGCCAAGCCCGCGAACCTCGTTGCGCGGGGCGGATGCTGGTTCGAGACCGGCAACCTGCAGCTTCATCTCGGTGTCGACAAGGATTTCCGCCCAGCGACCAAGGCGCATGTCGCCTATGAGGTCGACGACCTTGCGGCGATGCGATCCAGGTTGGCAGAAGCGGGCGTCGTGATTGTCGAGGATGAGCCACTGCCCGGATACGAGCGCTTCTACGTCGCTGATCCGTTCGGAAACAGGGTCGAATTGCTGATGCGACGGTAGGCCAAAACTGGTGCAATCGAACGATAGGGTGAGAAGGGGGCTGCGTGATGGCCTCCTTTGTCGTTAAGCTGAGAAACGTGTTTCTCACCTGACCAGCCTCGTACCAGGAGCGATGTCATGACCGACGACTTCCCGCCGATCCCTACCCTCCAGGAGCTGTTGCGCCACATGGACACCTCCTGGCAGGCATTACAGGCCACGGTCGACGGGGCGTCCGCTGACGACCTGGTCGGCAAGACCGACTCGGCAGGATGGTCACCCAAGGATCAACTCGTGAACCTCGATGCCTGGGCGAACTCGGTGCTGGTCATGATCCGCGACGGGCGGCCGCAGTGGGAAGGGATGTGCGTCAGCAAGGAGCTTTTCGACGAGGACGACTCCGACCGGAAGAACGAGGCGATCCGGGAGCAGCATGCGCGCACGTCGCTGGACGAGGTGCGCTTGTCGCTTGCCGCGACCCATGAGGCGATGCTGCAGGCGTTGATCGGGCTTTCGGACGAGGGACTGCACCGGCCCTGCAACGACTTCGTCCCGGGTTCCGGGGATTTCGAGATTGCGCACAAGGTCATGGGCAACACCTACATGCACTATGACGAGCACCGTGAGTACATCGAACGCATCCTCGCGTCGTGATCAGCGTGATCGGTCCGGAAGCTCCACGATCTCGCAGACCGTCAAGGTTTCTCCTTCGACCCTGAACCGGACGTCCGTGCCCGCGAACTCGAAGCCGTAAATGCGGTCCGGGTCGTCCTGGTAGGAGGGACGCGGATCCTGGGCGAGAATGCCGCGCAGGGCCGGGAGCTTCCCGGGCGGGACGAGCTGCTGCCATTCCTCGGGGATCACGACCTCCAGCGTTCGTTGGGAGGCGTCTGTCACGAAGCCGCTTGCGGCATCCGGGTAGCTGTCCGTGTAGGGCAGGTACGGCTTGATGTCGATAATCGGCGTGCCGTCCATCAGGTCAATGCCTGAGACGTGCAGCACCGGCCCCTGCGGCGTCTCCTGCTCAACCCGGTCCAGCCGAACGCAGGACAGACCGATCGGGTTCGGGCGGAACGGAGATCGGGATGCGAAGACACCGACGTGTGTATTGCCGCCCAGCCGTGGCGGGCGTACTGTTGCGGACCATCCCTCCCGCATCGCTCCGGAAAAGATGAAGACCAGCCAGATATAGGAGAACGCCTCGAGCCCGCGGAGGGCGTCCGGGTGCCGGTAGGCGGCCTCGAAGACGATTCTGCCGGTCAGCTCGCGCACGAGCCCGGGCTGGCGTGGTACGCCGAACTTCGTCGGCAGGTCGGTATGGATGCGCGCCACGGGCGTGACGGTCAAGTCTGACATGGTGGCCTACACAGGATGAAGACTGCCGTACCGCCGAGCCTGTCTCCGGCGCCGAACGCCGCACACAAGGTGCGGCGGTACGGCTTGCAGCGTCGCTTGGCGAGAGGAAAAGCCTGTACAAGATGTTAGTCC
>DATGPC010000252.1:0-2611 GCA_035305265.1 Thermomicrobiales bacterium | reverse complement strand
GGAGCCCGAGTAACTCCGGGTTCCTCTCCTTCCGCGCACGAACAACAACCGCGCGGCGGTCATTCGCGTCCCGTTCGCGAACGATCCACCCGCCCTTCTCGAGACGGTCGAGGATTCCGGTCACCGTCGCTGGATGCAGGTTGGTGCGGCGCGCCAGCTCACTCGGCCCAACGGGGCCAAGTGCATTGATGAGGTCGAGGCAGTCGAGATCGACGCTCCGCAAGCCCAACTTTTCAACGACAGCCTGGTTGAACACCAACAGCCCGGTTCGCAGCTCACGCAGCGACTGTTTAATCGAAACGGTCAACCCCCGCCGTCGCCGGTTACTGTTCGACCCTTCAGTTGATTCGCCATCCATATCTTTTGATCTCCAAAATATATGATACACTGTGGCACATAGTACCGGAACAGGCGTTCCGGCTCAATGGGAGGGGACGCCCTCGCTCGAACGAAGCTCCATGTCCGGACCTGGACGTCATCTCACTCGCTGCATACGCGCACTCGAGAAGGGAGCTGTCCACATGATCCCTGCATTCCCAGCATATGTCGTCCTCAGCATCACGCTCGCTCTCGCATTGACGCTTTCGGCGGCGGCCAACTTCGCCCGGATCGAACGCCTGGTCGACGGCATGGCCCAGGCAGGCGTGCCCGTGTCGTGGCTTTCACTCCTGGCCTGGATCAAGACGTTCGCCGCCGTTGGCCTGCTCGTCGGGATCTTCGTGCCCGTTGTCGGGTTGGCCGCGGCGCTGGGCGTGATCGTCTTCTTCCTGGGAGCGATCGTCGTCCACATACGTGCCCGCGCCTACTCCCTTTGGCTGGTGGGCATGTTCCTGATATTGGGTGTCTCGACGTTCTGGCTGGGGCTGGTATCGTACCCATCCCCTTCCGAAATCCTGCTGCGATAACGGATGAGTGTGTGGTCGCCCGGTGGACTCTTGGCGACCGCACATCGGGCTCCTCACGGAACACGAGCCAGGAATTATCCACAACCCTAACCTCATAACCGATTTACAGGGTCACTCCGTACACCGGGGCGACCGGCTCCATCCCCGCAGCCACGCCCGACCCATGGCGCTACCGCGTCATGGGTCACGACGTCGGCGGAAACGTCCGATACAATCACGCCAGTGATTGATCGCATGTACCAGGCAGGAGCAGCCTCGATGTCAGATGTCGTTCGAATGGGAGTCGTCGGCGCGGGAACGATCGCGCAGCGCGGTATCATGCCGCACCTGAGCCAGGATGACGTGCAGGACCGTGTGACGTTGCAGGCGGTCTGCGACCCGGTCCCCGGGCGCGCCGAAGCCATGGCCGCGAAGTTCGACATGCCCCACAGCTTCCTCACCTTCGAGGAACTACTGGAGAAGGGCGATGTCGACGCCGTGACGCTGTGCACGCCGATCGGCCTGCATTACGAGCAGGGCAAGATGGCGCTGGAGGCGGGCAAGCACGTCCATTTCAACAAGACGATGACCACCACCGTCGCCGAGGCAACCGAGCTGATCAACCTGGCGAAGGAGAAGGGCCTGAAGCTCGTCGCCTCGCCGGGCGAGGTCCTGCGGCCGCAGGTGCAGGCGGTTCGCCGCGCCATCCAGGAGGGCAAGATCGGCATCCCGGTCTGGGCCATCTCAGGCGCCGGTTTCGGCACCTATCACCTCGACGAGCCGGAGCGGCAGGCACAGGACAACACCCCGCCGATCGACCCGTCGTGGTACTTCCGCAAGCCGGGCGGCGGCCCGCTGTACGACGTGTCGGTCTACGCCTTCCACGGGTTGACGACCGTCCTCGGGCCGGCGAAGCGGGTTTCGGCGGTCAGCGGCATCCGGGTACCGGAGCGCGAGTTCGCCGGCAAGTCGGTCCCGACCGAGGCGGATGACAATACGGGCATCCTGATCGACTTCGGCGACGGTCTCTTCGCGCTGGGCTTCGGCACGGCGGCGGGGTCCCCGAACTGGTGGTTCACCGGCACCTACTTCGGCACGGAAGGCAAGATCGAGGGATTCACGGTCAACGGCGAGGAACTTGACTACCCGGAGCGACCGCTGTACGACGAGGCCGGTGGCGGCGTCCAGGGCGCACAGGTCACCCTCCCGCACGTCACTGGTGCGCACCGGGAGATCGACGAGCAGCACGTCTTCGAGGACATCATGCAGCTGGTCGACTGGGTGCGGGATGACATCGCAACGCCGGTGACCGCCGAGCGGGCACGCCACGTCATCGATATCATCGAGTCGGCGTTCCGCGCCTCGGAGACAGGTCAGACGCAGGAGCTCACGACGACGTTCGAGCAGTAGCCACGTTCACCACAGAGGGCAGATCGCGCAACCGCGATCTGCCCTTTTTTCGTGCCTGCCCCTATGGTCGACTCGTCCCGTAGAGGATGTCCCGACGGCGCCAACTGGCGAAACAGGCACTTGCCTTAATTCGGCCCCATGCGCCTTTCCGTCTATCCCGTGCGAATTATTCCTTGACCTGCCTTACGAACCGACTCGTCATAAGCATTTCGACAGCCTGATCAACGGTTGACAGTATGGCAAATGTATTGCTATGATGCGGCAGTTCCCCTCTATCCACCACCGCTCCCGACAGCCGTGGTGAACTCTATCCGGTC
>DATGPC010000251.1:0-2570 GCA_035305265.1 Thermomicrobiales bacterium | reverse complement strand
CCATGCCGGCCACAGATCTCCTCGAGCGCTTCGGCGCGCCCGAGCATCGTCTCGTTGGCGGTGCTGTAAGCGTATCGTGGGTACTGCGATGGCCCCTTGGCAAGGATGCCGCTCCCGTAAGGCGCGGCGTTGAGGAGCGGGATGCCGCGCTCATGGCAGGCGTCTAGCAACGGTTCGGCCACCCGGTTGAGCAGCGTGTAGCGGTTGTGGGTGATGGCCGCTTCGAAAAAGCCCGTCTCGATGTAGCGGATCATTTCGTCGATCGGGCCGCCAGCCACGCCGAGATGCCTGATCTTTCCCTCGTCGCGGAGCTGCTGCAACGCGTCGAGCGGCCCGCCGGGAGCGGTGATCTCCTCGAACGGGCGCTGCTCCGGATCATGCAGGAAGACAAGATCGATCGTCTCCAGCCCGAGCAGCTCCTGGCTGCGGGCAAATCGTTCGCGGACGGTCTCCGCGTCGAAGCGGCCGTCCGGTGCCGCGCCGATCTTCGTGTCGAGGAATGCGCCGTCCGGCAGGCCACCCAACTCGCGCAGGACGATGCCGACGCGCCGTTCGCTCTCGCCATCGCCGTATTTGGCGGCGGTGTCCAGCCAGTTCAGCTCGCTCTCCAGCGCCGTACGGATCGTGGAGGTCGCCAGGTCGTCGGTGACCTCATAGCCGAACGTCTCCGGCATGTTGGCCAGGGGCGCGCAGCCGATCGCGATGGGCGGCACGTCGTACCCGAGCAGGGAGCGACGCTCCAGCGTTGTGGTGACGTGCGGCTTCGCGTTCGAATCGTCACTCATCGGCAAGTTCCTCCACTTCGACGTTGTCTACGCGCGCGGCCGGTGGCCCGACTCGCGCCCAGGCCAGGAACTCCTCGACGGCGTCGTCCGGCCCTTCGGCTTCGATCACCACGGATCCGTCGTCCAGGTTCCGGGCGTCGACCGTGACGCCCAGCGCGCGACCTTCCGCCCGGGCGCTCGCCCGGAAACCGACGCCCTGGACGCGTCCACGCGCCCGGATCCGCGTTCGGCGCATCACCTCGAAATCTTCTTCCACAGGCGTCTTTCCTCCCGTCGGTCTTCGGCGTCTTTCTGGGGCACATCTTCGCATGGATGACGCCAGCGCTTGCCGCCCGAGTCGGTGGAGTATCGTGGTGGGATCGGGATCGACGTTGTTCGAGGTGGGTTCCATGACGAGCGAGAAATTCATTCCGGGGCGCGAGCTGTCGGTCCGCTTCTACACGGAGGCGGTTCGGCCGATCCTGGACGTCCACGCAGCGGGGATTCCGTACGCGGCCGCGCTCGTCGGTCCCGGGTCGGACGTGCTCGGTTTCGACACGCCCCGATCGATGGACCATGACTGGGGACCGCGTCTCACCCTGTTCCTGCCCGAAGCTGGCTTCGAAGCGGATGCGGCTCGGCTCGACGAGATGCTCCTGCGGGATCTGCCAGACACCGTTGCCGGCTTCCCGACCAGGTTCCGCGAGTTCGCGAATGATCCCGGCATCGTGCACATGGCGACCAGAGGCGGGGAGGGGCCGCTGGCGCACCGGGTTCGCATCACCACCGTGCCCGCGTTCCTGCGGGAGACGATCGGGGTGCCCGCCGCCGATGATCTCGATGCGGCGAGCTGGATGGCGATCCCCGGTCAGGTATTGCTGGAGGTCACCGGCGGAGCCGTCTACCACGATGAGCCGGGCGACCTGACGGCCGCGCGCGGAGCCCTTGCCTGGTACCCGGACGATGTATGGCGCTACCGACTGGCTGCCGCCTGGAAACGCATAGCCCAGGTCGAGCCGTTCGTCGGCCGCGCCGGTGAGGTGGATGACGACCTCGGATCGCACGTCATCGCGATGTCGATGGTGCGCGACATCATGCACCTGGCGCTCCTGCAGGAGCGCCGGTATGCGCCATATTCCAAGTGGCTGGGAACGGCGTTCTCCCGTTTGGAGGTTGCCGGTGAGATCGATCCGTTGCTGGACAGCGCCCGTTTCGCCCGGTCGTGGAGTGAACGCGAGCGGGGCATTGTCGAGGCATTGGCGATCCTCGGTACCCGTCAGAACGACCTCGGTCTCTCCGTGGCGGTCGACCCGACGCCGCGGCCGTTCTTCGATCGCCCGTTCATGGTCGTCGACGCGGAGCGGTTCGCGAACGCGCTCGACGAGGCGATCACGGATCCGGCCGTGAAGGCACTACCCCGGCATCTTGGAGGCATCGACCAGTTCGTCGATTCGACGGACGCACTCGTGAGCCGTGAGTTGAGGGATGCCATCCGGACGTGGATGGGAGACGGGTAGCCTCGGCGCCGTGGTGGCCGGGGATCGTTGGTCCTGTACCGCCGCACCTTGTGTGCGGCGTCCTTCCATGGAGAGCGCCGCAGACAAGCTGCGGCGGTACGGAAGGAACAATGAAAGGCCGGGCTCCTGATTCGGGAGCCCGGCCTCTTTGCTGCTCGTTGGCCCTGGAATAACTACGCCGTCTGCGCGTACTCGATCGGCTGCTCGTTCACCGACAGCAGCATCGGGCGCGTCCGGTTGTTGATGACGTCCGCGTTCACGACGCACTTGCGCACGTTCTCGAGCGACG
>DATGPC010000250.1:0-4116 GCA_035305265.1 Thermomicrobiales bacterium | reverse complement strand
AAGGTTGATGCGCTCGAGCTGCAGTCCGCGCTCAACGGCCCGCACGACCGGTCGGACGCCATCCTCGTGATCCACTCCGGTGAAGGCGGCGTGGATGCACAGGACTTCGCGTCGATGCTTGCGCGCATGTACCTGCGCTGGGGCGAGAAGCGCGGTCTCAAGGCCGAGCTGCTCGACACCACCGAGGGCGAAGAAGCCGGCATCAAGAACGCCACGATCGAGTTCCAGGGGCCGAACGCCTACGGTCTGCTGAAGGGCGAGGCAGGAGCGCACCGGCTCGTCCGGCTCTCTCCATTCGACTCGGCGCATCGCCGCCATACGGCGTTCGCGCTCGTCGAGGTCCTGCCCCAGATTGAAAGCGACCAGGAGATCGACCTCAAGCCGGAAGACGTCCGTGTCGATACCTATCGCTCATCCGGCGCCGGTGGGCAGCACGTGAACAAGACCGACTCTGCGGTTCGACTGACGCACTTGCCGACCGGCATCGTCGTGACGTGCCAGAACGAGCGCAGCCAGATCCAGAACCGCGAATCCGCGTTCAAGATCCTCCGATCCCGCCTGCTGGAGGTGAAGCTGGAGCAGGAAGCGGCCGAGCGCAACGAGCTGAAGGGCGACGCGATTGCCGCCGGGTTCGGCAGCCGCATCCGCTCCTATGTGCTGCATCCCTACACGCAGGTGACCGACCACCGCACCGACGTCACCGTCGGTGACGCGCAGTCGGTGCTCAACGGTGGCATCGACCCGTTCGTCGATGGCTACCTGCAGCACCTCATCACGCCCAAGGAAAGCGTGGCATGACGCAGGCGCGCCCGATGACGGTTTTCCTCGCCTTCGTGATCCTGATGGTTCACCTCACGCCGGCGATGGCGTCACAGGGCACGCCGGCGACCGCCGAGGTGGAGAACGTCACCGAAACCACCAACCACTTCCCGGAAGGGATGTCCTTCGCGACACGCGTCGACATCCCCTCCGGTGAAACAGTCGATGCGGTCCAGCTCCTGTACCGTATCGGGTCGGACCAGACCCTGAATCTCGAGATCATCGGAGACGACGAATACACCGTCGTTGACGGCGCGGTCGAACTCGACGCCTTCGTCGACCTGCTCTCGTCGTTCGTTCCCGTCGGCGTCGAGCTGCGCTTCAGTTGGGAGATCCTGTTCGAGAACGGCGATGTCGTCTCCACAGCGGAAGAGACGACCCAGTGGATGGACAACCGCTTCGACTGGGAGATGCGCTCCACCGATCAGGTACGCCTCTACACCTACGACATCAGCGGCGACTTTGCCGACATGATGCTCACCGAGTCACAGGCCACGATCGACGACCTCGTCACCCGGTACAGCATTGAAGGCATCGCCCCGATCACGATCTGGATCTACCCGAACGGCGAGGATTTCTCAGGGACGCGCCAGGGAAACTCGCGCGAGGCCATCGCCGGGGTCACCTATCCCGGGCTCGACACCATCATCGGCATCGTTCCGGACGGCGACGAACGGGAGTTCGCCCGCGTCATCCCGCACGAGATCAGTCATCAGGTGCTTTTCGCCGCCACGGACAATCCGTACAACGCCCCGCCGCTCTGGTTCGACGAGGGCATCGCGACGCACACCCAGACCGGCGGCACGGAGCACTACCCCCGGATGGTCCGGAACGCCCACGAGGAGGGCCGCCTCTTCGACATCAGGTCGCTCGAGGTGAGCTTCCCGTACCAGCCGCAGCAGGCCACCCTGGCCTATGCCAGCAGCTGGAGCATGATCTCCTACATCGAGGCTTCATGGGGCACCGAAGGCATCGCCCGTCTCATCGACGCCTTCGCCCTGGGGCTCCCGGCGGACGAGGCGGTCATGACCGCCCTTGGCGTATCGATGGACGACCTCGATACCGGCTGGAAGGCATGGATCGCCACACAGGGCACCACTTCCCGGCCAGCAGCCTGACACCGCAAGCCGTTTGGTAGACTCCAGGCCTGAGCGATACCGCCCTTTGTAAGGAGGACCAATGTACTGGACGGAACGCCACATCCTCGCCTGCACCGGAAATCACTGCAACCAAAAGGGCGCTGCGAACGTCATCAACCGGCTCCGGTTCGAGCTCATGCGCCGGCGCATGAACGACCGCATCATGATGAACACGTGCGGAACCATCGACCTGTGCGATATCGGTCCGAACCTGGTGATCTACCCCGACAACATCGTCTACAGCAACATCACCGAGAAGGACATCCCGGACATCGTCAAGTACCTCGACGGTGGACCGGTCGTCGAGCGCCTGCTGACCGGCCCCAACTCTCCCGCCGAGAAGCGCCGGGAAGCGTTCTACGCAGCCCTTCAGGGACAAGGGAACAGCCTGGCAGAGGATGCGATCAACGCCCTCGCCGCCGAGCACGAGCTCGACGCCACATGGATCGCAGAGCAGCTTCGACGCGGTTTCATGGCGAAGAAGCCCGACGCCGACTCCGGGGAAGACCGGTACTCCATGACGTCCAAGGCCCTGCACCGCTACCGCCTCGGCTAGGCCCCGGCGCCCGCGTCAAGACGGTCATTTCCGTATAATGGGTGTCCAGCGCGATCATGCCGACTCGACAAGGGACACCCGACCAACGTGACCACAACGCCCGATACCCCACCAGAGCACGACGAAGAACGTATCCCCGTCGACGTCGACGAAAGCCCCGTGACCAGCCGGTTCCGGATCCGGATGACACCGGAGTTGTGGATTCGCATCGCTATCGCGATCGCCCTGGTCGTCGTGTCCCTGTTTACCGACCGCCAGTTCCTGCTCTGGGGCCTGATCGCCTCACTGGCCGTCGTCTTCGTGCCAACGGGACGCGCCCGCTCCTTCATCGCGGCCATTGTCCCCTATGCGACAGCCTGGTTCGTCTTCTCGTTCCTGCGCTCGTTCGCGGACGAAACGATCCTCGCCAAGACCCTGAACACCAAGGTCGTCGAGTTCGAGCGCTGGCTCTTCGGCGGTGAGCTGCCGAATATCCGGCTCCAGGCGAACCTCTTTAATGTCGACCACATTCAGTGGTACGACTACTTCTTCACCTTCGTTCACTGGTCCTATTTCATCGTTCCGCACGCGATCGCCGTCTGGGTCTGGTGGAAGCACAAGGACGAGTTCCAGCACTTCCTGCTGGCGATGACGATGACGCTCTTCCTCGGTCTCGTCATCTACTTCATCCTGCCCGCAAATCCGCCCTGGATGGCACCCGAAGCGATCGACTCGCCCGGCGCGCCGGTCGTGATGCGGATCATGGAACCGATCGGCAAGGAGCTGGGAGGCGGGCTTTACGAGGCCGGATACAAGATCGTCGGCGAATCGAACCCGATCGCCGCGATGCCCTCGATGCACTTTGCCATCACGTTCATCCTCGTCTGGGTGGCCCATGGCCGGGGCAAGTGGTGGGAGATCGCCGCCTGGCTCTACTCGATCTCGATGGGCGCCGCCCTGGTCTATATGGGCGAGCATTACATCATCGACATCCTGGTCGGTGGCTCCGTCACGACCTACAGCTGGTTCGCGACGCGGCGCTGGGTCCTTCGGCACAGCTACGTCGTCAGCCCGACGCACTTCGGCCCACCCGAGGAAGGCGCCGTCCCCGTCTCTCCCGACGACCCAACCGCCATCCACCCCGCCGCACCTGCCTGAATCCGCTCTCCAGCAATAGACCCACGTAGGGGCGGATCCCGTGTCCGCCCACCCCGCCCCCGAAGACCCCCGTCATCCTGAGCGAATGCAAGGGCTCGCTGCCGCGTCTCGCCCTGCGGGCTCGGCCAGAGGACTCAACGCGAAGCGATCCAGCCTGACGCATCTTCACCTGGAGGCATTCCGGGCGGTCCCCATCCACGAAATGGATCGTCGTACGGGAGGTCTTGAACACGCGCCGCCAAGCCGCTGGGCCCGCACACAACCGCGTGTTCAATGACCTCCCCGTGGCGCTTGTCATACTCGTCGCAGCCCGTAGGGGCGGACCCCGTGTCCGCCCGTCCCGCACCAAAAGATCCCCGTCATCCTGAGCGAATGCGAAGGACTCGACGCGAAGCGACGTACCCTGCAGCCCCTCCTGCCATCATCACAAGCCCACATACAGCCCGACGTGCGGCGTCCCCAGAC
>DATGPC010000249.1:0-4325 GCA_035305265.1 Thermomicrobiales bacterium | reverse complement strand
CCCGTGTCCGCCCGATCGCCCGCCGGGCGATATCCGGGCCCGCCGCCGTCCGGGACCATCCATCCGGCCCCGAGCATCACGTGGCTCACGTGTCCCACTACCCCAACAACGTGGCTTACGGGAAAGTTGAGGCCTAAACGTAAGCGGAGCCGCGTTGAGCATGATCATGATCGCCTTGCGCATCCTCTGAATTGCCGCGCCCATCGATACTTTGGCACAATGGAACGCACATCCCGGCTCACGTCCGGGTCGTTTGTCATGGGTGCGACACGCCGCCAACAGGCCGCCTCGTCGCTCGCCGCTGGAGTGAACCGTTCCATGTCCGCCGACCACCGCCCGACCACCCACATCAGCACCACTTCCTTCGGGGGCGAGGCGGAGGCTACCAGCCCTGCGGCCACACGCGCCGCAGCCGCAGCTCCAGCGGCATAACGCGACTTCTCACCAGACCGTTCACGCAGCTACGCACCCGGAGTGATATCACCATGTCTACCCAACAAACGTCCGATCTCGGCCTGCACTGGAGGTCCGGCATCGAGCTCCGCCAGATGTTCATCGACTTCTTCGAGTCCAAGGACCATCTGCACGTTCCCAGCTCGTCGCTCGTGCCCCCGGCGGAGGACCAGTCCGTCCTCCTCACCACCGCCGGCATGCAGCAGATGATCCCGTACTTCCTCGGGCTGGAGACCCCGCCATCGAAGCGCATGTGCTCCGTCCAGAAGTGCTTCCGCACCGTCGATATCGACGAGGTTGGCGACGAGTCCCACAGCACCTTCTTCCTCATGCTGGGTAACTTCTCGGTCCGCGACTACTTCAAGAAGGAATCCCTCGCCTGGTCCTGGGAGTTCCTCACCGAGTGGTGCGGCTTCCCGGCCGAGCGCCTCTACCCGACGGTCCACCCGGAGGACGACGAGGCCTACGAGATCTGGCGCGACCAGATCGGCGTCCCCGAGGAGCGCATCTTCAAGCTGGAGGACAACTGGTGGGCGGCCGGCCCGACCGGCCCCAACGGCCCCGATAGTGAGATCTACGTGGATCGCGGCGTCGAGTGGGGCTGCGGCCAGGCGGATTGCGCTCCCGGCTGCGATTGCCCCCGCTACCTCGAGCTGTGGAACAACGTGTTCATGCAGTACAACACGTCGGCAGACGGCGTCCGCACCCCGCTGGACAAGCCGTGCGTCGATACCGGCATGGGCCTCGAGCGCCTCGTCCTCCTCATGCAGGGCGCGCGCACGATGTACGAGACCGACCTCTATTCCCACATCATCGAGCGCGCCAGCGAGCTGGCTGGCGTCACCTACGGCGTCGACCCGATCCAGACCAAGTCGCTCCGCGTCATCGCCGACCACACCCGCGGCTCCGTCTTCCTCATCGGCGACGGCGTCCTCCCGGGCAACGAGGGCCGCAGCTACGTCCTGCGCCGCGTGCTCCGCAAGGCGATCCGCCATGGCCACCTCCTCGGCATCAAGACCGAGTTCATGGCCGAGCTCGCGAAGGTCGTTATCGACCAGTTCGCCGATGCCTACCCGGAGCTGCGCGAGCGCCAGAACCAGATCCTGAAGGTCATCGCCTACGAGGAGGCGAGCTTCCGCCGCACCATCTCGATGGGCGTCAACCGCCTCCAGGCCCTCACCGCCGAGCTGCTGGAGAAGGGCGAGAAGGTCATCCCCGGCGAGGAGGCCTTCCGCCTCTACGACACTTACGGCTTCCCGCTGGAGCTCACCGCCGAGATGGCCACCGAGCAGGGCCTCTCCATCGATGAGGACGGCTTCCGTGTCGCCATGGACCGCCAGCGCGAGACCAGCCGCTCCGGCGCCGCCTTCAAGGCGGAGGGCCGCGATCGCGCCGACCTCTACGCGCAGATCCGGCCGCGTACCGAGTTCCTCGGTTACACCGAGACCGAGGCGCACGGCACCATCGTCGCCATCCTCGGCCCGGACGGTCCGCTCGAGAGCGCCGAGGCTGGCCAGCAGGTCGAGGTCGTCCTCGACCGCACGCCGTTCTATGGCGAGTCCGGCGGCCAGGTCGGCGACTCCGGTGATCTCTACACCGAGGCCGGCCACGTCAACGTGGACGACACCCGCAAGCCCGCGCCGGACCTCTACGTCCATCGCGGCACCGTCGAGGAGGGCTTCATCCGCGTCGGCGAGCCCGTCCACGCACGCATCGATTCCGAGCGTCGCCAGCAGATCCGCCGTAACCACACCGCGACCCACCTGCTGCACAAGGCCCTTCGCGTCGTCCTCGGCGAGGATGTCCGCCAGGCCGGCTCGCTCGTCGCGCCCGACCGCCTCCGCTTTGACTTCACCTCGATGGAGCCGGTCGAGCCCCAGCAGCTGCAGTCCATCGTGCGCATCGTGAACAACGAGATTGCGGTCGACACTCCGGTCGAGACCGCCATCATGGACCAGCAGGAGGCCCTCCAGAGCGGCGCCATGGCCCTCTTCGGCGAGAAGTACGGCGAAAAGGTCCGCGTCGTCCAGATCGGCGACTTCAGCAAGGAGCTCTGCGGCGGCACCCACGTCTCCCGCACCGGTGAGATCGGGCCGTTCGTGGTCACGTCCGAAGGCTCCGTCGCCTCCGGCATCCGCCGTATCGAGGCCCTCACCGGCGGCGCCGCGCTCGACCGCATCATGGGCCAGCAGCGCCTCGTCGAGGAGCTCGGCCGTGACCTGAAGGTCACCTGGCAAGAGGTCCCAACCAGCGTCCGAGCGCTGCAGGACCGCGTCCGCCAGCAGGAGCGCGAGATCGAGCGCCTCCGTGGTCAGCTCGCCGGCGCCAAATCCGGCGACCTCCTCTCGGACGTCGTCGAGATCGGGGGCATCAAGGTCCTCGCCGCGAAGGTCGAGGTGCCGGACAAGGCCGCCCTCCGCCAGATGGGCGACCGCCTGCGCGACAAGCTGCAGTCCGGTGTCGTCGTCCTCGGCGCGGCCGTCGACGACAAGCCGAGTCTCCTCGCCATGGTTACGCCGGATGTCGTGAAGGCGAACGGCATCAAGGCGGGCGACGTCATCAAGCACATCGCCCCGTTCGTCGACGGGCGCGGCGGTGGTCGCCCCGAGCTCGCCGAGGCCGGTGGCAAGAACCCGGCCGGTATCGACGACGCCATGAACGCCGTGGCCGACTTCGTCAAGGCGAGGGTCCCGGATGCCTAATGCCGATGTCGCTGCGTCCGTACCGCCGCACCTGGTGTGCGGCGGTCGGGCGGGTTCAGCCTTTCCCGTACGGCCGCCCATCGTGGGCGGCCCTCAGACGTTCCCGGGTGCCGAATGACGAATCGTAACGGGAACCCACCCGAGCGCGTCGAGGTCCATCCCGACGACACCCTGCCGCAGATCCTCGACCAGGTCCGGGAGCACGCCGGCGAGTCGATCGTCCTCGCGATCCCGGACCACTGCCCGGTCCTGCTCACGGCTGCGGAGTTCCGGACCCTGAAGGAGACCTCCGAGCGGGCGAAGGTCCGCCTCGCGCTGGACTCCTCCGACCGGCTCCGCAGCCAGTTCGCGACCATGTTCGGCATCCGCAATGTCGCCGAGAGCGCCAAACGCGCCAACGAAGACTGGCGCCCGCCGCCAACGATGCTCGGGTCGCCCCGCGCCTACGGCACATGGAAACAGCCACAGGCAGAAGACGCCGAGGGTGACAACGCCCCGGACGAGGAGGAGGACTTCCGCGCCCGGCGACGTCGCCGCGCGTCCGTCGCGTCCCCGCCGCCCGTTCCCATCCGGAACGGCGATGACGGCGAGAACGGGAACGGCTTCTCCTACATCGATGAGGACGAGCGACCGGGGTGGATGACCGCCCGCAACGTCGGTCGCCTCGTCGCGGTCCTGCTCGTCGTCGGCCTCATCCTGATCGCGGCCGGCTGGTACGCCATGCCGGGCATCACCGTGAACGCCACGCTTGCCCAGCAGCAGGTCACCAGCCGCGTGCTCTACAGCGTCGCCTCGGAAGGCGCGACCCTCCCGAGCGATATCGCCTTCACCGCCGACGCCACGCAGGAGAGCGCCACCGCGCCCTTCACCGTCACCATCCCCACCACCGGCGTCGAGCGCACACCGGACGGGACCGCGTCCGGCTCGGTGCTCTTCCGCAACCCGACCGAGTCCGCCGTCACCGTCCCGGCCGGCACGGAGCTGTCCGTCTTCGCTGGCCCGACCTTCACGACGAATGCCGATGTCGAGGTACCCGCCGCGTCCGGCGACACCCCGGGCGAGGCGACGGTCGAGGTCACGGCGACGCAGCCCGGCGCGGCCGGCAACGTCGAGGCCGGCATGCTGACCGGCCAGCTCCCGGATCTGGGCGTCTTCTATAGCAACCGCGAT
>DATGPC010000248.1:0-2482 GCA_035305265.1 Thermomicrobiales bacterium | reverse complement strand
TGTCGGGGCACAACCCGACCGAGACGATCTGGACCCTGTCCTACTGGACCGCCGACGCGGTGCTCCAGAACAAGATCGACCTCGAGGATTCGCAGGCGTTCAGCTAGCACGCTGATTCGCCTTCATGAGAGGTGGGGATGGACCATCCCCACCTACTCTTTCCAGGGAAACGAACGGAGCCCCATGCAACCGACCCAACGCCCCATGCTGGATCTCACCCTTCCGACCGCCGGCGCGGCGACTAATACCTCTGTGCCCGACATCCGGTCGGCAATCGCATGGCGCACCTGGGGCGATGGCTGCAAGGAGGCCAGCGAACGGCGCATGCCGATGCTGGTCCTCGCCGAACCGTTCTGGACCAATAGCGCCCAGCGGGTCGCGCTCCAGCTGCAGCGGGACCCGGCGCTGGCATCGGTGATGACGGAACAGGTCATCCCGGTCCTCGTCGACCCGAACGATCGTCCCGATCTCGCGGCCCGATGGCGTCGGGCTGCCGTCGCGCTGGCGGGAACCTGGGGACCACCCCTGTTCGTGTTCCTGACTCACGATGCCCGGCCGTTCCTCACCTATTGCACGATGAACGTCGAGGGTGACGACACCTACCCCTCGCTCGCCTCGCTTGTCGAGTCGGTGGCCGAGACGTATGCGTCGGATCCCGACGGGTTCCAGGACGATGCGCGAACGCTCGAGGAGATCGACGCTCCGGCAGCCGCGACGGAACACGGCGACGTCGATGCGCTCCGTGAGATGCTGGATATGGAGCGCGGAGGGCTGAACGAGCTGCCGAAGCATCCGCACCCGACGCTGCTCTGGGAGATGCTGGAGGCAAAGGAACGCGACAGCCTGCCAGCCGACCTGGAACAGTGGCTGCGCAAGACGCTGAATGCCCTGCTGCGCGGCGGGATCAACGACCAGCTCGATCGCGGCTTCCATCGCTGTGCGCGGGATCGAGGCTGGGTCGTACCCCACTTCGAGAAGCCGGTTCTGCTGAACGCCCGTCTCGCGGCGGTCTACGCCCGGGCGGGAGAGATGTTCGACGAGCAGGCGTACCGGGATATTGGCCGCCAGACAGCCAGGTTCTGCGAAGCAGCGCTCCGGGACGGCGTGGACGCGCTTGGATCCGACACCGACTATTACACCTGGACCTTCAAGGAAGTACGCACCGGGATCGAGCCCTCGCTCCTGCAGGTCGTGACCCTGCACTACAACATCCAGCCGATCGACAACCGGCAAGCTCTCCGGCAGGTGGTTGCGGCTGACAACCTGACGGAATACAGCCATGAGCCGATCGATGTCCTGAAGAGCCGGCTGGTACGCGGCCGAACGCAGCTCCGGACGATCCGGCAACGGCGTCCCGTGCCACAGGCTATTTCGTCGGGGACCCTGGGCAGCCAGGCCGAGACCCTCCGCTGGCTGCTGGTGGCATCCCGCTGGATCGAATCGGTCGATGCGGCTGCCGCGACACGCACGCTCGACGCTCTCGTCGATGGCCGCTTCGTTGACGGGCGAGGTTATGTCCGCGCCGACGGCTCCGCGTGGCTGGGCGATCAGGCCGCCATCCTGGCCGCGTTCATCGAGGCGCACCGGGTGACGAACGACCCGCTGTGGCGTGACCGGGCCCGGACAGTGGCGGAGACGCTCGCGAGCAGGTGGAAGACTCCGGACGGTTGGCGCGAGCAACCGGAGACCGAGACGATCAGCGGTGACATCGTTGACGACATCCTGCCGGCCGCCCTCAGGACGCTTGCCGACGTCTTCCAGGATATGGGGGAGCTGACGGGCGAGAGCAAATTTGCCGACCTCGCCGGTGAGACCCGGCAAATCCACCGACAACTAGCGGCGAAATGCGGATACTGGTCCGCGACGCTGCCGATTCAGGCAGACTGATCGCCCACCACCCTACCGAAACGAGACGGGACCCGGAGTTTTCCTCCGGGTCCCGTTGCTCTTTCCATAGATGTCGCAATCCGGTCGTTAGCTCATCGGCGTGCTTTCGGGCGTCGCGTCCGAGCCGTCGGCGGCCGGCGTCGCGGCAGCATCGTCTGCCGGGAAGATCACGCCGCACGCAATCCGGTCACCGCTCTCGCCGGACGGATCCGTCGACAAATCATCCTCTCCGGCGTGGATGACGATCGCGCTGCCGTCCTCGTCATCGAGACTGTTCTCGGCACCCGCCTCCAGCGTCAGCTTATCGGTCGTGATGTCTGCACCGAAGGTACCTTCCGCGTCGACCTCGATATTGCCAAGGTCGCCAGCGTGGCTGTCCTCGTCCTCGAGGTCACCGTGCATGGCATCGGTCGGGTTGAAATGCCCGCCCGCGGACTCGAACGGCGTGTCGCCCGACGGATCGCAGACACCGGTTTCGTGGATGTGAAGGCCGTGCGCACCTTCCTCCAGGCCACTGCCGGAACCCTCGGACGTGCTCTGCACAACGATATTCAGGCCGGAATCGGACTCGGTAAATGTCGCGCTCGCAACCACA
>DATGPC010000247.1:0-26897 GCA_035305265.1 Thermomicrobiales bacterium | reverse complement strand
CTCGTACTCGATGTGCGAGGTGGCGATGGTGATGCCGCGCTCGCGCTCTTCCGGCGCATTGTCGATCTGGCTGTAGTCGCGCGCCTGCGCCTGGCCCCTCATCGACAGCACCTTCGAGATCGCCGCCGTCAGGCTCGTCTTGCCATGGTCCACGTGCCCAATCGTGCCCACGTTCACGTGCGGCTTTGTCCGCTCAAACTTCGCCTTGCCCACTTGTTCTTGCTCCTCGAGCATCAATGCTCGCGTGAAACCGGGTTCCCGGCCTCCCGGAAAACCCAATCAGACATTTTACTACGTCAGCGCTACTCGCGATTGGCCTTGGCGACCATTTCCTGCGCCATGCTTTCCGGCAGCGGCGCGTAGTGGTCGAACTCCATCGACGACATCGCGCGCCCCTGCGTCATCGAGCGCAGATCGGTCGTGTAACCGAACATGTTCGACAGCGGGACGAAGGCGTTGATCGCCTGGGCGCCCGAGCGGTCTTCCATGCCGGCGATCTGGCCGCGGCGGGAGTTCAGGTCGCCGATGACGTCGCCCATGAACTCTTCCGGCGTCGTGACCTCGACCTTCATGATCGGCTCGAGGATCTGCAGCCGGCCCTTGTTCAGCATCTCGCGAACCGCGAGACGCGCCGCCGTGCGGAACGCCATCTCCGAGGAGTCGACGTCGTGGTAGGAACCGTCAACGAGGCGAGCCTTGATATCCACGATCGGATAGCCGGCCTTACCGCCCGTCTGCAGCGACTCCTGGATGCCCTGGTTCACCGGGTTGATGAACTCGCGCGGGATGGCGCCACCGACGATGGCGTCCTCGAACTCGTAGCCCGCGCCGCGCTCCTGCGGCTCGAACTCGACCACAACATGCGCGAACTGACCGCTACCGCCGGTCTGGCGCTTGTGGGTCACGTCCACCTTCACCGGAGCGGAGATGGTCTCGCGATAGGCGACCTGCGGCCGGCCAACGTTCGCCTCGACCCGGAACTCCCGCATCATGCGGTCGACCATGATCTCGAGGTGAAGCTCGCCCATGCCGTCGAGGATGACCTGACCGGTCTCCTCGTCTGTGCGGACGCGGAACGTCGGGTCTTCCTGCGCGAGGCGAACGAGCGCCGCGCTCATCTTGTCCTGGTCGGAGCGCGTCTTCGGCTCGACCGAGACGGAGATAACCGGCTCCGGCACCGTAATCGTCTCAAGGATGATCGGGTCGGAAGCGTCGCAGAGCGTGTCGCCCGTCGTGGTGTACTTGAGACCGATAACGGCGCAGAGGTTACCGGCCGCGACAGAGTCAACCTCTTCGCGGTGATTCGCATGCATGAGCAGCAGGCGACCGATGCGCTCGCGGCTGTCCTTGGTCGAGTTCTGCACGTAACTGCCCGAGTTCAGGACGCCCGAGTAGACGCGGACGAAGGTCAGCGCGCCAACGTGCGGGTCCGTCGCGATCTTGAACGCCAGCGCGGAGAGCGGGGCGTCCGGATCGGTGGGGCGAGTGATCTCCTCGTCCGTCCTCGGATCGATGCCCGTCGTCGGCGGAATGTCGAGCGGCGACGGGAGGTAGTCCACGATCGCGTCGAGCATCGGCTGCACGCCCTTGTTCTTCAGGGCGGTGCCGCAGAGAACCGGGACGATGGTGCTATCCAGCGTCTCGCGCCGGATGCCGGCAACGAGCTCTTCGGGAGTGAATTCCTCACCCTCGAGATAACGCATCATCATCTCTTCGTCGTTCTCGGCGACGACCTCGATGAGCTTCGTGCGCGCCTCGGTGGCGGCATCGAGGAACTCCGCCGGGATCTCCCCAACGCGGATGTCCTTGCCGAAGTCATCGTGGTAGGTGATCGCCTTCATGTTGATGAGGTCGATCACGCCCGCGAACTCGGACTCCTGGCCCATCGGGACCTGGACCGGGGCCGGAGTGGCCTTCAGCCGGTCGATGATCATCTGGACGGTGCGGTCGAAGTTCGCGCCGGTCCGGTCCATCTTGTTGACGAAGCAGATCCGCGGGACCTTGTACTTGTCGGCCTGGCGCCAGACGGTCTCGGACTGCGGCTCCACGCCGGCGACGGCGTCGAAGACCACCACGCCACCGTCGAGCACGCGCATCGAGCGCTCCACCTCAACGGTGAAGTCGATGTGGCCCGGGGTGTCGATGATGTTGATACGGTGCTCGCGCCAGAAACAGGTCGTCGCAGCCGAGGTGATCGTGATACCACGCTCACGCTCCTGCGCCATCCAGTCCATGGTGGCTGCACCTTCGTGGGTTTCACCGGCCTTGTGGACACGTCCGGTGTAGAACAGGATGCGCTCGGTCGTCGTCGTCTTACCGGCGTCGATGTGCGCGATGATCCCGATGTTCCGGGTGTCTTTCAGGGCCTGCATGGCTTTGTCGTGAGTTGCAGCACTCATTGAATTTGGTATGTCCTCGCTGGCACTAACGTGCCCTGTTTTCGGGCGCCCGACACCGATGTCAGGCGCCAGTTGCGACCGCAGTCGACCTAGACGCGGAAGTGCGAGAAGGCGCGGTTGGCTTCGGCCATGCGGTGCGTATCCTCACGCCGCTTGATCGTCGCACCCGTGCCGTTGAACGCATCGAGCAGCTCATTGGCGAGCTTCTCGGACATGGACTTGCCAGCACGAGCCTTCGCCGAGCCAAGCAGCCAGCGGATCGCCAGCGACTGCCGCCGCTGCCCCTCGATCTGCACGGGGACCTGGTACGTTGCACCGCCAACGCGGCGAGGCTTCACTTCAAGCACCGGCGTGGCGTTTGACACAGCCTGCTCGAAGACCTCCAGTGGGTCGCGTCCCGTGCGCTCCTGAATCAGCTGCAGCGCGTCATACATGATGCTCTCGGCAAGACCCTTCTTGCCCCGCTGCATGATCTTGTTGATAAACCGGGCCACCAGCTCGCTGTTGTAGCGTGCATCGGGGGTGGGAATCCGGCGCTCAATTTTCGCTCGTCTTGGCATTGGTTCTCCTGCCTGCCTGGTGTCCGCTCGTCGGATCCGGGGTTGCTGTGCCCTTCGAATCCATAACGCGACACTCGTTCTGTCACGACCATCCAGCGACCATTTCCATCGCCTGGCCGCCGCGTCCAACATGTCCCGGCACATGTGATGCCATCCACCGGGTACCTACCACACCAAAAGCCTGTATTTCTGTTCGCAAGGCCCAAGAGCGCCCGGACACACGAAAAAGCGGCTAGCGCCTGCTGCCAGGCGCCCTTCCGCTTCTCGCTTCCTGCTCTCTCAGAACCGCCATACAGCGGTTACCCCCAGTGAACCCGACGGGAAAAACCCGCTAGGCCTTGGGAGCCTTGGTTCCGTACTTGGACCGCGCCTGCTTGCGGTTTTCAACACCGCGAGCATCGAGGGCACCACGAACGATGTGATAGCGAACGCCCGGGAGATCCTTCACCCGGCCGCCGCGGATCAACACGACGGAGTGCTCCTGAAGATTGTGACCCTCACCTGGAATGTACGCCGTCACTTCGACGCCATTCGAAAGGCGAACGCGGGCAATCTTGCGCAGTGCCGAGTTGGGCTTCTTCGGCGTCATGGTCTTGACCTGCGTGCACACACCGCGCTTCTGCGGGGAGTAGTTCCCGCCACGGAGGTTGCCCGCATATCGGCCCAGCGAGTTGTTGGTGAAACGCAGCGCTGGCGACTTGGTCTTCTTCTTGACGCTCTTGCGGCCCTTGCGAACCAACTGATTGATCGTCGGCACGAAAAGCTCCTCACCGTGCAGTGGGCATACCGTGCTCTGCTTTTCCTCTCGGGGACAAACAGCTGCGGCGCCGCCTACACGTCAATATATCCATTTGGCTTCTGAATAATTACCTATTTCCGACCGGAAGCCACAGCCGGACCTCGCGGTCTCCCGCGAAAGGTGACCACGACGGACAATACTACCCGATCCGGACCTTTCATTCAAGTTGGCCCACTGCGAAGCCGTCTCCACCAGGTCGCGGAGGGACGTGCAGGAGCCCCATGGACGCGGAATCTCGCCTATTCTGTTCGTGGACAGACGAGCCGCCGTGCCGTTGCGGCGAAGACAGATACATGGAGTGGGCCCGTGAGCACGCATTTCAACGTTGGCATATCCGGAGCCGGAACCATCGGCCGCATCCACGCCGAGGCGCTTCGCACCATCGACACCGCATCCCTGGTCGCGGTCGCCGAGCCTCGTGCGGATGCCGGGAAAGCGTTCGCCGAAGAGTTCGGCTGCACCCATTACGATTCGGTGGCCGACTTGCTTTCTCACGACGGCCTGGACGTCGTGATCATCGCGACGCCGTCCGGCATGCACCCGGACCAGGCGGTCCTCGCCGCCCAGGCGGGCAAGCACATCATCACCGAGAAGCCGATGGCCATTACAAAGGAAGGCCTCGACGGAATGATCGCCGCCGCGTCCGACGCCGGCGTTCACCTCGCGGTCATTTTCCAGAACCGGCTCTCAACCGACGTGCTGACCGTGAAGCGCGCGATCGAGCAAGGCGCGCTCGGCACACCGGTTCTCGCCAACGGCGCGATGTACTGGCATCGCACCGACGAATACTACGCGGCGAATGGCGGATGGCGCGGGACATGGTCGCTGGACGGCGGGGGCGCGCTGATGAACCAGGCCATCCATACTGTTGACTTGCTCCAGTGGCTTATGGGCGGAGTACGCTCGATCTCCGCCCACACCGCGACGCTGACCCATCAGATCGAAACCGAGGATGTCGCGTCGGCCACGTTCGTCTTCGCGAACGGCGCGCTCGGCTCCATCACGGCCACAACATCCGCACAGCAGGACTATCCGGTACGTGTCGAAATCGTTGGCACCCGGGGCCGGGTCACCCTGGAAAACAACGCGATCACGCTCTGGGACGTCGCCACGGCTCGCGAGGACATCCAGTTGACGGACGACGATCATCGCCTGGCCGATGGTTGGCAGCCCGGGGAGCCGTTCGGCGCGGGCCATGCCCGGCAGCTCCGGTCCATCTTCGACGCGATCGCTTCAGGCGATACGCCGTACGTCCCGGGCACCGAAGCCCGCGCGGCGGTTGATTGTATCCTCTCTATCTATGAAGCCGCCCGCTCGGGCGCATCCGTTGAAGGCGAAGGAGTCGCTCATCCGGCCGGATAAGGGATCGGCCGGTGACTCCCACGCGCCGTAGTCTGCAGGATCCAACCACTCGGAGGAGAACAATGAAGTTCGCGGTATTTACGGTGTCCACGCCGACGCTGACCCCGGAAGAGGTTGCGCCGAAGCTGAGGGAATACGGATACGACGGTATCGAGTGGCGTGTTGTCGACGAGGCGCCGAACCCACCCGGCATGGGCTTCTGGCATGGCAACAAGTCGACCATCCCCATGACTGACTTCTCCGGTCACGTCGAGCGAATGAAGACGCTGGCCGGCGACAACAACCTCGAGATGCCGGTGCTCGGCACCTATGTCCGTAGCAATGACGCTTGGGAAGACATCGAGGCTGCGGTCCAGGCTGCCGTTGCTCTCGGCGTGCCGAAGCTTCGCATCAACGTCCCCCTATACGACGGAACGCAGCCATTCCGGCCTGTCTGGGACAAGGCGCGGGAGGACTATAAGCGGATCGAAGAGCTGGTCGCGAAGAACAATGTCCAGGCTCTGATCGAGATCCACCATGGCACCATCTGCCCGTCCGCATCGGCCACGCGGGCGTTCGTCGAAGGCCTGGACCCGAAGTATGTCGGCGTGATCCACGACGCCGGCAACATGGTGCACGAGGGCTTCGAGAATCTACGCATGGGCTTCGAGCTCCTGGGAGAGTACCTCTCGCACGTTCACATCAAGAACGCGCGTTGGTTCCCGGTGAAGTACCTCGAGGACAAGACGGTCGTCTGGAAATGTGACTGGACGGCCGTTCATAAGGGCATCGTCGACATGCGTCAGCTCGTGCGCGTGCTCGCCGAGATCGGCTATGACGGATGGATCTCCTTCGAGGACTTCTCAACCGAGCGCCCGATCGACGACCGCCTCAAGAGCAACATCGAGTTCATGAAAAAGATCATCGCCGAAGCCGCTCAAGAGAGCGCTGCCACCAGCGGAGCCTGATCCGGTGACGTCGGTACGCATCCGCCCAGCCCGCCCGGACGAAGCGCCTGCCCTCTCGGCCCTGGCCATGCGGAGCAAGGCGCATTGGGGTTACAGCGCAGGGTTCATGGAGTCATGCCGCGCGAGCCTGACCATCGAGCCGGCCCATTGCGACGGATTGTCGCTCCTCGTGGCGGAACGCGACGGTCAGCTTGCCGGGTTTGCGAGGGTAGTTGGCTCGCCCGCTGATGGTGAGCTGAGCGATCTGTGGGTCGACCCCGACGCCATGGGCCATGGTGTCGGGCGCACCCTGTTTACAGCGATCACGCAGCAAGCCCGCCAGCTTGGCTTCCGGCGCCTGCGTATCGACTCGGACCCCAATGCAGAGGCGTTCTACATTCACATGGGCGCGGTGCGGATCGGCGAGACGCCGAGTACCGCGATCCAGGGCAGGGTACTTCCCCTCCTCTCCTACGAGATCCCCAATCCCGACTAAGACACGCGTTCCTCGACACCGTTGACGCCTACAGGGATCTTTCACCGTCCGGAAGTCCGGCAATAGCGTTACCGGACCCGACTCCAGAACAGGCAACACAACGCCCCGAAGCCAGTTGGCTTCGGGGCGTTGTGTGTGTATTGCGATGTGGCTGAGAGATTACTCTTCGCCGGTCACCGTCTCGCTGGCAAGATCATCGGCGTTGAACTCACCCATATCCTCCGGCGCCTGGAGGCTGAAGCCAGCGTCCTCGCCCGGGCGATCGATCACCTGCGTTGCGGGCAGGTCACCGGACGCCATGAGCTCGGCGTAATCCTCTTCCTCGGCGGGCTCCACCGGCTCGCGCATGGCGGCCAGCGTGGCCTCCTCGAGCGCATCCGGCTCCTCGGCCTGCTTCTGACGGGCGTCGAAGCCCGAGCCGGCCGGAATGAGCTTACCGATGATGACGTTCTCCTTCAGGCCACGCAGGTTGTCGACCTTGCCGTTGATCGCGGCTTCGGTCAGGACGCGCGTCGTCTCCTGGAAGGAGGCCGCCGAGAGGAACGAATCCGTCTCGAGCGACGCCTTGGTGATACCGAGCAGCACCGGCACGGCCGTCGCCGGCTCACCGCCCTGCGCCAGCACCTCGTCGTTCTTCGAGTTGAACTCGAAGCGGTCAACCGTGTCTCCCTCGAGGAGATCGGTGTCGCCCGGGTACTGGATCTGCACCTTGCGGAGCATCTGGCGGCAGATCACCTCGATGTGCTTGTCGTTGGTGTTCACGCCCTGCGAGCGATACACCTTCTGCACTTCATCGATGATGTAGCGCTGCGTCTCCTCGGCGCCGAGCGTGTGCAGGATCTGGTGCGGGTCCTTCGCACCGTAAGTCAGCTGCGTGCCCGGCAGAACCTCCTGGCCATCCTCGACCAGGATCTGGTCGCCGATGTTGATCGAGAACTCCTCAACCTCTTCGCGCATCGAACGCACGTAAAGCGTCGGCGCGTCGAAGAAGAAGGTGCCGTCGATCGTGGCGAACAGCTTGTCGCCGTTCGGGCCGGTGGCGATCGCGGTCTTGTTCTTGATCACCTCGGTACCCTCGGTGATCGCGACCTCCCAGCCTTCCGGCAGCTGCTCGTGCCAGACGTCCTCTTCCTGCGAGATGATCGCCAGGCGACGACCAAGGTCGTCTTCCTCGATGCGAACCACGCCCGGCTTGTTCGCCATGAGCGCCGCACCCTTCGGCTGACGGGCCTCGAAGAGCTCCTCAACACGCGGGAGACCCGTCGTGATGTCGGCGCGGGCCACGCCACCGGAGTGGAACGTGCGCATCGTCAACTGCGTACCCGGCTCACCGATCGACTGCGCGGCGATCACGCCGACGGCCTCACCGAGACCGACAACCTGACCGGTCGCGAGGTTACGGCCGTAGCACATACGGCAGGCGCCGTGCTCAGCCTCGCACTGCATGACCGTGCGGATGTGTACGCGGTCGATGCCGGCGTCGATGACCTCGCTCACGATGTCGCGGTACGAGCCATCCTCGTTCGGGACGAACTCGGAGAGCTCCTCGTTGCGACGCGCGATGATCTCGCCCGTCTCTGGGTGGACCAGGTCTGCCGCAAGCACGCGACCGGTCAACCGGGCGCGGTACTCGTCCGGAGCCAGCTCCGTGCCGTCGGCGTTGTAGCGGCTCGCCCACATACCGGCTTCCGTGCCGCAGTCGTCGAGCGTGATGATCACGTCCTGCGCCACGTCGACCAGTCGACGCGTCAGGTACCCGGAGTCGGCGGTACGGATGGCCGTGTCCGCGAGCCCCTTGCGGGCGCCGTGCGTCGAAAGGAAGTACTCGAGAACCGTGAGGCCCTCGCGGAAGTTCGACTTGATCGGGATGTCGATGATCTTCCCGCCCGGATCGAGCACGAGGCCGCGCATACCGGCCATCTGGCTGATCTGGTTCATGTTTCCCTTCGCGCCGGAGTCCGCCATCATGTAGACAGCGTTCTGGCCCTTCAGGCGAGCTTCAACGTCGTTCGTGAGTTGGTCACGAGCGGCGTTCCAGATCCGCTCGAGCTCGCGCAGTCGCTCGTCATCGGTCACGAGACCGCGGCGATACTGGCGCTCGATCCGCGAGGCCTCTTCCTCGGCCTCCTCGACGATCGCGGTCTTCGTCTCGGACATCGTCACGTCGGCCAGCGCGATGGACAGACCACCCTTCGTGGACATCCGGAAGCCGAGCGTCTTGATGTCGTTGACGATCTTGGCCGTCTCGAACGGGTCGGTGTAGGTGCGGAAGCAGTCCGCGACCACCCGCCGCAGCTGCTTGCGGCCCATCGTCTCGTTGTAGTACTTGCCGAGCGACGCGGGCAGGATGTTGTTGAACAGTGCACGCCCGACCGTGGTCTCGATCGTCTTCATCTCGCCGCCATCGCGGTCGGTGCGCACGAAGATCTTCGCCTGCACGTCCACGATGCCGGAGTTGTAGGCCAGCTCGACCTCGTCGAGGGATGCGAAGCGCTTGCCCCAGCCCTTCGGCACGGTGCCGTTCGCCAGCTCATCCTCGAAGTTGCGCTCGCTGGTGATGTAGTAGACGCCGAGAACGATGTCCTGCGTCGGGGCCACGATCGGCTCACCGCTCGACGGCGCGAGCAGGTTGCGGACCGAGAGCATGCGCTCGAAGGCCTCGCCCTGCGCAGCCTTGGACAGCGGCACGTGGACGGCCATCTGGTCACCGTCGAAGTCAGCGTTGAAGGCGGTCGTTACCAACGGATGCAGCTGGATCGCCGAGCCCTCGATGAGTCGCGGCTTGAACGCCTGGATACCGAGACGGTGCAGCGTCGGGGCGCGGTTGAGGAGCACGTAGTACCCCTCGATCACCTCTTCGAGCACTTCCCAGACCACCGGGTTGACGCGCTCCACCAGCCGCTTCGCGGACTTGATGTTGTGCGCCAGCTCGCGATCGACCAGGCGGCGCATGACGAACGGCTTGAAGAGCTCGAGCGCCATTCGCTTCGGTAGGCCACACTCGTCCAGCGCCAGGTCCGGACCGATCACGATCACGGAGCGACCGGAGTAGTCGACGCGCTTGCCGAGCAGGTTCTGGCGGAACCGCCCCTGCTTGCCCTTCAGCATGTCGCTGAGGCTCTTCAGCTTGTGCTTGCCCGACCCGGAGACGACGCGGCCGCGGCGACCGTTGTCGATCAGGGCGTCGACGGCCTCCTGCAACATGCGCTTCTCGTTGCGAACGATGATGTCCGGCGCGCCCAGCTCCAGCAGTCGCTTGAGACGGTTGTTGCGGTTGATGACGCGGCGGTACAGGTCGTTGAGGTCGGAGGTCGCGAAGCGGCCACCGTCGAGCTGGACCATCGGGCGGAGTTCCGGCGGAATCACCGGCAGCGCCGTGAAGATCATCCACTCGGGCTTGTTACCGCTCTTGCGCAGGGCCTCGATCACGCGGAGGCGCTTGGTCGCCTTCTTCCGCTTGACGTCGGAAGTCGCCTGCATATCCTGGCGCAGCTCGAGCGCGAGCTGGTCAAGGTCGACCTTCTTGGTGATCAGGTCGTACACGGCCTCGGCACCCATCGCCGCCGAGAAGACCCCGGGCGGGACGATCTCGGTGAGTTCGCGGTACTCGGTTTCCGTCAAAATCTCGCGCTCAGCCAGGCGCTGCAGCGGCTTGAGGACCTCGTCCAGCTGCTGCTGCTCTTCGGCAATCCGCTGATCGCGCTCCGCCTCCAGCTTCTTCATCTGCTGGGCAGCTTCATGGCTGATCAGGTCGCCCTCGGCTCCGCTAATTGCGGACGCGCCGCTACGATGGGATTCAGCCTCGGCGCGAATCTCGGCCTGGCGCTCCTCGTAGCGATCCTCGAGGCGCTGGATCTTGTCCTCGTTGATGGCCTCGGTCTTCTTGACGAGGATCCGGCGTTCCCACTTGATCTGCTTCTCCGCCGACTGGCCAAGATTGGCCTCCATCTCGGCGCGCATCTCGTTGTAAGACTTCTCGAGCTCGTCGAGCGCCTCGCGCATCTCGAACTCGGCACGGTCGATCAGGTCGGTGGCGCCTTCCTCGAGGTTGGCAACGTCAGCGACGCTGGCCTCGCGAATCTGGTCCAGCTTCTCCTGGTACTCAGCGCGGATCTCCTCGATCGTCTCGTCGGTGAGGGCCTTGATGTCCTCGATCGCAGCATCGCGCTTCTCGACGTCGACATCCGTCACGAGGTACGACGCGAAGTACAGAACGCGCTCGAGGTTGCGCGGCGTGATGTCCAGCAGCAAGCCCAGGCGGCTCGGTGCACCCTTCACGTACCAGATGTGCGCGACCGGCGCGGCCAGCTCGATGTGGCCCATGCGCTCGCGGCGAACCTTTGAGCGGGTGACCTCGACGCCGCACTTGTCGCAGACGGTGCCGGCGTGGCGGATGCGCTTGTACTTGCCGCAATAGCACTCCCAGTCACGGGTCGGGCCGAAGATGCGCTCGCAGAAAAGACCGCCATGCTCCGGCTTGAGCGTGCGGTAGTTGATCGTCTCAGGCTTCGTCACCTCGCCATACGACCAGGAGCGGATGGCTTCCGGAGAGGCGAGACGAATGCGGATCGCGTCGAAGTTGTTGACGTCCAGCACCTGATTGCGGTTGTTGCGGTCGCTCCGAGAGAACCCGGCCTGCTGGTTCTGGTCGACCTGCAGCGCGCTGGCGGCGGCGTCAGGGAAGTTCATTGACGACATAGTTCCTCCAAATGCGGTCATTGACTGAAGGGGTTGGAGGCCGCCGCGTCGCGGCCTCCGTGTGAACGATCGATGCGATGTCAGTCAGATGTCCGCTCGAACCCGCTCAGGTTGATGCGATCCAGGTTTGTCAGCAGGTCGCGCGAGTTGTCCTCAGCGAAATCGACCGTCTGCTCGTCCTCGTTGATCACGTCGATCGACAGGCCAAGGCTGCGAAGCTCCTTGACGAGCACCTTGAAGGATTCCGGCACACCGGCTTCGCCGATCGGCTCGCCCTTCACGATGGACTCGTAGGTCTTCACGCGGCCGACGATGTCGTCGGACTTGACCGTCAGCATCTCCTGCAGGATGTGCGCGGCGCCATAGGCTTCCAGCGCCCAAACCTCCATCTCACCGAAGCGCTGACCACCGAACTGCGCCTTACCGCCCAGCGGCTGCTGGGTGACGAGCGAGTACGGACCGGTCGACCGGGCGTGGATCTTGTCCTCCACCAGGTGATGCAGCTTCATCATGTAGACGGTTCCGACCGTCACCGGGCGATCGAACTTCTCGCCGGTCCGGCCGTCGTAGAGATCGACCTTGCCATCCTCCGGCAGACCCGCCTCACGCAGCGCGGCCCGGATGTCATCTTCCTCGGCACCGTCGAAGACCGGCGTCGCGACCTTGAAGCCAAGCGTGCTGGCGGCCCACCCAAGGTGGGTC
The DNA here is from genome assembly GCA_035305265.1 of Thermomicrobiales bacterium. Taxonomy (GTDB): domain Bacteria; phylum Chloroflexota; class Chloroflexia; order Thermomicrobiales; family UBA6265; genus UBA6265. The sequence continues at coordinate 14,955 of DATGPC010000247.1, read as the reverse complement.
TCCAGGATCTGGCCGAGGTTCATGCGCGACGGCACACCGATCGGGTTCAGGATGATGTCCACCGGCGTTCCGTCCGGCATGTATGGCATGTCCTCGATCGGCAGGATGCGGCTGATAACGCCCTTGTTCCCGTGGCGGCCAGCCATCTTGTCGCCTTCGGAGATCTTGCGCTTCTGCGCAATCAGCACCCGGACGCTCTGGTTCACGCCCGCCGGAAGCTCGTGGTCTTCCTCGGCGTCGCGGCGGAACTCCTTGACGTCGATGACCTTGCCATGGACACCGTGCGGCACCCGCAGGGAGGTGTCCTTCACCTCGCGCGCCTTCTCACCGAAGATCGCGCGAAGCAGGCGCTCCTCGGCGCTCAGTTCGGTTTCACCGCGCGGCGTCACCTTCCCGACCAGGATGTCGTTCGGGTGAACCTCGGCGCCGATGCGGATGATGCCGTTCTCGTCGAGGTTGGCGAGGCTCTCCTCACCAACATTCGGGATGTCGCGGGTGATCTCTTCCGGACCGAGCTTCGTGTCACGGGCTTCCGCCTCGTGCTTCTCGATGTGGATCGACGTGTAGACGTCGTCGCGAACGAGCCGCTCGCTCAGGAGGATCGCATCCTCGAAGTTCCCGCCTTCCCACGGCATGAATGCCACGGTGACGTTCTGGCCAAGGGCGATCTCGCCATTTTCGGTCGAAGAGGAGTCGGCAATCACCTGGTCGGCCAACACGCGGTCGCCCTGGTGGACGATGGGGCGCTGGTTGATGCAGGTGTCCTGGTTCGAGCGGACGAACTTGCGCAGCGAGTAAACCTTGTCCACGCCGTTGTCGTTGCGGACGACGATCTGCTGGCCGGTCGCCGAGATAACGGTACCCGGCTCCTGTGCCACGACCACCTGACCGGAGTCGCGAGCGACGAAGTACTCGATACCCGTGCCGATGACCGGAGCCTTCGGACGGAGCAGCGGCACCGCCTGACGCTGCATGTTCGCGCCCATGAGCGCGCGGTTTGCATCGTCGTGCTCGAGGAACGGGATCAGCGCCGTCGCGATCGAAATGACCTGCTTCGGCGACACGTCCATGTAGTTGACCTGCTCGGCCGGGACGGTCGGGAAGCGGTGGCCACCGGTCACGAGCCGGACCACGACCTCATCCTCCGCAAGACGATCCTTCTCATCGAGCGGCGTGTTCGCCTGCGCGATCATGACGCCCTCTTCCTTATCGGCGGAGAGGTAGTCGATGATCCCGGACGCGACCGGCTTGATGCGGACGAGCTTGACGCCCTCTGCCTTCAGCTTCTCGACATCCGCAGCGGTAAGCTCCGTGCCCGTCGGTACGATGACCTCACCATCCTCATTCACGGCGTCGTCGCGCAGGATCTCGCCCTCGAGCGGAATCTGCGGATTGTTGACGTCGACGATGGAGATGACGCGGCGGTACGGCGTTTCAATGAAGCCGTACGGGTTGATCTTGCCGTAGGAGGCGAGGTAACCAATCAGGCCGATGTTCGGACCTTCCGGCGTCTCGATCGGGCAGATGCGGCCGTAGTGCGACGGGTGAACGTCACGGACGTCCATGCCGGCGCGGTCGCGGCTCAGGCCGCCCGGGCCCAGCGCCGACAGACGCCGCTTGTGCGTCAGCTCAGCCAGCGGGTTCAGCTGGTCCATGAACTGGGAGAGCTGGGAACCACCGAAGAACTCGCGAACCGCGGCCATCACCGGCCGCGTCGTGCTGATCAGCGCCTGCGGCGTGACCGTGTCCGGGTCCTGCAGCGTCATGCGCTCGCGGATACCCCGCTCGAGGCGCTGGAAGCCGGTGCGGACGTGCATCTGGATAAGCTCGCCAACCGAGCGGATGCGGCGATTGCCGAGGTGGTCGATATCATCGACATGCCCCTCGCCGTTGTTCAGCCGGATCATCTCCCGGATGATGGCGATGAGGTCCTCGTTGCGGAGCACGCGGAGATCGGTCTTGTCTTCCGGATGATCCTCGTGGAGGCGGTTGTTCAGCTTGTAGCGACCGACGCGGGCAAGGTCGTACCGGCGATCGTTGAAGAACAGGTTCTCCAGCATCGACTGCGCGTTGTCGCGCGTCGGCGGATCACCCGGGCGCAGGCGGCGATAGAGCTCGACGAGCGCCTCGTCCTGCGTCTTCGTGCTTTCCTTGTCGATCGTCGTTGCGATGTACCGGTGATCCGGGTTGGTGTCGACATCGGCGAAGAGGTCGTACAGCGCCTCGTCGCTCTCGATGCCAATGGCACGGAGCAGGATCGTGACCGGCATCTTGCGCTTGCGGTCAACCTTCACCGAGAGGACGTCCTTGTTGGACGTCTCGAACTCGAGCCAGGCACCGCGATTCGGGATGAGCTTGGCCTTCGCCAGCGGGCGGCCCGTCGCCGGGTCCGGCTCGCTCTCGAAGTACACGCCCGGAGACCGGACGAGCTGGGAGACGACGACGCGCTCCGCACCATTAATGATGAAGGTGCCGTCGGATGTCATCATCGGGAAATCGCCCAGGAAGATACCATCCGGGCCGGTTTCCTTGATCTCACCGGTTTCCTTCATCTCGAGACGCGCCGTCACGCGCAACGGAGCGGCATAGGTGATGTCACGCTCACGGCAAAAGACCTCGGCAACGCGAGGGTCCTTCTTGGCGCGCTCCTGCTCCTCGCCCTTCGGCATCCGGGTCCAGACCGGATCGAAGCGCGGCTCCGAGATGAAGAGCTCCATCTTGCGATGGTGGTCGGTAATCGGGGAGATTTCTTCGAGGAGCTCGCGAAGACCTTCCTCCACGAACCAGCGGAACGATTCCAGCTGGATCTGCACCAGGTTGGGGAACTCCAGGACCAACGGGATGCGAGAATACGATCGTCGATTGACGCCTACATTCGACTGCACCTGCATTGTGGCAACGTCAGGTGTCACCGCAGTCGTCCGTACATCACGATCTACAGCCATTCACCGCTCCTCTTTTCTTTGCGAACAGACGCCGGTTGAGGCGGGCCTGTTCACACTTCGTACACTGCGCAACACGTCTCGTTCACAAAGCTGAAAAACTATGCGCGTCTTCACTAACGGGAATTGTGGAAGGATTGAGAGCGCAAAAAATCCGGACCCGGTACCGCGGCTCCCGAGCGATACAGGTCACGGTGCGGGAAACACGAAGAAGAGAGGGCATGATGCTCCCCTCCCAGGTTTCCGGGATTTTCTCTGTGGTACACTCGCCGCACGCGTCGCCCAGTCCAGACTCTCATCGATGCACGTGCCCCCTTCTCGATAATTGCATCGTGCAGGGTGAGCACGCGAAAAGCTAGTATAGGGCGATAGGGGCCGTCTGTCAACTGGCGCCTTTCCTCTATATGTCTTCCTCCCCGCATCGAACTCCCGGCGCCAGTGGTATACTGAGGCACCCGAATCGCCGCGTCCCCAGGTTCCCGCACGACCTGGCCGGCAACCGGTTTCCGAGATTGCTGTCGCCCGGCGGCGCATCATCATGGACGTTGAATGAACTCTCGCACGTTGCGAATGTGGCTCCGGCCAGGCATGCAAATAAAGCGCTGGATTGCGCTGTTCATGCTGGCCACCATCGTCGTGAGCCTGGGCCTCGCCATGGGCCTCGCATGGATCTACGAGAACTACGCCTTCCCCAAAAGGATCCAGCCCTACGTCGAGTGGCTCACACTCCAGCCCGTACCGCAGCCGTGGCGCGGCATGCTCCTCGTCGCCGCTGGTGCCCTTCTCTTCGGTGTCACGCTGTGGAAGCTGAGCCGCGCCCTTATCTCGCCGCTCCTGGCAGCCGACACCTCGGGACGCGCCTTCTCCGAGATCATCAATGAGCATCGATTCGGCCCCGACAAGCCGGAGTTCAATGTCGTCGCTATCGGCGGCGGTACTGGGCTGAGCGCCCTCCTCCGCGGCCTCAAGCTCCACAACATCAACCTCACCGCGATCGTCACGGTCGCGGATGACGGTGGTAGCACCGGCCGTATCCGGAATGTCTTCAACATCCCGGCGCCGGGCGATATCCGGAACTGCCTCGTGGCCCTGGCGGACAATGAGTCGCTGATGGGACGCTTGTTCCACTATCGGTTCGACAAGGAGGGGTCCGAGCTCACCGGCCACGCCTTCGGCAACCTCTTCATCACCGCGATGACGCAGGTCACCGGGAGCTTCGAGCAGGGCGTTATCGAGGCCGCGAAGATCCTCAACGTCCGTGGCCGCGTCCTGCCATCGACCCTGGAGAACGTCACCCTCTGCGCCGATCTCGTCGACGGCACGAGCGTCCGCGGTGAGTCGGCGATCGCGCACGACAATCCGGCCGTCGAGCGCATCTTCCTCGAGCCGGACGAGCCGGACGCCTACCGTCCAGCCCTTGCGGCCATCCTGAACGCCGACCTCATCGTGCTTGGCCCCGGCAGCCTCTATACGAGCGTATTGCCGAACCTGCTCGTCGGAGGAGTCCGCGAAGCGATCCAGTGGTCGCGCGGGGCGACAGCCTACGTCTGTAACGTCGCGACCCAGCACGGCGAAACGGACGACTTCGGGTACGAAGACCACATCCACGAAGTGGTCAGCTACCTCGGCAAGAACGAGCTCGACTTTGCGGTCGTGAACAACAACGAGGCCTCCGATGAGGCGATTCGTCCTGAATGGCAGGTAAAGGCCGTTCGATACGACGGCAAGAGCGTCGTCGCCGACGGCGTCCAGATCATCGCGGACAATGTGGTGAGCGACCGGAATCCACTTCGCCATGATCCGATCAAGCTTGCAGATGTGCTCATCGACCTCGCCCGCAAGCATCAGGAAGCGGCAGTCCCCTCCACGCCTGTCGACCTCGGATAGCCCCCGACATCGAATGCGGCTCGAACAGTCTGTCCTGCGGGGGCATGCAGTCCCAACGTTGCGCTCCCGTTCGATGCCGCCCGTTCGGGTAGATCGATCCTCAACGAGCGGAAAAACGCGCCAATTCCTGCCGAATTAGCGCCTTCGCTTGGTAAGCTATATGCGGAAGCCGGTTCCGTACCGGGATGCATCGCTGAAGATGCATCAAACTCAAGGCCAGGAGGTCCAACGTGGTTTACAAGGTAGGCATCAATGGGTTCGGCCGCATCGGCCGTCAGGTCTATAAGGCGGTCCAGGAAGGCGGATTCGACGACCTGTTCGAGATCGTGGCGGTCAACGACCTGACCAGCAATGAAACGCTCGCCCATCTCCTCAAGTACGACTCCACCTACGGCATTTTCGACGCCGACATTTCCGCGGACGACGAGAACATCATCGTCAACGGCGAGAAGCTGCGGGTCTTCGAGGAGAAGGATCCGTCGCAGTTGCCATGGGGAGAATTGGGAGTCGATTTGGTGATTGAGTCCACCGGACGCTTCACCAAACCCGCCCAGGCGAAGGCGCACATCGATGCCGGCGCCAAGAAGGTCATCATCTCCGCTCCTCTCTCCGGCACCGCGGAGTCTTCTGAGGGTGCTGCGGACGCCGTGACGGTCGTGCTCGGCGTGAACGAAGATGATTACAATCCCGCCCAGCACAACATCATCTCGAACGCGTCGTGCACGACGAACTGTCTTGCTCCCGCCGCCAAGGTCATCAACGACACGTTCGGCATCGAGTACGGGATGATGACGACCGTCCACGCCTACACCGCAGATCAGGTCCTGCAGGACGGCCCGCACAAGGACCTGCGTCGCGCTCGCGGCGCTGCCCAGAACATCGTCCCGACCTCCAGCGGCGCTGCTCGCGCGCTTTCGCTGGTGATCCCGGAGCTCGAGGGCAAGTTCGACGGCTTCGCCCTGCGCGTCCCGACCGAGACGGTTTCCATCGTTGACTTCGTCGCGAATACCCGCGAGAAGGTTACCGTCGAGGCGGTCAACGATGCATTCAAGGCCGCAGCCGACAGCAAGGAGATGAAGGGCATCCTCGGGTATTCCGACGAGCCGCTCGTGTCTCGCGACTACAAGCAGGACTCCCGCTCCTCGATCATCGATGGTCTCTCGACCATGGTCCAGGGCGACAACATGGTGAAAGTCGTCTCCTGGTACGACAACGAGTGGGGCTACTCCTGCCGCGTGGCCGACCTCGCGGCACTTGTCTGCGAGATGGGCTTCGACAACTAGTCTGACCCGGTCGCATCGGGTGCGGGAGCTCTCCCGCACCCGATTCTCTTGCGAGGCATCACCATGGCCAGACGTTCCATAACCTCGGCAGATGTGCGCGGCAAGCGCGTCCTCTGCCGAGTCGACTTTAACGTGCCGCTCGATGGCGACACGATCACCGACGACACCCGCATCCGCTCATCGCTCCCCACAATCCAGTGGCTCGTGGACCATGGCGCGCGCGTCGTGCTCTGCAGTCATCTCGGGCGTCCGAAGGGGCAAATCAAGGAGGAGCTCAGGCTCCGCCCGGCCGGGGAGCGCCTTTCGGAACTCCTGGGCAAGCCCGTGAAGATCGTATCGACGACGATCGGTGACGAGGCGGAGGCGGCTGTAAAAGAACTAGGTGACGGTGACGTCGCCTTGCTCGAGAACCTGCGGTTCGACGCCCGCGAGGAAAAGAACGACCCCGAATTTGCCGAAGCTCTCGCCCGGCTTGGCGACATCTACGTGAACGATGCCTTCGGTGCTGCACATCGCGCTCATGCATCGACGGCTGGCGTCGCGAACTACCTCCCCGCCTATCTCGGCCTCCTCATGCAAAAGGAAGTTGAGGCACTCGGCAAGCTCCTCCAACATCCGGAGCGCCCCTTCGCCGCGATCATCGGCGGCGCCAAGGTGTCTGACAAGATCTCCGTCCTGCAGAACCTGGTCGCCAGGGTCAACACGTTGCTCATTGGCGGCGGCATGGCGAATACATTCCTCCTTGCCAGGGGCAAGGAGATCGGCACTTCGCTCGTCGAGCGGGACCAGCTCGCGACCGCCGGAACGATCATGGACCAGGCCGACGCACACGGCGTGAACGTGATGCTTCCGGCCGACGTCGTCGTGGCGAGCGATATCAAGGCGTCTGATGGTACGGTGGTCTCCGTCGACGACATTCCCGTCGACGCATCCATCTTCGACATCGGCCCGGACACGGCCAGGGCATTCGCGGATGCCATCCATAGCCACAAGACCATTCTCTGGAATGGACCGCTTGGCGTCACGGAGAATGAGGCGTTTGCCAAGGGCACGAAGACGGTGGCCGAGGCCGTCGCCCAGGCAGACGGGTACACCGTGATCGGCGGAGGAGATTCTGTCGCCGCGATCGAGCAGCTTGGCCTCAGCGATCGCATCGATCACATCTCGACCGGCGGCGGCGCATCGTTGGAGTTCCTTGAAGGCAAGATGCTGCCCGGCATCGCCGCCATCCCGGAGGAGAACGCATGACCAGGCCGTACCTCGTCGGCAATTGGAAGATGAACACGACGCTGGAAGAAGCGCAGGCACTCGCCCGAAACGCGGTGGAACTTGGTAACCTTCACGGCTCCAGCGTCGATATCGGTATCGCACCGCCCTACCCGTGGCTGGTGAGCCTTGCTGATGTGATAGAAGGCTCGGCGGTCCGTCTGGGGGCGCAGGATATCGCAGCGACCGACAACGGTGCCCATACCGGGGATGTCTCCGCCTCGATGATTGCCCCCTATTGCAGCTTCACGATCATCGGGCACTCCGAGCGCCGGACCCATCACGGTGAAACTGACGAAACCGTCAAGGCCAAGATCGGCCGGGCGTTCGCGGCCGGGCTGGATGTCATCCTCTGCGTCGGCGAAACCGCTGGCGAGCGGGAGGCAGGTCAGGCGAAGGTCGTCGTCGACCGCCAGCTCCAGGGAGCGCTGGACGGGATGTCAGCCACCGATATGGCGCGCCTCACGATCGCCTATGAGCCCGTCTGGGCAATCGGCACGGGTGTCGCAGCCACGCCGGACGATGCCGCGGAGATGTCGCGCTTCATCCGCGACACACTGGTCGGCAAGATGGGGAAGGTCGCTGCCGACATCCGGATCCTGTACGGTGGCAGCGCTAACGAGTCGAACGCCGGATCGTTCCTCGCCGCGGAAGCGGTGGATGGCCTCCTGATTGGCGGCGCCAGCCTGAAGATTCCGGCATTTTCGGCGATAATCGAAGCCGCGGCCCGGCGCGACGGCTAACAGCGACGCATTGAATGGACCCGCGTGCAGGTGCTACGCTGCCCGCATGCGAATGCCCCGGCGGGGCAAGGCGTCCGTGTGGATTTTGGCGAAGGACATCACATTCGTGGATATCGCGATCAATCTCGTGATGATCATCATCTCGGTGGTGCTCATCTTCCTCCTCTTGCTGCAGACGAAGGGATCCGCTTTCGGTGGGTCGTTCGGTAGCGGCGGCGAATCGATCCAGCGCACGCGGCGCGGTTTCGAGAAAACGCTCTTCCAATTCACCATCGGCATCGCCCTGTTCTTCGTTGCGGTGGCGATTATCAGCAGCTTCGCCCTCTCCTGAGATCGGGTGAGCGCATTCGTGTTCGGTGGTGCAAGGACCCGGGCGGTGGCTATACTGTCCATGTTCCGATTGCGAAAGCAACCGGCCCGTGACAGGACGTCCGCGGCGGTCCCACAGTAGGAGGATTTCGAACAATGATGGGTCTTGGCTGGCAAGAATTGACGATCATCCTCGTCATTGTTGTCATCATCTTTGGTGCCGGTAAGCTTCCGGAAATCGGTTCCGGGCTCGGCAAGGGTATTCGGGGATTCAAGGAAGAATCCGGACTTGGCGACGACGACAAGAAGAACAGCGGCGACGCCATCGAGAGCGGCAGCTCCCAGACGTCCACCACGCTGACGGCTTCGGCGCGCGACTCCCGTGAGAAGGTTGCCGAGGAGATCGATGCGGAGAAGCGCGAGCGCAGCATCCGCCCCGACGAGATTTAGTCGGTCGACCTTTCCCACGGCCTGTGGGGCGCTGTAACATGAGCGGACGTACCGGGATGGGGGCCAGCCTCCATCCCGGTAGTTTTTTGTCATCCGCTCCCCGGTTCTGTGCCATCATGGTGGGAACGATGATCCCGAACCGAAATAAGGACACCGTCGCCAATGTCAACAAGTGAGCATCGGCACGAAACCTCGCCAGCGCTGGAGGGCGAGCTCGATGCAGCCACATCCGACTCCGCCACCCGAAGCGGCCAATCCACGCTTCGGGAGATCCTCGAGACAGCGATTCTCGCCCTGCTGATCTTCGCCCTCGTCCGCGTCTTCATCGGGAACTTCCAGGTAGACGGGCCGAGTATGATGCCCACGTTCCAGAACGGCGAGCGGCTGATCGTGAACCAGAACGCATATCGCTCGCTCGACGCCTGGGACTTCATCGACTGGATTCCGGGCATGGATGAGCGCAACTCCGCCACCATCATCGATTTCGGCGCGCCTGAGCGCGGTGATGTGGTCGTCTTCACCCCGCCCGAGCCGGGACTCCAGAAGCCCTATATCAAACGAGTCATCGGGGTTCCGGGAGACGAAGTCGTCGTGCGCGAGGACGCGATCTTCGTCAACGGCATCCAGATCGAAGAGACGTATGTGGACAGTGGGAATCGTTGCGACAGCAATTGGTCCTATTGCGGCGGTGTCCCGGTCATCGTGCCGGAAGGGTCCTATTTTCTGATGGGTGACAACCGGAGCAACAGCCAGGACTCCCGGTACTTCGGCGTTGTCGACGAGGAACGCATCATCGGCAAGGCATGGGCCGTCTACTGGCCAAATGACTCGTGGACCCTGGTGGACCATCAGGAGTATCCGGAACTCGAGCCCTAGGCGGCAGATGGATGCCCGTCGAGGTGTATCATCAGTTGCGGAACGCGCCTTGCCGACCAGCACGATAACGACACGAGGAACCGAGCACGCATGACCGACAGCCAGCCCCGGCACTTCGGGGACACTCCCGGCCAGGGGACCAGTCAACCGACCACCACGTTGCCCTCGGACCAAACCGCAGGGACGACAGGTGAGACCACACCGAAACGCAAGCAAACGTCGGCCGTGCGCGAGATCCTCGAGACAGCGATTCTTGCCCTGCTGATCTTCGTGCTCGTTCGCTCCGTTGTTCTCAACTTCAAGGTCGATGGGCGCAGCATGCTCCCGACGTTCGAGAACGGCGAGATGCTGCTGGTCAACCGCAACGCCTATCGCGAGCTTGACGCCTGGGACTTCATCGACTGGATTCCGGGCGTGGACGAGCGCAATTCCGCCACCATCATCGATTTCGGCGCACCCGAACGCGGAGATGTGATCGTCTTCACCCCGCCGGCGCCCGGCGAGGACAAGCCGTACATCAAGCGCGTCATCGGGCTTCCCGGCGACACGGTTGAAGTGCGGAACAACCTCGTCTACATCAATGGCGTGGAACTTGAGGAAGGCTACATCGGCGGCCGGGACAGCACCTGTCCAGGCACCTGGGAGTACTGCGATCGCCCGGTCACGGTTCCGGACGGCAGCGTTTACGTCATGGGTGACAACCGGACGAACAGCGAAGATTCCAGGTACTTCGGACCGGTCCCCGAAGAGAACATCATCGGGAAGGCGTGGATCGTCTACTGGCCAAGCGATGCGTGGGGCACGGTCGAGCACGAGGAGTATCCGGAGCTCGACGCCCAGGCAGCGAACTGACCTTCTTTACTGACCGGGTGTAGACTGAGACATACCGCCATCATCGGAGATAGGCGGCATCCCGAATCGCCGGGACCAGCGTTCGCGACTGAAGCACGCACCGAACGGAAACCTCTCCATGCGGAAAGGGCCTGAGGATGATTGAAGCAACAGTGGAGAGCATCCGCGTCAGTCTGGTCACCCAGAACCGGGTCGTGATCCTGAAAGAAATTCACGGCAATCGCCACCTGCCCATCTGGATCGGCCCGTACGAAGCTGAGGCGATCGCGCTCGAGCTGCAGGGTGTCACACCGACGCGTCCCCTGCCCTACGACCTCATGCGGGCAATGCTCGAAGAGCTGGGCGCAACCATCGACCACATCGTCATCGCAGACCTGAACGATCAGGTCTATTACGCCACGGTGGTCCTCTCCATTGCTGACCGGACAGTCCAGCTGGACGCTCGACCGAGCGACGCCATCGCCCTCGCCGTCCGCACGGACGCCCGCATCCTGATCGAGGAAGCGGTGATGGACAACGCAGCCGTTTCCCTCGATGAGGACGGAGACCCGATTTCGGATCCTCTTGACGAAGGCGCCTTCCCGGACCCGCCAAAGACCGGCCTTTTCGAGCCGCGCCCAACCGGGACGGATCAGCCGCAGGGAAGCGACGAGCTGGGCGTGTTCCGCGACTTCATCAATTCGCTGGACCTGGACGATTTTGACAAGGGCGGGCAATCCCGCTCCTGATCGCGCAACAGGGGCACGTTTTCTGCTTCTACGAAACGTGACAACGGGCCCCGGGGATCGAGGTAACGGTTAGAGAAGGAAATCATGGATCCAGACGTCAATATCAAGCAAATCGTCCTTCGAAACATGCACCGCTGCGTCGTCTGCCATCGCGAATACCGCACCGACGACATCGAGATCATTTCCCGCAAGTCGGATATCTGGACGATGCTGGTCGAGTGCGAGGACTGCCACGCCAGGAATTTCGTGGCCGCGGTCCTCAATGACGCAGACCCGCAGGAGGCGCAGCTCGCGCTCCGGCGGCTGACCGAGGAAGCGATCGTCCATGGCGAGAGCGACCAGCAGGCCGAGGAAGACCGGATCGAGCCAGAGGGACCGGTCGATGGTCCGCGCGTTGACGCGGGAGATGTGATCGACATGCATCTCTTCCTGGAGGAGTTCGACGGCGACTTCCAGTCGCTTTTCCGCTCCTGATCCGTTCCAGCAAGCAAGAGAAACAGGCCGGCTCTTGTGCCGGCCTGTTGTGTTTCCGGTAGCGGGATCACGCGTTCGAGAACGCCCGTCCCCGCTGGTATACTTCCCCGGAAAGCAATTTGCGACATGCGCACTGCCGCGCCGCGTTTCCGCCTGCGGAGCGACAGGGAGGAGTGCCGAGTGCATCAACCCGATCAATCACATGCAGTAAGACCTGTTCCATCCCCGTATACGGGCCGGCAGGAGATCGACCTGGACGTCGTTCGCGAGATGATGTCCCATTTCACCTACGACGACCATGACGAGGCGCAAGAGCTCATCCTCTCCGCACTCCAGGAAGTCAACGAGCACTTTGGCTGGGTCTCCCCGGAGGCGGCCGAGATCGTCGCCGAGGCGCTGGGCACCACGCCGAGCCGCGTCTTCGCGATCCTGACCTTCTACGCCGACTTCCGTACCGCGCCGCGGGGGCACCATCACCTGCTGATCTGCCACGGCATGTCCTGCTATGTCATGGGGTCGCAGAAGCTGGTCCAGACGCTCCGGGATGAGTACGGCATCGCCGATGGCGAGACCACGCCGGACGAGAATCTCAGCGTCCATGTGGTCAATGGATGTCTCGGCGTGTGCGACCGGTCCCCGGTCGTCAAGATCGATGACCACTATGCGGGACACGTGACCCCCGAGTCGCTGACCGAGTTGTTGAACCGCGCCCTCGCGGGTCGCGAGGCAATGAGCGTGAGCGAGGAATCCAATGGTTAGCCCGGCCCCGAGCGAGCATCTCCAGAAGCTGACGTCGAAGGATGCCTTCCAACAGTTCCAGAAATCGGCCATCGATCGCTGGACCCGGATGTGGGACGGTGACGACACCGTCATCAGCGTGGGCGTTGGCTCCAGCTCGATCGCCAAGGGCGCGCTCGAGGTGCTGGACACCGTCCGCGAGATCGCCGGCCCGGGCACGATCGTCCGCGAGGTGAGCGGGAACGGCGCGTTCTGGATGGAGCCGTGGATCGAAGTCAAGCGCCCGGGCCAGTTCCCGGTCGTCTACGGCCCCGTTTCGCAGGCAGATATCGCCGGCGTCATCGATGGCTCCCGTGATGACCTCGCGGTCGGTGTGCGCGGTGACCAGCCGGTCGGGAACATCCGTCCGCTGAACGAGCATCACTTCTTCAAGGACCAGGTCCAGCTCCTGACCCGCAACGCCGGCGTCATCGAGCCGGATTCGATCGAGGACGCGATCGCCCGGGGTGCCTACCAGGGCTATTTCAAGGTTCTCTTCGAGATGAGCCAGGAAGAAGCGATCGCGGAGGTGACCACCGCCGAGGTGCGAGGCCGCGGAGGCGGAGGCTTCCCGGCTGGCATCAAGTGGGAATCCGGGCGTAAGGCCAAGGCGGAACCCAAGTTCGTGGTCTGCAACAGCCACGAGGGGGAGCCGAACGTCTACAAGGACCGGCACCTGCACGAGGCCGACCCGCACCGCATCCTCGAAGGCATCCTTATCGCATGCATCGCGGTCGGGGCCGAGCGTGGATACAACTACATCGGTGGTGAGTACCCGCTGGGCATCAAGCGCTTCCGCAAGGCGGTCGCTGACGCCGAGCGCCTCGGCCTGATCGGCAAGAACGTCCTCGGGTCAGGCAAGAACGTCGCGTTCCGCGTCCGGACCGGTGGTGGTGCCTACGTCTGCGGTGAGGCGTCCGCGCTCATGTACTCCATCATGGGCGTTCGTGGCCAGCCGCGCACCAAGCCGCCCCGCTCCGTCGAGGAGGGTATCTGGAAGCGGCCGACCGTCGCGAACAATACCGAGACCCTTGCCAACGTCCCGGACATCATCGTCAACGGTGGCGAGTGGTACGCGAATATCGGCACGGAGAAGAGCAAGGGCACCAAGCTCATGACCATGCAGGGCCCGTCGAAGCTGCACGGCGTCGTCGAGGTGGAGATGGGCATGACCATGCGCCAGCTCCTCAACGACATCTACGGCGGCATGCGCGACGGGTACGAGCTGAAGGGCATCCAGACGGGCGGCGTCTCCGCCGGCCCGATCACCGAGGCGGAGTTCGACCTGCCGATCGACTTCGACTCGCTGAAGGACGTCAATGGCATGCTCGGCTCTGGTGGCTGGGTGTTGTTCGACCAGAACGTCTGTGCCGTCGACTTTGCCCGGTACATGACCGCGTTCAGCCGGTACGAGTCGTGCTCGAAGTGCGTCCCCTGCCGCCTCGGGAACCCGGCGCTGGTCGAGATCCTCGACCGGATCCGCTTCGGACGCGGGTCGCTCGAAGACCTGGGGCTGATCAAGCGCACGTCCAAGCACATTATCGAGCTGTCCCTCTGCGGACTTGGCCAAGTGGCCCCGGTGCCGCTGGTCGACATGCTCGACAAGTTCGAGGACGAGTTCCGGGCGCACATCGTCGACGGTGTCTGCCCGAGCGGAACCTGCCCGATCTCGGCCCGCGAGGAGTCCCTCACGGCCGCCGACTAACGGCAACGTACCAGAGAACAATGAGAGGCCCCGGTCGATGGCGTTCGACCGGGGCCCTTGTCATGTGGCGATCTCGAGGACCACTACAGGGGAGGAGTCTCCAGCATCGTTCCTGATCGAGATGATCATGATCATGCTCTTTCGGCCCCCGGAAAGTTCAGGACCAAACTTTTCAAGTTAATCAAGTTGTTCGGGTAGAGGGGAAACCTGGGTATCTTGATGGCACGCGGGGAGACCACAACGTCAAGGCGCCAAGTTCTTGCATGTATGGAGAACCTGGCGTCTTGGCGTGTGGAATGGAGATTCAAGGCGGGCAAGAGATGGCGGAGAGCTGGCCGCCCTGGCTACCGTGCCGCGAGATGACGAACGCGGGAGCCGGGTTACTCCAGGTCGATCTCCTGCCCCAGCCCCTTCTCCCGGGCGCGCGTAACGACCGCGCTGGCGACCGCCATATCCTGCACCGCGTTGCCGACGGACTTGAAGTAGGTCAGCTCATCATCCGACGTTCGCCCCGCGATGGAGCCCTGAACCAGCTCGCCCAGCTCACCAACGATATGGTCTTCGCTGATCGTGCCATCGCGCAGCGGGATAATCAGGTCACCGGCTTCCTCGAGGGCATGCTCCTTCATGTCGACCACGACGCGAGCGTTCGCGATGTACTCG
>DATGPC010000246.1:0-13599 GCA_035305265.1 Thermomicrobiales bacterium | reverse complement strand
TCCGTAAGCCGGACGGGACCACGCTCGCGTTCGTCTTCAACACGTTGCCGATGGATTTCGGCGGCTTCTTCGGTGAGCTGCTCCCGAGCCTGCACGAACTCCTGGATACCACGACCGAGTGGCCCGGGACGGATCTCTTTGCCTGATCTGTCCGCAGGAATATCCTCCCAGCCCGTTCTCCCGCACCAGCGGAGAACGGGCTTTTTCTTCCGGCGAAGGCGCAACGTGTCGTCATTGGAACAGCGGTGTGCGGTGTGAGGTTGGGAAGAGAAGAGCCGTACGGACGGGTTGACCCCGAAAAACCGCCTCCCTAGACTCGATGTCAGCAGTGTACGGTCGCAGTTATCAATTCACACGGCGCTCCCCGCAGGGGCGACCTGACACGCAAGGGGGACATTCGTGGTCAACCCGCACCCGCTCGACACCGGCCTGTACCATCGACATTCGCTGTCGTTGGTGACGGCTCCCGCCGTTGATATCCGTGCCCTTGGCCTCGAGCATATCCCGGCTTTCCGCGCGCTCCGGCTGGATGCGCTGCGGCAGCATCCCGAGGCATTCGTCCCGACATGGGAAGAGGAACGGGCGGTAGATCCTGCCACGGTGGCGTCGCGCTACCGCAACGAATGGATCAGCGACGGCAACTTCATTCTCGGCGCGTTCGTCCATGGACGGCTCGTCGGCGCCGTCGGGGTGCGGCGGTGGACGCGGCAGAAGCAGCGGCATCGCGCATCGATCTGGTTGCTCTACACGGATGCATCGGTGCGTGGGCTGGGGATCGGCAGGTCGCTACTGGAGGCGGCGATCGATGGGTGCCGGCGCATGCCCGGGATCGAGATGGTGCACCTGAGCGTCAGCGCCGAGAGCACATCGGCCCGGCGGCTGTACGAAGCGACTGGTTTCCGGTGCTATGGCGTCGAGCCGAAAGCGATCCGGCTGGAGGATCGCTCGATCGATGTGGCACTGATGGCGCTCGATCTCGCGGGCGATACGGCGGCAAGCGCCTGAGACCCTGGGTCTCAGGCCCCTACGACATCACACCAGGCTGGATCACGATTAGCGGATTTCGTCGACGATCCAGGCGTCGTCCTGCTCGATCATGACGAACGTCACCTGCGTGATGACGCCCGCGCCGGGAACGACGCCGATGCCGGCCGGATCGTTGAAGATCACGGTTACGGCAATACGGCCGTCCGCGAGACGGGTGATGCTCTGGACATCCTCAATGCTGACGCGCTCTTCCGGGGCGAGAGGCTGGGGCTGGCTGGTCGTCGCCATGGTCAGGCGCTGGTCCATGCCGGCCGGGAAAAGCTCCATGAGCAGGTGATTCGTGAAGAGGCGCAGGCGCGAGAGCGTCTGGTCCGCGTTCGTGCAGGCCACAACCTGCTCGACCGTCCACATCACATCGTTGGCGGTGTCGCCATCGACGGTCTGGTCTGACGCGTTGATCAGTGGGCCGCCGCGCCGGATCTCGGGCATCAGGCCGTGGTGGAAGATCTCGCGCACCTCGGCGTACTCGAGTGGCGCGACCTCGCAGGCGGTCGGTTCCGCCGAAGCGTTCTCCGGGTCCGAGCCATCGTAATTCGCCTGCCAGTTGTAGATGAAGGCGACGACGTCGCGCATCTCCTGATCGGTCAACTGGGCGTCGAAACCGGGCATGGCCGTGCCCTGCTTGCCGTTCTTGATCCAGTAGATGAAGTCCTCGTCCGAGTGGACGAAGGTGTGCGGGGCCGCGAAGTCGGCCGCCGGCGGGTTCAGGTTCTCGTTCAGCGGACCGTCGCCGCGAAGCTCGGGACCGTGGCAGTTCATGCAGTAGGTGTCGTAGACCTGCTCGCCCCGGGCGACCATCGCGAGGTCGTTCGGGTTGATCGCGCCCTGGTCGTCGGCGACGGCGAGGATCGGGTCGTACTGCGCCTGCACGAGCAGCACGGCCGCGAGCGCGAGTGCTGCCGCGCCGAGTCCGCCTGCCTCCTTGCGGGTCGGACCGTTCGCGAGGATGGCGATGACGATGCCCGCGACACCGACGACGATGAGCACGAGACCGGCGGTGCCGCCCAGCGGGTTGAAGCGCCACGGGTTCGCCGGGAGGTCGACGCTGGGCGTCTCCTCACCGAAATGCTGGGTGACGGTGTAGGACAGATCCTGGAAACCGGGCTCGACCAGTCGTAGGGTCATCTCCCATGTCCCGGTCAGGGCGAATTCGGTGCCGTGATGCTCGAAGGCGTTGCCGGGCACGCGATACATCTGGATGGTCTTCGTGCCCAGCTCCGGGTGGTCCGGGCTGGAGATGTCGACGTAGGCCTCCGCGTCGTTCGGCAGGTAGTCGCCCGGGATCTCCAGGCGGAGGTGGTTCACGCCGGCACGCTGTGGAGCCACGAGATAGAGCGACTCGCGTCCGGGGAACCCGACTGTTGTCGTTGTCTGGGTCGAGCGGTCGAGGAGGACATCGCGCGCGGGCGGCGTGGTGTTCATCTGGCCGACGGCGAGCAGGATCGCGAGGACAACGGCGCCCTGGGCAAGCAGGATCCAGCGCAGCTGGCCGCCATTCGACGTACGGCGGCGGATGGCGATGATCCCGGCCGCGACGAGGGCGATCGCGACGGCGGAGAGCACGAGCTTCGCGAGGAGGGCGCGCCCGTATTCGGTCTCCGTCATCGCGGTCCAGTTGCCGACGAAGAGATGGGTGCTGTACGCGCCGGTGATGATGAGGATCGCCCAGGCGATAAGCGTCAGGCCACCGAACCGGGTCGCGAGGCGGCTGATGGCGTCGCGGCGGGCGTTGGCATCGACTCCCTTGAGTGACGGCATGAGGACCGTCGCGACGATGACGACCGCGCCGCCCCAAAGACCTGCCGCGAGGAGATGCAGGTAATCGGTGGCGACGGCGGCCTCGCGGCCGACGGAGTTCTCGGTCGCGTGCGAGGTGAGGCTCAGGGTGAGCGGCGCGAGGAGCGAGAGCAGCCAGGCGGCGACCATGCGCCACGGACGCCGAGATGGATACCACCAGGCGGCGAGGGCGAGGCCGATCCCGAGAAAGATCAGCAGGAACATCCGGACGAGCCACCATGTGCCCCAATCCGTGTTGCCGACCGTGTTCATCAGCTTGTCGAGCCAGGTGCCGTCGGGCATGGCCTGCGAGCGAACGACCAGCTCGAAGAGCGAGCCGAGGAAGGCAAGCGAGAACGCGATGAAGGCGAATTGCTGCATCGCGGCGACAATGCGCGGGCCCCGCCGCCAGATCGGGCGGATCGAGGGCCGGACGATGACCGTCCAGACCGGCCAGGTCGAGATCGCGGCGATGATGCCGATAAGGGCGCTCCAGCGGGCGCCGGCGTGGAGCCATTGCGGCGGTCCGTCGCCGGTACCGGCGGTGGAGGGCACGGTGATGATCGCGGCGTCCTCGGGATTGCCGACCGAGAAGGACGAGTACCCGATGATCGGGTCGCCGCCGTCGGCCGGGGTGGCGTCCCAGACCATGGAGTAGACCCCGTCCTGCATATCGGACGGCAGGTTGAGGGACATCGACGTGCCGTCGGCGGGGAACACCAGCTGCGTGCCCTGAACCTCCTCACCGTTGATGTCGACGAGCTTCAGCGAGCTGGCGTCTGGATCGATCGCGACCGGGAAGGTGGCGATGACCGAGCGCGGCCATCGCTGGGGGATCTCGCCGTCGATTGGTGTGGTCCGGACCGGGTTGTCGTCGGTTTGGGCGGACACCGTGACCGGGGAGGATGAACCGGCGAGGATCAGGAACGCCACGAAGAGCAGGGTAACGAGGAATCCCGGACCACGTCCCGCATGCGAGAGTGTGAGTGGCCGAATCGGGAAGAGGCGTGTCATCGAGGGTCCTTCAGGAACGAGGGGAGGCGTATCCTCCCGGGAAACGAGCGATCAGGCAGCGGTGCGCCGGGACATCCAGTGGCCGATGCCGAAGCCGAGAGCGACGAGGCCAATCGCGGCCGGGACGGCGACCTCGGTGCGCACGAATCCCTGGGCGGCGGACGGGAATTCATAGTCGATGCGCTGGTCGACCGGTGAAACGCCCTCCGGTGCCGAGGTGAACGTCTCATCAATGGCGACGCCCTGGATGTTGCCGACGATGCGGAAGGCGTAGTCGCCAGGCTGGACCGGGATGAAGACCGACCTGTAGACGCCCGGCTCATCCGGTTCGGGCGAGAGCGGGAGCGAGCGGACGGCGTCGGCGTAGATGACCTCGGCCTGCAGGGTCTGCTCGAGTCCGTCGACCGGTTGGTCTCCGTCGGTGACGCGCAGCCACAGGGCGTTGGTGTCGGCCTGGATGGCGGGCTCGTTCTCGAACCCGATATCGATGGTGAAACCGCCGTCGACATCGCGGGTTTCACGGGCGGTGGCGGGTGAGAAGAGCGTTGCCAGGGTGAGGATGGCGAGGGCGGATGCGGTCAGGATGCGGGTGGTGATGTCGCGCATGCGGGGCCTCCAAAAGAGTGCATAGGTGGGGGGAATCCGGAGGGATTCCTGCTGTTGGAAGCCTACCACGCAGGTGTTCCCGGTTCGGTTGCCGGATGGGCGGGAATGCCGGATCCGTGGGGCGTTTTGTACCGCCGGACCTCGCAGCTGCGGACGGTGTCCGGCGTCGGTCATGCAAGGCGCCGCACACAAGGTGCGGCGGTACGGGGCATCTGGATCCGGCGGGAAATGAGCCGCCCACAAGGGGCGGCTACGAGAGGGAAATGTCGGGGAAAACGAAACGACCCGCGGAGGGGGTGCCTCGCGCGGGTCGTTCGGTGTTCATCGGGTCCGGGGGAGATTACCAGTGGATCTCCACGCGGGTGCCGATGCTGGAGACGCTGTAGAGGTAGGCGGCCAGGTCAACCGGCACGTTGATGCAGCCGTGGCTCATCGGGGTGCCGAAGTTGTTGTGCCAGTACGCGCCGTGGATCGCGTGCCCGACATCGGTGAAGTACATCACCCAGGGCACCTGCGGCACGTTGTAGTACTCGCCACCGAGGACGCCTTCCATGTCCTGCACTTCGAGCTTCGTATTGATGTAGTACGTGCCCGGCGGGGTCTCGAAGCCCGGCTTGCCGGAGCTGATGTAGGTCTCCATGAGGACGGTGTTGCCCTGGTAGACCGTCATGTACTCATAGGAGAGGTTGATGTCGATCCAGACCTCACCCGTGGCGGCTTCCGGGATGCCTGCGATCTCGACCGGCTCCGGCGTCGGTTCCGGCGGCGGGACGAAGAGCGCCTCGTCGTAGGTCGGGACGTTGCCCTGCTCCATCGGTTCGGTGTCGAGGTTGTACTTCTCGGCGAGGACCTCGCCGACCGGGACCATGCGCACACCGTCTTCCTGGGTGTACTGCAGCTGGCCGCGCTCGAAGACCTGATACGTGGTGTCGCCGAGCGTGTACTCCTCGGTCAGCGGGTTGCCCAGGAAGGACTCGGCGCCGCTGTTGTACCAGTAGGAGAGGAAGCCGGAATGGATCGTGTGCCCCGTCGCCTCGACGAAGATCGAGGTCTCGCCGTCGACGTCCGCCTTGTCGGCGGCAACCGGGAGCCACGCCTTCATCATGGCGGCGGACTCTCGCAGGCCACCCGTCTCGGCCGGCTTGGAGGAGGCGATCATCGAGCGCTGGAGCATGACCGGGCGAAGTTCCTCGCCGATCTTGCCGAGGATGACGGTGTTGCCGTTTTCGTCACCTTCCGGCCAGTACTCGAATCGTGCGTACTGCAGATACTGGACGACGTGTCCGTTCTCGAGGGTGATTTCCGGCGTGATCGGATAGCCGAAGGCCGAGGCGCCACCCGCGTTGCGCCACATATCGAGGAAGAGCCGGTCTAGCGTGTGGCCGGTTTCCGGGATGTAGACCGTTGGCGGCGGCGCCCAGTCGCTCTCCTGGGCCGCAGCCGGCTGCGATGCCATGGGCATCACGCTGGTCATGAGCAAGCTGAAAATAGCCAGGATCATCGCGAGGGATCCTGGACCGAAACGCTTCCGTACCTCTCCGGTCGCGCCATGCGAGACTTTCTTCACCACCACTCCCTTTCGCCCTGAAACGTATCGCACCTTCCGGCCGTCGTGGCTGCCGGGCGTGCAGACCACCTGACCGTCAGGCAAGCCGCAATCGTGTCATACCGTGTGGCATGGCACCTGGCCTACTGCCTGTTTTCCCGGGAATGTGTCGATTCTCCCCTGCCGCGTTCCCGCGGTTCGGGGTGTCCGGGTCCTCACTCCTTATGAACGAAGGGATGAGGCTCCCGGTTTCACGTTTTCCGGTGATCGGCTCGAGACCGATCGAACGCTCCACTACCGCCCGCGTCACACCCGGATTAATGAGTGTACGTACACTATACGGCATGGGTTTTCGTTTGCCTAGAGGGGTCCACGGTTTTCCTTCCGTGACCCATCCGGGCAAGCCGGATTCTCCCAGATGGACCATACCATGTTTGTGCCCGCCAGGCACCACTGGTGAGGTCCCGGAGGGCGATTGGCATCAGGCGCGTCTGACCTGAGTTGCGTGGGTCAGGTGAGCGCGATATCGAGGCTGATATCGAGGGCCGGGGATGAGTGGGTCAGGGCGCCGACGGAGATCAGGTCGATGCCGGTCGCGGCGATCTCCGGGATACGCGCCTCGGTGATCCCGCCGGAGGCCTCCAGCAGCGGCGAATTCTCGTGCGCATCGCGGATGGCGACGGCCTCCGCCATGGTTGGCGTATCCATGTTGTCGAGCATGATGATGTCGGCGCCCGCGTCGAGCGCCTCGCGCAGCTCGTCGAGCGAGGTGACCTCGACCTCGATCTTCAATGTATGCGGGGCGTGAGCGCGGGCCGCCGTGATGGCGTCGGTGATCCGGGTCGGGCCGCCGACCGCGGCGAGGTGGTTGTCCTTGATGAGGACACCATCGGCGAGGCCAAAGCGGTGGTTGTCGCCTCCGCCGTGCATGACGGCGCGCTTCTCGAGCAGGCGCATGCCCGGGGTGGTCTTGCGGGTGTCGACGATGCGGGTGCGCGTGCCTGCGACCAGCGCGGCGTAGCGAGCCGTGCTGGTGGCGACGCCGGAGAGGCGCTGCACGAAATTCAGCGCGGTCCGCTCGGCGATGAGGATGGAGCGGGCCGAGCCGCTGATACGGGCGATCTCCATTCGATGGGAGAGGCGGTCGCCATCCGCCGCGAGGGGCTCGAAGCTCACGGACGGGTCGACGGTGCGGAAGACCTCGCGGGCAACCTCGATGCCGCTCAGGACGCCACCGGACTTGGCGAGCATGACGGCGCTCGCCGACCGATCGGTCGGGACGGTGGCGAGGGTGGTGACGTCCCCGGTGCCGATATCCTCGGCGAGGGCGAGGTCGATGATGGCGCGGACGTCCGGCTGGAAGGTCGGGGAATGCGACATGGTGGGGTGGTGGTCTCCTCGCTGATCAACGGGCTTGCAGGTGGACGTTGCCTATGCCGGTCCTTGTGATGCCTGCGGGGCTGCTGGCCGTGGAGCGTGCCAGCCGATGCGATAGCGGAAGGTCCCGTCCGGCTGCTTGCGGCGGCCGACCATCTTGAAGCCGCAGGCCTTGTAGAACGGCAGGCCCTCTTCGTCGGTCTCGGCGACGAGCGGGCGGCGGCCGGAGCGACGCAGGGCATCCATCAGCAGGATCCTGCCGAAGCCGCGGCGGCGATGGTCCTTCGCGACGGCGATAATGCCGACCTCGTTCGCCATGCCGTCGCGCCGGAGGGTGTAGGCGCCGACGAGCTGGCCGTCGATGATCCCGCCGAAGACACGGTTCGGACCTCCGGCCCGGGCTTCGGAGAGTTTCGCCTGCGCGGCTTCGACGGTTCCGGCGCCGGTGGCATCGGCGAGGATCGCGGCGGCCTCACCGTCGCGTTCGGCCGGCCACGGGTGGATTTCGAGGCCGGTCTTCTCGTCAACGAAGACGAGGGTGTCCTGTTGTCTGGATGCGTCTGTCATGGTGGAGTCCTTTTGGTGCACGGATTCGCCTGTTGGGCGATGGGCGGCCAGCCTGCGGCCAGCCACCCGTACCGCCGGACCCTGTATCCGGCGATCGTCGCCACAGACGATGGCCCGCGACCGCTTCTCGGCAGTCGCTGCCTCGGCCGACCGGCGGCGGTACGGAGAACGAGTCCGTTCCGCTATGCGTCCAGCGAGAGCAGGGCGGCGTAGTCCTTTTCCTTTGTGAACGGGCCGATCATGGCGAGGCTGAAACGGTCTTCGCGCAGGAGCTCACCGGCGAGGTCCTGGATGTCCTGGACCGTGACGGCGTCGATCTTCTCCATGATCTCTTCCGGCGTCAGGATCTCGCCGTAGGTCGCCTCCTGGCTGCCGATCCATGACGCGACAGAGCGGCTGTCCTCGAGGCTCATCAAGAGGCGGCCCTTGCGCAGGGTCTTGGTGCGCTCCAGCTCGTCTTCCGGCACGGGAATGTCGCGCAGCTTCTTCAGCTCGCCGACGGTGGCCGAGATCGTTTCCTTGACGCGGTCGACGTCGGTTCCGGCATAGATGACGCCCTGGCCGATTTCCTCGTAGCCACGGAAGTAGGCGTAGATGGAGTAGACGAGGCCACGTTGCTCGCGAATCTCCTGGAAGAGGCGCGAGCTCATACCGGACGAGAGGATCGCCTCGATCGTCGATTGCACGTGCCGACGCTCGTCGTGGTAGGAGATCGCGGGGAATGAGAGGCAGAAGTGTGCCTGCTCGGTGTCTCGCGTCACCAGCTTCACGCGTCGCTCGGACTGGTCGACCTTGACCGGCATGGCAGTGTTGCCGTTCTCTGTGCGAGGCAGGTCGCCGAAGTACTTCTCCGTCAGGGCGACGACCTCTTCGTGGCTCACGGCCCCGCCCGCCGCGACGACGAGCCGGTCCGCGGTGTAGTTGCGCTGCCAGAAGTCGAGCATCGCGTCGCGCGTGATGTTGGCGACGGTCTCCTCGGTGCCGGCGATATCGCGACCGATGGCGGTGCCCGGGAAGACGACGGCGTCGATCAGCTCGTGGACCAGCTCCTCCGGGATGTCCTGAACGGAGCGGATTTCCTCGAAGATGACCTTGCGCTCCTTGTCGACCTCTTCGGGATCGAAGACGGAGTTCCGAAGCATGTCGGCGAGGACGTCGAACGCGAGGCCGAAGTGGGTGCTGGGAACCTTGACCCAGTAGGTCGTGGATTCGCGACCGGTGCCGGCGTTGACGATGCCGCCGACGCCTTCGATCTCCTGGGAGATCATCATCGGGTCGGGGCGTTTCTCGGTGCCCTTGAAGAGCATGTGCTCGAGGAAGTGCGAGGCGCCGGCAATCTCGTTCGGCTCGATACGGGAGCCGACGTTGTAATAGAAGATGAGGCTCGCGGAATGGACGCCGGGCATCGTGCCGGTGACGACGCGGACGCCGTTCGGCAGGGTTGTCTTGTCGTAGGGTGAGCCGGAAGTCGTGTCTGAAGCAGTCAAGAAAGCAAGCTCCTGTCGAGTCGGGATGAGCATGTCATCCGTACCGTACCGCATGTCGCGATCGGGTGTGCATCAGGTGGGCCGGTTCTCGCGAATGTGGTGCACCAGCATCTCCATCGCCCGCTGGGTGGCGCCGTCGATGACCTGCGCGCGGTCGCCGGCGAAGATGTGCTCTTCCACTTCGGTTCCGTTTGGTCCGGAGACGGCGATGTAGACGAGTCCGACCGGTTTGCGGTCGGTGCCACCGGAGGGACCGGCGATGCCGGTCGTGCTGACCGCGAAGGTCGCGTCCAGGGCCTTGCGTGCGCCTTCGGCCATGGCGCGGGCGCATTCCGCGCTGACGGCGCCCGGATTCTCGAGAATCGATCGCGGCACGCCGAGCAGGTTCGCCTTGGCGTTGTTCGAGTAGGAGACGATGCCGCCCTGCATGTAGGCGGACGAGCCGCCAACGCGGGTGATGCGGCCAGCGACGTTGCCGCCGGTGCAGGATTCGGCGGTGGCGACAGTGATCTCGTCCTGCTCGCCAAGGAGTTCGAGAAGTTCCTGCTCGGGTGTGGATGAATGAGTCATGCGTCCTCCATGATGGCGGTGTCAGACCTGCTATCTGTGATTATCCACCGGCGATATGCATGTTTCGAACCCCGATAAGAAAGGGACGCATGAGCGATACGGATTCGCGGCTGGAACGGATCGCATTCCGGCCGGTCGAGATCGAGCGGGATCTTCCGCATCTTCTTCGATGGCTGGCGGACCCTGACGTCCGGCGGTGGTACGACGAGGGCGAATTGACGGAGGCGAACATTGGCGCCCGGTTCGCGCCGGAGGCAACGACGCGGAAGTACATCATCGAGATCGACGGACAGGGCGTCGGGTACATCCAGGTCTACCGGCTGGCCGACGAGGAGGAGTACCGGCGGCAGGTCGACGTCCCACCGGAGGCGGTCGCGATGGACCTGTTCATCGGTGAGCCGGAGTTTCGCGGAAAGGGCTGGGGCACGGGGGTGTTGCGGGCCTGCCTCGAGCGACTGGTGTTCGGGGAGATGGAGGCGCCGCTGGCGATGATCGCGCCGGACCCGGAGAACGCCCGGGCGGTGCGGAGCTACGAGAAAGCTGGTTTCCGGCCGTTGAAGCGGGTGTATGTGACGGATGACGATCCGGGGAACACGGGATGGGAGCTGTTGATGTTGCTGGAGCGGGAGGAATTCGAGCGGCCCCTGGCGTGGTAGGAGAGCCACCCGCCTGCCCGGATATCGACCGTTGGGCGATCGGGTCTTCCTTGCGCTCAGAATGACGGACGTGGTCCGTCGGGAACATCATTGAAACGCAGGAAGGCGGTCCATTACGGACCGCCTTCCTGCCGACCAGGGGTGGGGAGAGATGCCGGGTTAGCGTGTGGGGACGAACCCGGATGTCGGAGATGAGGAGCGGCTCGTTGCTTTCCGCTCCTGCATGTGTGCTGTCTTGCCGGCGATGAGCGTGCCGAGGGAAATCATGGCGTTACCGAGCATGGCCCGGAACCCGGTACCCGGATCGTCATCGCGAACATTGTTGAGGATGGCCCGATGCTCGGCGCGAAGCAGCCGGGTGTAGATCGAATGATGGACGCCGATCGCCTCGGTGCCGAAGGTCATGAAGTCGCTGCCGATCGAGAGGTTGTGGTTCATCTGTGCGTTTCCCCTGTGCTGTGGTGGATTGCTGCGATCACGTTTCTCTATGACCACATCATGCCGGAGCGGGGAGACGCGCACATCGTACAGACCGCGTATTCGCGCGGGCGTACGTCGTACGAGGTTGTACGTAAGCCTTAAGACGGAGTCACGAGCCCCATACGTAGCGCGGTGGAGATTGCCTCCGTGCGGGAGGTCACGTCCAGCTTTGCATAGAGGCGCGTGAGGTGGGTGGTGACCGTGCGCTGGCTGATGAAGAGCTCGTCGGCGATGGCGGCGTTCGACTTCCCGGCTACGAGAAGCTTCAGGACATCGCGCTCGCGCGGGGTAAGATCGTCCTCGATCGCCTGCGCTGGCTCGGCGGCAGGGACTTCTGACGGGATTCGGTCGCAGACATCGATGGCGAGCGCGACGACGTCCGAAATCGGGGTGGCCTGACCGCGGTGGAACTGCTCGGCGTACCGGTCCGCGCCAAGCTGCGCCTCGAGCACTGCCCGGAGACGTGCCTCTTCCTGATTGAACCCCTTGCTCGATTTCATGCCGATCTCATCGACGAGCTTCGCTGCCGCGCCGAGGATGATCGCGCCTTCGTTGCCGACTCCGCGCCGGGACGCGAGGTCGGAGGTGTAGAGGAGAAGCTCGGCCAGCAGGTCCGGACGCCGGATTGGCGGTGTCCGGTAGTAGTCGAGGCTTTGGCGCATATGCCGGGCGGCGGCGTCCACGCGACCGGCCTTCAGGTTCAGCAGGGCACGGGAGCCATGGATCATCGGAACGGCGCCCGGTCGCTCGCGCTCGATGACCGGTTGGGCTTCGTCAAGGAGCTGCGCGGCTTCGTCATACCGCTCTCGCTCGACGAGCCGGTCGGCGAACTGCGCCTTGAACATGGCCACCCCGATGATACTTCCGGATTCCGCGGAGGTTTCGATCGCCATGCGATGGTACCGTTCACCGTCCTCAGGGTTTCCGATCTGCCATTGCAGGTTCGCGACCATGTTCTGGGTATTGGCGATCCACCGGGGTACGCCGAGCTGCTCGTAGAGCTCGAGACTGCGTGTCGCGAACTCTAACGTCTCGTCGATCCGCTCTGCCATGTGCAGGACCAGGGCAGCCTTGAAGAAAAAGTGGGCGCGGTCTTCGACCGGGACTTCGTCGACGTAGGGCATGACCTTGCTGGTCCATTCCATCGCCTCGCGGTTGTGACCGATCTCGCCCCAGAACGAGATGAGCTGGCTCGTCATCTTCAAGGCCATGACGTGCTCGCCCCACTGCATCAGGCGCTTGAGCACGGTGGAAAACGTCGGTAAATCCGGCAGGTGGCGCAGCGTCCAGCGGCGCAGCTCGGGCCGGCCGGTGCCCCAGGTGGTGATCGGCGTGTCGATGATCATCCCCGCGAACCACATCGCATGGGCGCGGCGGATGGCGTCGGTTTCGCCGCTCTCGTCGAGCTGTTCCTCCGCGAACTCCCGGACGGTATGGAGCAGGCGAACGCGCGGACCGGTGTCCGGACCGTCATCGATCCGGACGAGGCTGTGGTCGACCAGCGACTCGAGGAGCTCCGGGACCTGATATCCGAGGTCACCGGCGCTGTTGCAGATGGGCTCGACCGCGTCATAGGGAATGCCGTTGATCGCGACCCCGAGCCGGCGGAAGAGCGTGCGCTCCTCGGCGGTCAGGAGGTCGTGCGACCAGGAGAGCGTGGCGCGGAGAGTCCGGTGCCGCTCCGGGGCGTCACGCGGGCCACCGACGAGCATGGCGAGGCGTTCCGTCAGTCGCTCATGGAGGGCGACGGGCGAGAGGAAGCGGGTACGGGCGGCAGCAAGCTCGATCGCGAGTGGAAGACCATCAACCTGTTGGCAGATCTTGTCGATGGCGAGGATGTTCTCGTCCGTCAGCTCCAGGTCGGGCCTGACGAGGCGGGCGCGGTCGACGAAGAGCGCGGTTGCCGGCGCAAGCTGGCCATGCCCCGGGCTGGCCGTCGGCAATGGATCCAGCGTAACGACGTGTTCTGCGGAGAGGCGGAGCATGACGCGACTGGTGACGAGGACCGTCAGGCGCGGGCAGCGATTGATGAGGTCCGCGAGGAACGTAAGCTGGTCGGCGATCTGCTCGGCGTTGTCGAGGATGAGCAGCATGGGGTCGTCGCCGATTGTCGCGAAGATCTCCTCGTCCGCCGGGAGCGCGTCGAGCCGGGAGCCGCGCAGGGCGCGGGCGATGGCCGGGACGATGTCGGCGCCGTCGGTGACGTTGGCGAGCAGGACGAGCCGAACCGGCCCGACGATGTCCCGATCGATATCGTGCGCGACCTGAAGGGCCAGGCGCGTTTTGCCGACGCCACCGGGGCCCATCAGGGTGACGAGGCGGACGTCCGGACGCGTCAGGAGCGTCATGAGGCGGGTGAGCTCATCGTCGCGGCCAACCAGTGATGTCGTTGGCACCGGGATGTGCTGGTTGTCGATAGCGACAGGGTTCATCGGGGTCCTTTGCGTGTCCGGGTCCCGCCAAGCGTGGCCTC
>DATGPC010000245.1:0-8903 GCA_035305265.1 Thermomicrobiales bacterium | reverse complement strand
TCGGAGTCAGCGATTTCCTGGACCAGCATCTCCACCGGAAAGATCGCTCCGTCCTGTCGGACGCCAGAGACGCTTCGGAGAAGGGGCTGACCGTCTCTCGGCAAAATACACTCCATGGACAGAGTTGTACCCTCGGCATCCCCACGGAGATAGTGCTGGATGAGCTTCCCCGTCATGTCGCGACCGCGCTCAGCCACGAACATGGACCGTGCGGCAGGATTGCTCGATGTGATGAGCCCGTCTTCCCGGAACGAGATCAACCCGTCGGCCACGTTGTCGACGATCGTCCGGATCCGGAAGGCGCGATCCTCGGCGATCGACGCCGTCTCTCGTAGCTGGGCGGTTCGTTCCTCGAGCTGATCAGCCATGGTGTCGAACAGGGACGCCACCCGACCGATTTCGTCGCCGCGCCTCGACCGGATCCGCGAGTTGAGGTCGCCTGAGGCAATACCTTCCGCAAGCGTCCCGAGGCGCTGCACTGCGCCAACGATGTCGCGGGAGAGGAGGGTGGAAAGCGCTACGCCCACCACAATGGCGGCAGCACTCCCGCTGACCAAGGTCGCCGTGAAAAGGCGCTGGCTTCGGTCCACATCCTTTTCCAGTTGCCGGAGCAGCTCGGTCTCTGCGGCAAGCCCGTCTTCGAGCTGCTCGTTGATCTCGACGTAATAGGCGATGCTCTCGTTGGTCTGCAGGTAGTCCAACGCAGCCGCCTCGATCTGTGCATCCCCGATGGTCCCTGGCGTACGGATCTCCAGGCCCGGCTCGATGACGTTGTAACGCCAATCACGCGTGTCCTGTTCGATGCTCACGATGCGACCGAATTGGTCGGGGTCAGTGAGCACGCTGCGCTTCAGGTCGTCGAAAGACTCCTCGAACCGCACCACAGCGCTGTTGTGTTGCGCCAGGATAACGACGTCGCCGAACATCACGTAGCTGCGATACGTGGTCTGCATCTGCGAGACCGACCGGAGGACGTCGTTGAAGTGATCGATGACCTGCTGGTGATGATCCACATCGTCGCGTGTCTGGAGCGCAGCTTCGGATGCCAGGAACGAGCCGACGCCGAACGCCACGATGACGGCAAGCATGGTTGCAAAAGCGCCGATGAGCTTGGCACGGAGTTTCAACCGTCGAAACATCGCGGGTCACTTCCACGTCGCCGGAGACGGGTGCAGGTTACACCTCGGGAGGAAGGCGACGTGACTCTCCCAGGCTCGTTGAAGGCGCTCCATGCGTACCTGGATGGGCATGCAGGGGACTGCGCGAATAGTAATCGAAGGAATGCGTTTCAGGGGAGCAGCCGCGATCTGTGTTTTGCGGATAAGTTACGTTGTGCGAAATTGATGAGGATTCGCGTGTATCTCAGGTGTGAATGGTTGCTGGCCTTCCACCCGCACCGAACAGCGCATGCCCGGGGAGCAAGAGCCAGGATGCCTATGTGACGGCATCCCAGGGGAACGGCTGCGGATGCGACCAGCGCGCCGGGTCGTGCCCCTCATCGAGCGCCACCAGCAACGTCTCGAGGTCCTCAGCCGTGCTCACCTGATAGTCAGGGGTCTCGTCATCATCGGCGCAGGCAATCGGATACCGCTGGTTCCACACCAGCCACACGGTCGTCAGCCCGAGCGCGTTCGCGCCCCGGATGTCACGCGCCAGGTTGTTCCCGACCATGACGACGTCCTTCCAGTCGCTCTCCGGGATACCGAGGCCCTCGAGCGCGTGCAGGAACATCTTGCGATCCGGCTTCTCGACACCAAGGTGGTCCGAGATCGCGAACACTGTGAACAGGTCAAACAACCCGTGCATGTTCAACACGTTGCGATATGTTCCATCCCGCGTATCCGCGACCATCCCGATCGGCACGCCACGCGCGTGCAAGCGCCGGACCATATCCGCCATACCCGGGTGCAGATCCGCCCGTTGCGTCACGCCGTCGATCTTCTCCTCGGTCTCTTCCTTCATGATGACGTCGCCGAGATCGAACAGAACCGCTTTCAGCCCCACCACTAACCACCTTTATGTCGATATTGCTACCGTCCACCGAAGCCCGACGTCGCGATGCCGCGCACGAAATACCGCTGCGCCGCGAGGAAGATCACCAGCATGGGCAGCATCGCGATCAGCGATCCGGCCATCATCATGCCCCATTCCGTCCCGTATTCGGTCTGCAGCGACCGGAGCGCCACCGTAAGCGTCCGCATCTCGGCCGTGCTGACCATGATGAATGGCCAGAGGAAGCTGTTCCACGCGCCCATGAAGCTAAAAACGCCCAACGTCGCGATCGCCGGCGTCGCCAGCGGCATGATAATCCGCCACCAGATCTCGAAATACCCTGCGCCGTCCACGCGGGCGGCCTCCTCCAGCTCTCGCGGGATGGAGAGGAAGTACTGACGCAGGAGGAACGTCCCGAACGCGGTGAATGCCGTCGGGATGATCAGTCCCTCGTACGTGTTGATCCAGCCGAGATACCGCATCAGGATGAAGTTCGGGATGATCGTCACCTGCCCAGGGATCATCAGCGTCGCCAGGTACAACAGGAACATCGCGTCCCGCCCCGGGAACCGGAGCCGCGCGAACGCGTACGCCGCCAACGCCGATGTCAGTACCTCCCCGGCCGTGACGCACACCGCGATGAAGAGGCTGTTGAAGAAGTAGCGGGAAAAGTCGACCGCCGTCCAGACCTCTTTGAAATTCTCGAGCGTGAACGGCCGCGGGATCCACGTCGGCGGGTAGTCGAATGCCGAGCCTCCGCTCTTGAACGCCGTCGACGCCATCCAGAGGAACGGCACGACCATGATGACCGCGCCAAGCGTCACCACGGCGTACGCCAGCACCCGCCAGAGGATCTTCATGCCTCGCCCGGAGCGCCCCGGATCGACGAAGCCATCGCCGACCGTCGGCCGCACCGCCGCCTCAGTACTCATAGTGCACCCACCGCTTCTGGAGCTTCCATTGGATCAGCGTGATCAGGAAGACGATGAAGAACAACACCCACGCCACCGCGGCCGCGTAGCCCATCCGCAGGAAGACGAATGCCTCCTCCCAGATGTGGTAGACCATCGTCCGCGTCGAGTTGGCGGGGCCGCCATCGGTAAGTACGAGCACCGCATCGAACACCTGCAGCGAGCCGATAAACGAAATGACGAGCACAAAGAACGTGGTCGGCGTCAGCAACGGGAGCGTGATGCCCTTGAACCGCTGCCACGGCCCGGCGCCATCGATCGATGCCGCCTCGTAGAGCTGCGCCGGGATCGCCTGCAACCCCGCGAGGAAGATCACCATGCTGTACCCGACCTGCTTCCAGATCGAGAGGATGATCACCGCCGGCATCGCCCATGTCCGGCTCGACAGCCAGTTCGGCGGTTGCTCGACGCCCATCTCCCACAGCAGGTAGTTCAGGATCCCGAAATCCGGGTTGTAGAACCAGCGCCAGATCAGCGCGACGACCACTGTGGCGGTGATCACCGGCAGGAAGTACGCCGTCCGGAACAGCGGGATGCCTCTCAGGCCCGAGTTGAGAACCAGCGCAAGCGCGAGCGCGATGATTGTCGACCCCGGGACGCTGACGATCGTGAAATAGAAAGTATTCCAGAGCACGGTCCGGAACAGTGGATCGTTGGTGAACAGGCGGACGTAGTTGTCCAGACCCACGAACTCCGGGTCGGACAGGAGGTCCCACGATGTCAGGGAGATACCAGCGGACGCAACGACCGCCAGCGCCGTGAAGATCAGGAAACCGATCATGTTCGGCAGCAGGAAAAGATAGCCTGCCCACATCTCGCGCCTGGCGAGGGCGCCCATCCGCCGCTTCGGCGCCTTCTCCGCGGGAAGACGGTCTGCCGGCACACCTGTCACTGAATCCCCTGCAGGGGTGCTGACCCTGGCCATCGATCGGCTCCAGACGCCGCAACGGTGGTGGACTCGCGCATGTGAGCCCGCCACCGTCCGCGGCACGACACGTGGAAGACGCCTAACTCTGCAGCAAGGCGTCGACCTGCTCGTGCATGATCGCCAACGCCTCTTCAGCGGTCTGCTCGCCGTTGAGGACGAGATCGGTGTTGTCGTTCATGATCTTCTCGATCTCGGGGTACTTCGACGTCATCGGCAGCGGCTTCGCGAACTCCAGCTCGTCGAGGAAGATCTGGTTCGATTCGGGCGGCGTGCTCTGGAGGAACACATCCGACTCCGCGACCGACTTGCGCGACGGCAGCAGGAGCCCAAGCTCCGTCATCGCCATCTGGCCTTCCGTACCCGAGACGTAGGCGAGCAGCTTCCAGGCCTCTTCCGGATGCTCCGTCGCCGACGACACCGCGAAGATCGAACCGCTGAGCATCTGCGCCCGGTCCGTCTTGTACGGATGCGGCATGACATCCCACTCGAAGTCGGACTCGCGGAACAGCGGCACCATCCAGCGGCCGTTGTTGTACGTCGCGCCAAGTCCTGCCGCGAACATCTCTGCCGTGCCTTGCTCGCGGGTCACCGACGAGCTGGGCGCCGTCCCGAGTTCCGTCACGAAGTCCGTGAAGGTCTTGTACCCCTCGAGCACCGCTGGATCGTTCAGGTTCGACCGCGTCGGCTTGAACAGGTCATCGACAGGCTCGCCACCGGCCGACCACGCCCAGATCTGCCAGTACAGCCAGCCGGCTGAGAGGATGTACCCGTACTGGCGCGTGCGGCCGCCTTCGACCTTCGTCGTCGCCTGCGTCATCTCGATGAACTGGTCCCACGTCCACGGCTCGTCCGCGGTGGGGAACTCGACGCCAGCCTCCTCGAAGATGTCCTTGTTGTAGTACATCGCCCGAACGGCGATCTCCTTCGGCAGGCCATACAACGGGCCATCGCCGAAGCCCTCGCCATCGTATCGATACGGCGTCAGGATCTGCTCGTAGAAGTCGTCGATGTCGTAGGAGTCCTGCTCGATGAAATCGTCCAGCGCCATGAAGATGTTGCGCTCGGCGAACGCCGGCCAGTTGTTGATCGTCGAGAACATGATGTCGGGGGGCGTGCCGGCCGCGATCAGGGAGACGATCTTCTCGTAATCCGATGCCTCGCGGTCGGTCGTGACCTCGATACCCGGGTTCTGCTCCATGAAATCGGCCGCAACCTGCTCATAGACGGCCACTTCGGCCGGGTTCCCCGGGATCGCCCAACGCAGCTGCACCGGGCTCTGCCGGTTGATCGCCGGCATTTCGTATCGCGTCGACGGTGCACCGGGTCGCGCGGATGCATACCCGAAAGCACCTGCGGCACCCATCCCTGCTGCTGCCGAAGCGACCAGACGACGACGGTTGATCTTGCTCGAGGACATGAGAGGTCTCCTTCCACCGGCGATGCGGCGCGTTTCCCGTACGGGCGATGATCCCCTGCGTTGGTGAGTCCCACGACGTCCTGTTTCCTTAGGAATAGCAACATTCTAGGGAGAAATTGTTAAGGCTGCAAGCACGGGTTTTCGCGAAGGTGTTTCATGACGAATTTAAGTGATATGTTGAGTTCCCGATCCAACCCCGGCCGCCACGACGACGGTTGCCGAGACTCGATCATGGAGCGCCCGAAACCTCGGTCGATCGGAGAGCGGCGCGACCAACCAGAGGAGCACGAGGACGTTGGCGACGACCATCAGTGTGATCTTCCCGGGGCTCGGATCGTCATCGCCAAATGGCTCGGGGAAGAAGATCATGATGTGCGTCGCTTCCCACGGGATGAGTTTCACGATATTCCGCCCGAGCGCCTGACCCCAGGTCACGCGATAACCGCGCGTCGATCGAACAGCGAGACCCAGCATCCGCTTGCCGATCGTCATCCCGCGTCGCGAGCCGTCGCAGAGCGTGAAATACGCCAGCGAGGGTAACGTCACCGACACGCCGACCCAGGCCCAGGTCAGGACATTCGACGAGTCCTCGTCCAGGAACCATCGGCCGGTGATCGTCAGGATCAGGAATTGGGGAGCCGCGAAGAGGAGGAACAGAATCAGGCAGTCGAGGGAAAATGCGATAAGTCGACGCAGGAGTATCCGCATCACGTCTCCGTATTGATCTGAAGTCTGCGCCCAGTCACTATACTTGACCGCGAAACGAGCCCGTTCGCCTCTTACCCCGGGATACCGAGTGAGCCACGACCCACACGAACAGAGCACGATCCTGACGCGAGCCGACCATTTCTGGATTCGGCTCATCGTCTTCTTCGGCGGCGTCACCAGTCTTGGCGCGGAGATCGCCGCGACAAACCTCATCGCCCCCTACTTCGGCGAATCGACGTTTATCTGGGCCACGGTCATCGGCCTGACGCTTACCTTCCTCGCGATCGGATACAGCCTCGGTGGCAAGATCGCCGACAAGTACCCGCGGCTCTGGCTGATGTACTTCCTCACCGCGATCGCGGCCATCGCCGCCGGCCTCATGCCCTTCGTCTCCCGCCCGATCCTCGAGATGTCGGTCGACGCCTTTGCGGACTACAACGTCGGTGCCTTTTACGGTGCCCTCATCGCCGTGCTCCTGACCCTCGCGATCCCGATCACGCTGCTGGGCTTCGTGACGCCCTACGCTGTCCGCCTCCAGCTGGAGGACGTCGCCGATTCCGGGGAAATGACCGGCTCGATCAACGCGATCTCCACCATCGGCTCCATTGCCGGCAGCTTCCTCCCGGTGCTGTTGCTCATCCCGTGGATCGGCACATCACGCACCTTCATCGTGCTCAGCCTCCTGTTGCTCGTTCCGTCCGTCATCGGCCTCCTTCGCATCCGCGCGATCCGCCCGGCGCTGGTCGCCGTTGCCCTGACGGTCGCCATGGTCGTCGCGAACCTGTGGGTCAGCCAGCGCCCGATCCGTGAGGCGCAGGTCGGGGAGATCGTCTACGAGACTGAGTCGTCCGAAAACTACATCCAGGTCACGCAAGACGGCTCACGCCGGATCCTCTTCTTGAACGACGGGCACGCCTATCATTCGATCTACGACCCCGAGAACCTCCTCACCGGCGGACCGTGGGACTATTTCATGACCGGCCCGCTCTTCGTGCCTCAGGACGGCGCCGCGTCGATCGACAACGTCCTGCTGATCGGCCTCGCTGCCGGCACCGCCAGCAAGCAGATCACGGCCGGCTACGGCCCGGTACCGATCGACGGGGTCGAGATCGATCCCGTCATCGTCGATGTGGGCCGCGAATACTTCGACATGAACGAGCCGAACCTGAACGTCATCGTCCAGGATGGCCGCTATATCCTCCGAACCACGGAAACGCGGTACGATCTCATTGCGGTCGACGCCTACCAGCAGCCGTACATCCCCTTCCAGCTCACCACGAGGGAGTTTTTCCAGGAGGTGTACGATGCCATGACGGATGACGGCGTCGCGGTCATGAATGTTGGCCGGACGGAGACCGACTACCGGCTGGTCGATGCGATCGCATCGACGATGAAGGACGTTTTCCCGAACGTCTATGTCATCGATACGGAGCGGTACACCAACAGCATGGTGATCGCGACCCGCTCCCCGTCGCAGATCGAGACGTTCGCCAGGAACGTCGACCAGCAACCCGCAGGACCGGTCCGAACGGTCGGCGAGCAGGCCCTGCGGACCGGCAACATTCGCGAGGTGACCGAATCGACCGTCGTCTTTACGGATGACCACGCACCGGTCGCGCGAGTCGTCGATATGATGATCATCAACGAGGCGCTCCCCGGTGAAGAAGGTGATAATGACTGATCGAAACCACGTCGATACGCCCACGCGGTTCCAGGTGACCCCGCTGCGCAGCCAGCTGCTCTCTACGGTGCCGGGCATCATCCACGGCCTGACGCACCGCGTCGAGGGCATGGGCAAGGCGGACGGCAACTTTGGTTACAGCCCGCCACGCGACAAGGCCGACGCCTGGGAGATGCGCCAGCAGTGGTGTGAGGCGATCGGTGTCGATGCCGCCAACATCGTCACTGTCGGCCAGGTCCACGGCGCCGACGTCTTCCATGTGCTGCCGCATCACGCCGGACAGGGAGGCTCGCCGGACATCCCGCAGGCCGGGTACGCCGACGCCCTCATCTCGGATGCGCCGAACGTGGTCCTGACAACGCTCCACGCGGACTGCCAGCCGATCCTGCTCGTCGATCCGGAGCGACCGGCGGTTGCCGCCGTCCATGCCGGATGGCGAGGCACCGTCGCCGACATCGCGGGAGCGACCGTCCGGGCGATGCAGGAGGCGTTTGGCGCCGACCCAGCCAACATCCTCGTTTTCCTTGGACCGGGCATCGGCGCCTGTTGCAATGAGGTCGGGCCGGAAGTCACCGAGGCATGGCGTGAGCAGGCCCGCAGCTTCGGGCCGCTGGCCGAGTTGGCGATCACGAAGCCGGGCCCGAAAGAGCACCTCGACATCTCGCGCGCCAACGCCCTGTTGCTCCAGCGCGCCGGGATCCAGCCGGATCACATCGAGATCTCGCCGATCTGCACGAAATGTTCGACCGACGACTGGTTCTCGCATCGGGGCCAGGGGCCGACGACCGGCCGCCAGGCGTCGATGATCATGCTCACGGGACAGGAATGATCACGGATTACAACGTCAAGACACTCGAGGCCAACGCCAGGCACATCCACGAACGCGTCGCCGCCGCGGCGGAACGCTCGGGTCGAAACCCCGCCGACGTGACGGTCGTCGCGGTCAGCAAGACGTTCCCGCGCGAGGCGATAAACGCTGCCTACCAGCTGGGCTTCCGGACGTTTGGCGAGAGCCGCGTCCAGGAGATTCGCCAGAAGTTCGCCGAGCCGCTGCCGGAAGACGCCTCGCTACACATGATCGGTCAGCTCCAGACCAACAAGGTCCGCCAGGTGACGCCGCTCGTCCAGTGCATCCAGACGGTCGACCGGTCGTCACTGATCGAATCTCTGGCGAAGGAGCTTCCGAAGCGCGACCTCACCATGGAT
>DATGPC010000244.1:0-5299 GCA_035305265.1 Thermomicrobiales bacterium | reverse complement strand
TGATGCCCTGGCTGGGGTCCAGCAGGATCATGAAGATGAAGGACACCGCGAACAGCGGCAGTACCGACGGGAGGAAGAGGATCGTCCGGTAAATCGGGATCTCTCGCACCGGCTGGTTCATGGCGAGCGCGAGCGCCATTGCGACGACAACGCCGATCGGCACGGCAAAGGCCGTGTAGTACAGCGTGTTGTACAGGGATTTCCTGAACACGTTGTCGTCGAACATCCGGCTGTAGTTGTCCAACCCGATCCAGACCGGATCGCCGAACCCTCCGTACTGGGTAAAGCTCAACTGCAGCGTGTAGTAGATCGGATACGCCAGGAACACCACGAAGCCGATGATCCACGGAGAGATGAAGAGCAATCCGAGGAGCAGGTTCTTTCGCTCCACCCTGGTGAGAGAAAAGCGCCGGCGTTTGACCGGCGGTGGAGATGACGTGGTGTTTGCGGCGGTCGTTGCGGCCATACGTGCGATCCTCTGGGGCCGGCGCACGGGTGAGTAGCGTCGTGCCTTGCCCGTGCAACGGCCGGAGACGGTCCCTGTGGAGGGAGCGGTCAGGCGACCGCTCCCCGTGAGAGCGCGACTAGTTGATCGGGCAGAGCGGGCTGAGCAACGTCATGGTGTTGTTCTTGGCCTCTTCGAGGGCCTCTGCCGGCTCCTGCTCGTTCAGGTAAATCAGCTCCCAGGCTGCCGTCAGGTCGTCCCAATACTTCGCGCCAACCGGAAGCGGCGGGCGGCTGTGGGCCACCGGGAGCAGCTCCGTCGCGAAGAACGAGTGCTCTTCCGTGAAGATGTCCTCTTCCATCAGCGCGGAGACCGTCGGCAGGTGCGTGGTGTCGACGGTGTAGGTGCGCTGGCCCGGCTCGCCGGCGGCGTAGATAAGGAACTCGGCCGCGGCCTCAGGCTGCTTGGCGCCCTGCGGGATCACCCAGGACCAGCCACCGGCCCACGTCGCGGACTCCATACCCTCTTCGGGCACAGGGATGTAGGTGATGGCGTAGTTGGTGTCCGGGATGTAGTTCGCGTTCTGCGCGATTTGCCAGTCGCCGGTGATCACCGCGCCGAGGCGGCGCTGGATCCACGGGCTCTCGGTTGGAGGCGCACCCGGGTTCATCTGGACGAAGGCGGCGAGGCGCTCCGGCCCGAACTCCGCCGAGTAGTCGTAGACCCACTGCGCGGCTGCGATCATCTCCTCCGAGTTCGGCGTGACTTCGCAGTTTTCCTCGTCGAAGAAGTCGGCGCCCCACGAGAAGCCGTAGGTGTAGTGCCAGCCCTGGTTGAACCACGGCACGAACCCGGCCTGCTCGAAGATGTCGCCTGACGCGGACTCGACATTGACCATCGCCGCCGCTTCCTTGAGGGCGTCCCATGTCGTCGGGCCATTCGCCGGATCGAAGATGGAGACGTCGACGCCAGCCTCTTCCATCAGGTCGAGGTTGACGTAGAGCGCGCGGGCGTCAGCGTCGAACGGCAGGGCATACGGGCTGCCCTGGTACATGGCTTCCTGGGCGGCGAACTCGATGTACGTCTGGGTCAGGTCCGGATTGAAGTCCTTGTCCTCGAGAAGCTGCGTGAGGTCCTGCAGCAGGCCGTTTGCAGCGCGCTCGGCGACTGTGAAGCGGTCGAGCATGTAGACGTCCGGGCCGGTGCCGCCACGAACGGCGGTGATCAGCTGCGTCGCGTCCGTTTCCTCACCCGGCACGCGCTCGAGGGTTGCCTCGACCGTATCGCTTTGGGCGTTGAATTCGTCCACGATCTTTTGGATCGCATCGAGATCCTCATTGGTATGGGTAGTCCATACCAGGATCGGAGCCTTTTCCTGAGCGTTGATCATCGGCACAGCGAATGTGCTCGATGCCGCGGCCGCTGTCGCCAGCCCCGCGCCGCCCTGAACCAATCGACGTCGATTGAGTCTTTTGCCAATCATGACCTCGCTCCTCTGCTTGATCTGACTCGTCCGATCGCGATCCGGCCCGGACCCGATTGTCCGTGCCATAACTGAGTTTTGACCTCGAGGACATCCTCTCACCCAACGAATTTCCCGGCAACATCTCACCAGGCATATAACCTGGTCCAATGATTCAATGATGCGGGTATGGTTCCTGGAGGAGAAGAAATGGACCTCCAAATCAAACCCAGCCAGATGTATTCATCATACTAAAATCAGCGATTGTGATACGGCAAAATCGGCCTGGATACAGCCAATTTGGTGGACGAATGCACGAGTTTCGAGACACGATCAGGTAGCGGAAATGAACGGGCCCGGGAGCTCCCCGAATGGTGCTCGCTATGGAGAATGATGAGTGACCAGTCGAAAACCAATTGTTGAGATACAGAGGGCGTCGATCTGGACGCCGGAGAAGAAGCGCATCCTGACCGAAATTGACTGGACCGTCCGGTCCGGCGAGCACTGGGTCGTGCTCGGGCCTAATGGCGCCGGCAAGACGACCACGCTTTCGCTCCTTGCCGCCGAGCGCCATCCGAGCGCGGGAACGGTCGAGGTTTTCGGCGAGCGGTTCGGCGAGACGGATATGCGGGAGCTGCGTCGCCGTATCGGTCGAGTCGACCCGGCGCTGCGGATGCTGGACTGGCTGACCGGCCGCGAGGCGGTCCTGACGGGGATCAAGAACACGACCTGGCCGCACTTCGACGACTGGGGCGAAGAGGAATATGCCCGGGCGGACGCCGCGCTGGATGCGCTCGGCGCGGCTGCGCTGGCCGAGCGGGAGATCGGCATCCTTTCCCACGGTGAGCGCCAGCGGGTCCGCATCGCCAGGGCGCTGATCCGCGAGCCGGAGCTGCTGCTGCTGGACGAGCCGGCAACCGGACTCGATTTCCCGGCGCGTGAGGCGTTGCTGGCGTCGCTGGACCGGTTGGCGGACACCTACCCGGACATGCCGACCGTCATGGTCTCCCATCATCTGGAGGACCTGCCGACCTGCATCAGCCATGTGCTGCTGATGCGGCATGGCGAGATCCTGGCGAAGGGCAAGGTGCAGGAGGTGCTCACCAGCGAGCTGGTCTCCGAGTGCTTCGGCTTCCCGATCGATGTTCACGCGCTGGACGGCCGTTGGGCCGCTCGAGCCGCGGCGGGCTGGACCGCCTGATACAAGGTTCGGGACAATCTGCGGATATCGACCTTCGGTCGATTGGGCCGACATTCCTTCGGAAGTACGACCCCTACCCAGTGAACGAATCGGTTCGGGTACGTACTACACTTGCCGCATGCGCGCCGGACGATTCCGGCGCCAGGTCAGACGAAAGTCCTCGGCGAGCGGTTCTGCTGGCAACGCCGCTTCGCGTTAGGTCGTTTGCGTTCGCTCAGGATGACAATGACCTTGAAATGGATCCGGACAGCAATTCCATGACGAATGGCCCGGATCTGGAGTGAGCAGGTGATCGACCTTTCGACGATCGAGGCGAACCCGGATATCCGATATGGCTGGTACCTGCGGCCCTCCTACGCGATGAGTAGGGCGCAGGCGGAGATGCACGACCTGCTGGAGCGCCAGTTCGGCCTGACCGGCGGCGGTGTGTTCATGCCCCATGCGACGCTGAAGGGCTTCTTCCGCTCCGACGCGCCCGTGTCCGAGATCGAGGCGGCGTTCGACCGCGCGGTCGCCGGGCACCAGCCGTTCACTGTCTACAACGGTGGGCCCGTCGGGTGGGGACGCGGCTCGGTCGTGATCGATATTCAGCACACGCCGGACGGCGAGACGAACGCCGCGTTGCAGTCGCTCCACGAAGCTGGCTGGAAAGAAATCGCCCCGCTCGTGCACCCGGCTTGCACCTTCACGCCAATCGAGGGCGCGATGCAGAACTTCCGGGCGCATTTGACCCTCGCCATGGCGGACCTGCG
Source organism: Thermomicrobiales bacterium (assembly GCA_035305265.1). Classification (GTDB taxonomy): domain Bacteria; phylum Chloroflexota; class Chloroflexia; order Thermomicrobiales; family UBA6265; genus UBA6265. The sequence continues at coordinate 1,439 of DATGPC010000244.1, read as the reverse complement.
GGAAGAGTTCTTCGACGAGGTCATGGCGTTCATCTCCGAGGCGGGTTTGATCGGCCCGGAGACATTCATCGCCGAGTATGTCCATCTCTTCGCGTTCAGGAGTGACGACTGGACGGGTCGGTGGTGGGAGACGCTGGAATGGTCGCTGATGAGAAACTGGCGTCTCGGCGAGGCATGAGCGCACCGACGCGATCGGCCAGCGCGCCGATCGGCATTTTCGACTCCGGGTTGGGCGGCCTCAGCGTCTACCGGGACATCCGCGCGACGTTGCCGAACGAGGACGTCATCTTCTTCGCCGACAACGCCTATTGCCCTTATGGCTCGCGCACGCCCGGCGAGATCCTGCAGCGCTGCGACCGCATCACCCGGTTCCTGATCGACCAGGGCGCGAAGATCGTTGTCGTCGCGTGTAATACCGCCAGCGCGGTCGCGATCGAGTACCTGCGCGAGACGTTCCCGGCCATGACCTTCGTCGGGCTGGAGCCTGCGGTGAAGCCCGCCGCCGCGATGACGAAGACCGGCAACGTCGGCGTCCTGGCGACGCCGCGAACGGTCACCAGCGACCGGCTTCAGCGCTTGATCGAGCATTGGGCGAACGGCGTGACGGTCCACACCGTCGCCGGGGAGGGGATGGTCGAGCTGGTCGAGTGCGGCACGGTCGTCGGGGACGAGGTGGATGCCGTTATCGGGCCGCTGCTGGATCCGATGCTCGAGGCGGGCGTGGACGTCGTGGTGCTCGGTTGCACCCACTATCCCTTCCTGCGCCGGGCGATCCGGGCGTACGTGGGTGAGGAGGTGCGTGTCATCGACAGCGGGACGGCGATCGCGCGGCGGACGTTGAGCCTGCTGCAGTCGGCGAATCGGCTGCGTGAGGGTGAGGACGCGGGGACGTTCCAGCTCTTCACCAACGCGGGTGAGGAGGCGATCGCGTCCGTCGCGAGCCAGCTCCTCGGTCGGCCGATCCGGGTCGGGCGAGCGGAGCCGTAGTCAATAGGGGAATGTGTACCGCCGCACCTGATGTGCGGCTTTTTCGCATGGCCGGGCGCCGCACACCGGCCGCAGTTGCGAGGTGCGGCGGTACGGGACGGCTTAGCCGCCAATTGACGCATCCACGTCATCGCACAACGCATTGATGGCATCCAGCAGACGTGGCCAGTCCGGTTCGCCGGAGGCTGCGAGGACATAGCGGATCGCTTCTCCGACGAACGGCGGGATCGTGTCCAGACGCGCCATCTCGTCCAGCTGGCGCTTCTCGCCGGGATGCAGGTGTCGGGCGTGCGCGAAAAGGATATCGAACATCGATGCGAGCAACCCGGTGATGCGGTGATTCACCGAGACCGGATCCTGACGCCGTATGGCGTGGCCGATCTGCGCCCTGTAGGACGTGTGGATCGTGCGCAGGAGCGGATGGTTGTGCTGGATGATGGCGTCGGCGAGCG
>DATGPC010000243.1:0-13052 GCA_035305265.1 Thermomicrobiales bacterium | reverse complement strand
TGGTGAACATGGGTCTTGAGGACAAGAAGTCAGAAAACGGCAAAAACCGCCCTCAAAACCCGCAATTGACATCTTGTTTGTGGGTGTATGTACGGAAGAATCGATTCGCACGGATCGTTGAAGTGACGCGGTTTTTGCGGTGCCTATAGCTCAATCGGTGAGCGCTGTCTGTGGAACAAGAGGTTTCGGGTTCAAGTCCCGATAGGCACCCCACCATCAATGTGTAACGAAAAGGAAGAGGGCCTCCGACCGGAGGCCCTCTTTTTTCATGCTGTATGCAGGCCGCACGCCGCTAACGGACTGCCGAACAATGTTATTGCCAGATAACAGGTGCTGCCTGACCATACGTTCGTATAACACTTATTCATGTCAATTATCGACATTTTAGCCTTATCACCTCAGTTAATTGACTCTATAGGGACACGGCACTATTCTGACTACATTCTCGCACCAGTGCGCATTTGGTTTGCGCGAGGCTTCATCACCACCACGTCTCACGGTCACGGGATCATGAGAATCGGGATTGCATCCAACCTCACGTCCTCTTGATCCCCAACCGATGACATTTGGGATGGATCAGCGGCTTCTGTACCCGATAATTCTGATGGGGGATATATGGATAATCCTCAGTTCTCATCAATACTCGGGCAGCGTCTACGCACCTTCCTTTGGGTTCCGGCGCTGGTATTCGCTCTCCTTGCCCACCCACTTTGGCCACTGGTGGCCCAGGCCAGTCCACCACAAATCAACATAGATCCATCCAGCGCGCTCGCTGGCAACTCCGTTACTTTGAGCGGCATCGGTTTTCCGCCCGCCTCCACCGGTCAGGTGTTATGGGACGACGGCAGCGCGGTGGGCACCTTCATCGCGGACGAAGTTGGCACCTACGCTGTCGTATTCGTGGTGCCGCCATCCATAGATGGTCCGCACACGATCACAGCCACCACCGACGACGGAATGATCATCGCGCAAACCACGCTCACAGTAGAGCCAGTCCTCGAGCCAACACCGATCCCGTCGGAGGCCCCTTTGTCGACCGAGCCTCCGGCACCGACCGAGGCTCCAGTGTTCGAGGCACCTCCCACAAATGCGCCTAATTCGACAGAAACCGTCGCCGGACCAACGTCCTACCCTATCTTCTCCAGCAGTCACAGTGAAAACGGGCCTGACGCGAACGTGGTCTACGATGGGGATCCTTCCAGCTACTGGGTTACAGCTCCCATCACTCCCGATGAAGCGTGGATCATTCTGGATCTCGGAGCGATCGTGCCGGTTTCCACTCTTCGTTGGCAACTGGCAACCTCGGCCACGCTTCCCAACCTCGAGATCCTCCTCTCAGAGGATGGCGTCGTCTGGGAATCGCTCGTGACGATCGACGGCACATCGGTGCCCTCGGATACTTGGATTGATCAACCGGTCAATGTGTGGCTTCGCTATGTCCAGCTTCGGACTGAGAATATGACCGGGCTAAGTCAACTTGGAGGCATCGCCGAGATCGAGCTTTGGCCCGCGTCCGATGCTCGTCCGATCTCAGTCAACGTCACACCAACATCCGCACCTACAGCTGAAGAAGCGGTTGCCTCGGAGCAGACGGAGCCAAGCACGGCAATTGCCCAATCAGACGGGATCGTCGGTATGGGAACGATCACCGGGTCGGATGGAGCCGGTGTCAACTGTCGTGTCGCACCTGACATAGGTGCGTCCATCATCACCGTCCTGCCACCGGAGAGCGCCGTCGAGATATCCGGCACAGCCGTCGGTGACTGGATCCCCGTGGACTGCGGAGGACAACCCGGTTTCGTCCATTCGCAGTTCGTAACCCTGGAGACTGGCGAGCCCACCGTGACGACCTCAGGTCCAGCGACCCCGGCGACCAGTGCCCCCATAGCAGTCGCAACCCCTCAACATACACATGCATCATCCGCTACACCGACAGATCAACACCGTGAGGCCGCCGCGACGCTTCCCGGTCCGAGCCTATCCCTGCCGCTTCGCGGCGCCTTCTACTACCCGTGGTATCCGGAAGCCTGGACGCAGTCGGGGGTCTATCCGTACACAGACTATGAGCCCGTACGCGGCTATTATGACGGCAGCGATGGTGACGTCATTTCCGGCCATATCGCAGATATGCAGTACGGCAACATTGACGTCGGCATTGCCTCGTGGTGGGGACCTCACACCTACTCGGATCAGCAACTTCCATTGCTGCTGGACGCTGCCTCCGGGACCGGTTTCACCTGGATCATTTATCACGAAGATGAGGGTTTCGGAAATCCCAACGCCGAAGATTTGAGGGGCGACCTCGAATACATCCGTGACCGGTACGCTTCAGATCCATCTTACCTCCGCGTCGATGGCCGATTCGTCGTCTTTGTCTATGGTGCTTCGGAAACGTGCGGTGTGGTGGATCGCTGGACTGAAGCAAACGAGACCGTCGGGGCTTTCCTCGTTCTGAAGGTCTTCAAGGGATACCAGGAATGCGCCAACCAACCTCACAGTTGGCACCAGTATGGTCCGGCCCAGGCAACAGATTCCCAAGCCCCATACTCGTTTTCCATTAGTCCAGGGTTTGACAAATATGGCGAGGAACCGCGACTGTCGAGGGACCTCACTCGATGGCAGCAGAATGTCCGGGACATGGTTGCCTCAAACGCCGATTGGCAGTTGATCACGACCTTCAACGAGTGGGGAGAGGGCACCTCGATCGAGAACGCCGTCGAATGGGAAAGCGCCTCCGGCTACGGCGCCTACCTGGACATTCTCCATTCCGACGGAAGCAGCCCGTCGCCACCTCCAACCGAACAATCGACACCGGTCGCGACTCCAACACCTGCCGGGCCCCTTGTAATCACCCCGATTGCCGACGCCTCGGTGTATGCAAACAGCCCTGACACGAACTTTGGCTCTGCCACGAGGCTCGAGGTCGATGAGGAACCACGTATTGAGAGTTACCTCCTCTTCGAGGTCGTTGGAGCCGACCTGCCGATCCAACAAGCGACGTTGCGCCTATGGGTGGTCGACGAAACCAGCAATGCCCCGCCAGTCCGGCTGGTCGAAAATCCGGTCTGGTCGGAAGATTCGATTACCTGGCAAAATCGTCCTGATACAACACAGCCAACCGACGATAAGGAATCGGTTCCAGCCGGGAACTGGGTCGAATACGACGTCACACCACTGCTCACCGGAAACGGACTGATCAGCTTTGCGTTCATCCCAGAGTCCAGGAACGGGTTGGATTTCAATTCTCGAGAGGCGACCGGTAACCACCCGCAGCTCGTGATCATTTTCGAAGGATCCGGCCCCTCTCCCACCGTTTCGCCTGGACCGACAACGACACCGAGTCCTATCCCGGTGCCAACGCAACCACCGGACGGCAACTCGGCAATCCTGCTCGCGGCCGGTGATATTGCTTCGTGTTCAAGCGACGGTGACGAGCAGACGGCGAGTATTTTGGACAAGGAGCCCGGTACGATTGCAACCCTTGGCGATAACGCCTACAACGATGGAACCGCACAACAATTTCGCGACTGCTACGATCCCAGCTGGGGACGTCACAAGTCACGGACCTACCCATCTCCAGGCAATCACGATTACCGAACAAACAACGGGGGTCCCTACTTCGATTACTTCGGTCCCGTCGCCGGCATTCCCGGACAGGGCTATTACAGCTATGACCTCGGGTCGTGGCACATCATCTCGCTCAACAGCAACATCGACATGAGCGCGGGTTCACCCCAGGAGCAGTGGCTTCGAGCGGACCTGCAATCAAACCCGGCAACATGCACACTCGCATACTGGCACCATCCGCTCTACAGCTCCTCCTCCACGCACGGGAGCCAGTCGGCGTCTCGTCCGCTCTTCCAGGCTTTGTATGACTATGGCGCAGAGGTTGTGCTGGTGGGTCATGACCATACTTATGAACGCTTTGCGCCGCAGACGCCTCGCGCCCAGGCTGACGAGGCATACGGAATCCGCCAGTTTGTCGTAGGCACTGGCGGTCGGAATCACTACTCGCTCGGATCGCCCGAGCCCAACAGCGAGGTACGCAGTTCCGGCACCTTCGGCATCCTGAAGCTCACCCTGGGGACCGACCATTACACATGGGAGTTTCTCCCGGTAGACGGCAAGAAGTTTGCAGACAGTGGAAGTGGGCCCTGTCATGATGCGCCAGGCAGTCTAGAGACGTCACGCGATACCGCTGGTCACCTCCCGGAACGCTTATTTTCCGCAGCAACCTTGGTGATTCCCCCTTACGTGCGGCGATCAATGGGCAAATGGCGACGGTAACGCGAAATGGCGATCGGCGGTGGAACCTCCCCGTCCTGCTCTGATCCACCATACAGCCGCCTATTGGGCGTCCGTCCGTTTTGCGTCAAACTGGTATCTCGGCAGACCGTTTCAGGAATGGCAGATACCAGTAATGAAAACTGCGCGAATCGTCATGGACCCGGACTTCCGCATCGGCGAGGTTGACCCTCGCCTCTTCGGCTCGTTTATCGAGCACCTCGGACGGGCGGTATACGGCGGCATCTACGAGCCTGGCCACCCGACGGCCGACACGAACGGGTTCCGGCAGGATGTCCTGGATTTCGTGCGGCAGCTCGGAGTCACGTTCATCCGCTATCCCGGCGGGAACTTCGTATCCGGGTACAACTGGGAGGACGGGGTCGGACCGAAGGAGAAGCGACCGCGACGGCTGGATGCCGCATGGAAGACCACCGAGACGAACGAGATCGGTACTAACGAGTTCGCGGCATGGGCCCGACTCGCCGGCGCCGAAGTAAACATGGCCGTCAACCTCGGGACCCGGGGCATCGATGCGGCCCGCAACCTTGTCGAGTATTGCAATCACCCCGGTGGCAGCGCCTGGAGCGATCTTCGTCGATCCCACGGGGTCGAGGAACCTCACGGGTTCCGAACCTGGTGCCTTGGCAATGAGATGGACGGGCCCTGGCAACTGGGCCATACATCAGCAGATGCCTACGGCCGGCTGGCGGCCCAGGCGGCCACTGCGATGAGATGGGTTGATCCGTCGATCGAACTCGTTGCCGCAGGCAGCTCCAACTCCGAAATGCCGACATTTCCGGATTGGGAGGAAACGGTGCTCGAGCACACATACGAGCACGTCGACTACATCTCTTTGCATACCTATTACGCAAACGATGAGGACGACCTCGGGACCTTTCTCGCCCGGTCACTGGACATGGACCGCGCCATCGAAACCGTCGCGGCAGTTTGCGATGTCGTCGCAGCGCGAAAACGATCGGCAAAGCGGATGTTCATTGCATTCGACGAGTGGAATGTCTGGTACCACTCGAAGGAGCGCGACAGGCTGTACCTGGAAGCGAATCCTTGGCAGGTCGCCCCGCCGCTGACGGAGGAAGCCTATACTCTCGAGGATGCGCTGGTTGTGGGCTGCATGCTGATTTCCCTCCTGAAGCACGCCGACCGCGTCAAGATCGCCTGCATGGCGCAACTCCTAAATGCGCTCGCCCCGATCATGACCGAGAACGGCGGTCGAGCCTGGCGGCAGACGACGTACTACCCGTTTCTACACGCGTCTCGCTTTGGTCGGGGCAGTGTCCTGAATCTCCAGATTCATTCGCCCACCTATAGCAATCGTGTTTTCGGAGACGTGCCACTGCTCGAATCCGTTGCCACGATCGACGACGACAATGAGACCGTGACCATCTTCGCCGTCAATCGCGATCAGGTATCTCCACTGGCGATCGAAGGCGACCTACGTTGCCTCGACGGTTACCGCGTAAAGGAGCACCTCGTGCTCGTCAGTGACGACCCGAAGGCCTCCAACAGCGCTGACATGCCGGATCGCGTGGTGCCTCAATCGACAAGCAATGCCGCAATCGACTCCGGCAGACTGACCACCATACTTCCGCCACTCTCCTGGAACGTTATCCGACTTTCCCGGTCGTAGCCGTACACCGGCGGCACACCGAATTGGTTAAGAATCCCTTCATGATGGTTGTCCCTCTTCGCCACATACGGAGCCGTCAAAATAGAACTTTTGTTCTATTTTGTGCTATACTGCAAAGGACATCGAAGACGGCGAGCGGGTGACTGAGCAGCAAGGATGTGACGGGAAGTCCGCCGCTGAACGGAGAAGATCCGAACATGGTTTCACGCTCAACAACCAAGAAAAACACCATGGATCGCTGGCACGCGGCGCTGGTTCGCGCGATTGCCGAAGGCGTCGAGGTGCGTCAGCTGGCGGGATGTGGCGGCTGGATCGCGACCAGCGGATCAGACCCGGAGACTGCCTACGAGGTCACACCCTGGGAATGTGAATGCTACGCGGGGCAGTTTGTCGACCCCGTGTGCAAGCATCGGGCTGCACTCCTCTGGAAACTGGGTCGCCTCTATTTCGAGCCGGATCCGTCCCGGCCCGGACTCTGCCCGACATGCAACGGCGTCGGCGCGCACCCGGTCATTCACCTCGGTGACCGCCTCGCGGATGCCAGTCAGGTGGTTTGCCAGGACTGTCATGGCAGCGGCCATGCTCGAGACCAGGCAGCGTAGTCGCCCATCCTCAATCGGGTCCAAGAGATGAGTGACGCGTACGCGGCCGATCCTGGCTCTGGATCGGCCGCTACTGCCTTCTTTTCCCCTTAACATCAACGTGCAATGCCTTCACGCATACCCGTGACGCTGGGGTGACCCGCACGGAATCTGCCTCGCCGGCTCACCAACTTGTTCCGGTTCACCGGTGACAGGTTGACATATATTATCATCGATAGAGACCGTTGTACAGAGATTACCCTGCAATCGGCGTGCGTCACCGATCCTCACGCCGGTTGACGGAGTGCAGGATCCTGTCGTCAGCGAAAGTCCGCCCTAGCCTGCGTGCGTCTGCTCCAGGCGGTCATCGACCTGTGAAGGACGACCGCGCCCGAAGCGGGCTGTCAGCCAACCGCCGGCCACTGCGGCTCCCAGCATGACCGCCGGCACGATCGCGGCCGTTGGCGGTGGCTCGGTTCGGATGCTGGACTCCATACCAAGTGCGCTTCTTCCGGCCGCCTTGAGCACTGCAGTGCCGATATGCATCGGCAGATACAGAGCCGGGATCATCTTTGCCCACAACATCGGATCGCGCCTGACGGCAGCGGCCGCCAGGAAACCCGCCGGGACGAAGCCCGAGAGGGCGAGCACAAGATCGGCGGGGCGGATGACAAATGCAACGCCGGCGGTCAACGCCAGGATCCCTGACCACTGCAGCGGACTGGAGCCGCGACGGCGCCCTTCGACGATGAACATCGCCGATGACGAAAACCACGTGAGCCCGGCGACTCCATTGAGCGCCCGGGCCATCGTGCCGTCCGCGACGATCGACGCGCCGACAATCACCGTTGCCGCCGCCAGCGTGGCGGTTGCTTTTCGCTCAAGTCCAGTTTCACCCAGTATCTTCACTATGTTCTCCCGATCCTGTTTACAATCTATCGAGTCAAGTATCACGCAGATTTGCTGACACTTCAGGGCACGACTGGTATACTCCGGTGCGGGTACCCGATATGCCCTCGTAGCTCAACGGATAGAGCGTCTGTCTTCGGAACAGAAGGTTGGGGGTTCGATTCCCTCCGAGGGTACCAACCCTTCCCCACTTTCAGGAGAATCCATGCGCGCCTGCATCCTTTCGATCGGCTCGGAGATCATGCTCGGTCAGATCACCGACACGAATGCGTCGTGGCTTGCGCGCGACCTTGCCGACACCGGCATCGAACTCAGGATGGTGATGCAGGTCGGCGACGACAGCGAATTGCTGCTGGACGCCCTGCGGCGTGCCACCGACCTTGCCGACCTGGTCATCTGTACCGGTGGCATTGGTCCTACCGACGATGACCTGACTCGCGAGACGATCGCGGCGCTCGTCGGAGAGTCGCCAGAGGTCGATCCGGCCCTTCTGGAGGAACTGGAAGCCTTCTTCGCACAATCTGGACGGGTGATGCCGCGGCGCAACGCGAAGCAGGCCTGGACGATTCCTTCGGCGACGATCCTTCCGAACCCCGTGGGCACCGCCCCTGGCTGGTTGGTTACGACACCCGACGAGACCATGATCGTCGCCATGCCAGGCGTCCCGCGCGAGATGTACCGAATGTGGACCGAGCAGGCGCGTCCCCGCATCCTCGCGCGCGCCGGGACGCACATTATCGATACGGTCCAGATCAAGACGATCGGCATTGGAGAGTCGGACGCCGAAGAGCGGATCCATCACTTGATCCTCGCCGGTGACCCCCAGGTAGCGACCTACGCGAAGGACGATGGCGTCCACATCCGCGTGACGGCCACCGGCGAAGATGCCGAACATGCGCGTCGCCGACGGGATGCAGCTCGTGAGGAGGTATACCGCATCCTCGGTCCCTACATCTGGGGCGAGGACAACGATACGCTCGCAGGCGTCCTGGCACGGCGCCTCGCCGAAAACGGCATGACCCTCAATATCCACGAGTACGGGACCGGTGGCGGTCTCGCGTCACTCTTGGCGTCAGATCCCCACGCTGCCGGCATTTTCCGGGCGGACGTTTCATCGGCGCCGGAGGCTCCTGATGCCTTCGATGCGTTGAAAACCTATGATCCCCGCCTCGTCGAAGTCATCCTCGCCTATAACGGCAATGTCGACGAGCTCCAGGTTTCGCGAGGCACATTGCAGATGAGCGTCCTTCATCCAGAGCTGACGGTGCCGAAAGTGGCGACGTGGTCGCTGCGCGGCACGCTGCCCGAAATCCAGCGTCGTAGCGCGCTCAACGCCGTGTTCGAGCTCAATGCCTGGCTTCAGGAGATCCGCTCCATTCGCTGAGCAATTGCTCTTGCCGGGCCAACATTCGTGACCGGTCCTGGTCACTCGCGTCATCCCACCCCAGCAAGTGCAGAACTCCGTGCACGACGAGGAAGAGCAGTTCCTGGTCGGCTCCCCACCCCGCTGTTGCAGCGTTCTCGGCAGCCCGATCAACGGAGATAATGAGGTCGCCACCGGCGACCTCATTCCATCCGTCCACCGCATCATTTCCGAAGGGTTCATCCTCGTAGGGGAACGTCATGATGTCGGTCGGTTCATCGATTCCCATGAACTCGACGTGCGCTGCCTGCATGGTGGGGTCGTCGACAAACCGGACCGCCATCTCCCAGTCGTCATAATGTCCCTCGGAATGGAGGACATGACGGACAAGCGACGAGAGGGTTCTTTCGTCGATCCGTTCGGGTACCTCGACCTCGGCGTCGATGGTGATGTCGACGGTCGGACTATCCTGCGAGCGCATTGCGTACTGCCGTCGAAAGCCGGCGACCGTCGACGCGGCCTTGAGATCGCGGAGTGAGGAGCCCCATAACCTTGCCCATATCCTTCGGGCTTTCCGCGCCAGCCTCGGCAATGCCCTCCCTGACGAACGCTTCGAGCTCTTCATCGCTCATCTGCTGCGGGAGATAGCGCTCGAGGATGGCGACCTGCGCCTGCTCCTTGTCCGCGAGATCGTCGCGACCACCTGCGCGGAATTGTTCGATCGAGTCCTGACGCTGCTTGACCTGTGATCGGATGAGCTTCAGCTCTTCCTCTTCGGTCAGTTCGCCGCGCTTTTCGATCTCCGCGTTTTTCACGGCGGACAGCACGTAGCGAATCGCGTCGCGCGTCTCGGTATCGCGAGCCTTCATGGCCGCCTTCATATCGGCCTCGAGCGTTGATCTAAGCGACATTTCTCTTTCCCTTTCCTGATTCGTCGTTCTAGGCGATCCGTCCCAACTTGCGGCCGCCGATGACATGGATATGCAGATGAGGCACTTCCTGCCCGGAATCGGGGCCGGCGTTCGAGACGATACGGTAGCCTCCCTCGACGACGCCCTTCGCTTCGGCAACCTGCTGGACGACGGTCAGCATCTCTGCCCACACCTCTTGGCTGTCCAGTTGGTGAACGCTCTCGACATGCACCTTCGGGACCACCAGCACATGGCACGGCGCCTGTGGAGAAATATCGTCGAAGGCGACAACATGTTCGCTCTCAGCGACAAACGTCGTGCCCATCTCCCCAGCCGCGATCTTGCAGAAGATGCAATCGCCCTGCGAATCCGACATACCGTGTCTCTCCTTGCGTATCCTTCAGAAGACGCGCCTGGAACATGGTCCGTGCGCGGTTATTCACAGGAAAGAGTATGCCAGAGCTACCAGAAGTAGAGACGGTCCGGCGGATCGCCCACAAACTCGTAGTGGGGCGCAGAATAGAACGCCTGCATGTCAGCGAGTCGTTCCCTTGCGTCCTGAATAGCGAGGGCGGAATCGATCCGGTCTCCACGCTGACGGGGGCAACGATCGCAAGCGCTCAGCGGCGGGGCAAATACCTGCTCTTCGAGTTGGACTCCGGGCTGTGGATGGTCGTGCATCTTCGCATGACCGGACGCCTGCTCGTTATGGACCGGCATGAGCCACCGGTGAGGTTCGAGCACCTTTCAATGGAACTCGACAACGGCATGGACATCCGTTTTGGGGATCAACGGAAATTCGGCCGGGTAACGGTGGTTCCGCCAGATGCCGTTTCGGCGCTGTCGGGGCGTCTCGGCGTCGAGCCTCTCACTGCCGACTTCACGTCGGCGTGGCTTCAATCGGCACTGCAGAGACGGCCAGGCAAGATCAAGTCGGTCCTGCTCGACCAGCATCTCATCGCGGGTCTTGGCAACATCTACGTGGACGAGGCGTTGTTCCGGGCGAGGATCCATCCGTTAACACCTGCCCGCGACCTGGATAGCAATGACGTCGAGCACCTTGTCGACGCGATTGTCGACGTTCTCGAAATGGCGATCAGAAACCAGGGCACGACGTTCTCGACGTTCGAAAACCCGTACGGCGAATCGGGATCCAACGCAGCCTTCCTGAAGGTCTACGGCAAGGGGAGAAAAGGAGAAACCTGCCCACGCTGCGGAACTCCGCTTGCGCGTGCTGTCGTCGGTGGCCGCGGCACAACATGGTGCCCACACTGCCAACCCGCTCGTGGATGATGCAGGACATCGATCGTAACGATCGACTCCCCGTCGGACGCGGCCCTCTAGTCCTTCCCTTCCCGGAACATCGCGAGCCAGTCCTGCAACGGCTCCATTCGATTCGAGCGCAGGCTGTACCAACGCCGCTGGCCATCGACCCGAACATCGACCAACCCAGCTTCTCTCAGGCTTCGCAGATGCTTGGAGATCGCTGGCTGCGACGTTTCGAGATATTCAACGAGCTCGTTGACGCTCCATTCGCGTTCGCGCACCAACTCGAGGATCTTCCGCTTGGTCGGATCCCCTATGACACCAAACACATCCAGGTTTCGTTTCCGCGAAGACATAGCGAGACCACCCCGCGTTGGCCCTGATACCATGGCCACCAGACTCCCCTTGTAGACCGCTGAGGTCACAAATGCGCCGTTCATAACATTCTACACATTTTCTGTCTTTATGTCGCGTTATTGTGGTGGGCAATCTTGGCCGGGTATCCATTCCGAGGCCGGAACATGCTCGAGCGACGCGGAAGTTGCCGCGTCGCTCGAGCCGAGAATCTCAGGTTCTCAGGGGTCAATCCTGCGGCGCTGGTGATGCGGCAGGCGTCCCTCCCCCTTCGACCGCCTCCTCCAGAACCGAGAGGTTCTGCTCGTACACGTCCGGCGACGACGGAACGAGCCCACCAGCCTCTGTTATCGTCGCAGCGTCACTGAACCAGAACAGAAGGAACTCTCGAACGTCATCGCGCATGAGCGCATCGACGTCGATGTACACGTACATCGGCCTGGACAGTGGCGCATAGCTTCCGTCCTGGATCGTCTCCGCATCCGGTGCGACGCATCCATTCCCGCCGTCAACTTCCAGCAGCTTCAGCGACTGCTGGTTCTCGAGGTAACGGGGAAATGGCAGGAACCCGAGGCCGCTTTCGTCTCCCGCGACTCCCTCGGCGGTCTGGGGGTGACCTTCCGTAACCACATAGTCGTCGCGAGATACCCCTTCCTCTCCCACCACTTCCTGGGTAAAGAACTGGTACGTTCCGGAGTCTTCGCCCATGCCGTACAACGTGACCGGTTCATCCGGTAACGTTGCATCCACGTCTGCCCAGCTCGCGACGGTTGATCCCGGCTCCCACATCTGGCGCAGTTGGTCGACCGTTACACATGTCACCGCATCATTCGCCGGGTTGGTGACCACCGCAACTCCATCGAACGCAACCTCGAACTCCAGGTACTCGACACCAGAAGACTCGCAGGCTTCCGCCTCTTCGTCCCTGATCGTTCGCCCGCTCGTGGCGATGTCGACCTCACCGGCGCAGAATCGCTCGATGCCCGCTCCGCTGCTCGAGCGCTCCACGTCGACGAGTACCTCCGACCCTCCAGCAGTAAAAGCCTCTCCGGCCGCTTCGACAACCGGTCCGAGGGTCGCCGACCCGGCGACCGATATCGCGTCGCTGCCGCCACTCGGTGCCGGGGTAGATTGCGCCACTGTTGCTCCCGGCGATATGGCGCACATGAGAAGAAGGACCAGGATTAGCTTTGATCCATTCGCCCTACCGATATGGGACTGGCGGCTCACGTTGTCCCCAGGGTATCGACAACGACGCATGACTCTACCTCCAGTGAACGTCGCCCACATGGCGACGCGAATCCATGGCCCCAGTCGACGCACCGCGGACTGTGTGACCGGCGGAACGAGGACGCAAGAGGATCATGCAGCGCGGCGCGGAACGTCGCATCGTATGAAATACGGATTCCCAGGTGGAGATGTTTTCACGGTCCCGCCTGCGGTAGGTAAGTCCAGGCCCGTGAACGAGGCCAGGCAGGTCGAGGTGCAACTGGTCCCGTTCTTGCGCCAATCGATACCCAATCGAACGACCATTGTTCGCCCGTACAGAGGCGACAACATCAGTCAATCAGGGAGAATCGATTGTCATGCAACAGCGGCAGGACACTGATCGCCGTCAGTATTTCTGGAGCACAATCCTGATCGGCATCGGTTCGATGGCCGCGGTAGACGAGATCGTCTTCCATCAGGTGCTGGCGTGGCACCATTTCTACGACCGCTCGACCACCGACATC
>DATGPC010000242.1:0-3245 GCA_035305265.1 Thermomicrobiales bacterium | reverse complement strand
GCCTGGCAGTAACCATTGAATCGGCCTGGGTTTTGTTCCGTTCTTGAAGCAAGGATGGAACACGATGAACCAGAAGTACTCTCCCGAGATGCGCGAGCGCGCGCTGCGGATCCTCGACGAGGCGAAGGCCTCCGGCGAGCGTCCGAACCTGAAGTCCGCGGTCCGGCATGTCGCCGGGCTCCTCGGCAGGCGCGGAGACGCTGCGGGTGTGGCATCGCCGCCGCGAGATTGGCACCGGCGTGAAGCCCGGCGTCTCGAGTGATGTCGCGGAGGAGAACAAGCGCCTGCGCCGTGAGAACGCCGAGCTGCGGAAGGCGAACGAGACCCTCAAGGCCGCGATCGTGTTTTTCGCGAAGGGGCCAGGCCGGCCCTGACCGAGATGATCCGCTTCATCGACGAGCATCGAGAGCGGTTCGGGGTCGAGCTCATCTGCCGGCCGCTGCGCCCGGCAGTGCAGGGTGGTGGTGGAACCATCAGCGCCTCCACGGCGAGCTCGAAACCCAGGCCGATTCACCTCGACGCGTAGACGAAGCGAGTCCAGGTCAGTCCCTCGGGCGTTCCCAGCAGCCACCGGCGCGGGCGGCTGGATGATGTCGATGGTGAGGAGAGCTCTGGTCTCGTCTCGCTTGAAGTCGATGGTCACGGGCCCGCCGAGAGCATGGCGGTCAGCGTTGGTGAGGCCCTCTCGGAGGATCCGGCAGGCGAGGAGACGAGTCGGAGACGCCAGCGTGCCGAGGGACCGGGTGGTGCATGTCAATCCAAGTGCATGTTGCCATAGTGCGAAACGCACTATAGGATGGCCGGTACCTAGGAACGGGAACGATCACCACAGAGAGGAGGCTGGCTTGGCGCTGGATCGACGGGATAGAGACCTCGTGGAGTTGTCAGTGTTGGCCCTTCTCCTCGCTGGCCCTAAGCACACCTACGAGATGCACCGAATGATGATCGACACTCGCAAGGACTTCGTGACGGGTCTTCCGCGGAGTATGTACCACGCGGTCGAGCGGCTGGAGAAGGCGGGGCAGATTGCGCCGGTCGAGACCGTTCGTGATGGCTCCAAACCCGAGCGCACGGTCTTCGCCGTGACTGTCGCGGGCCGCGAAGTGGTTCAGGACCGTATCGAGCGGCTGCTTGCATACCCTGTAGCTGATTCCTCGCTCTTCACCGCGGCGCTGTCGTTCCTGTCTTGTCTTCCGCCCGAACGAGCCATCCGGGCGCTCCGGACCCGACAGGAAACGTTGACGAAACGGGTCCAGCAGGTCGAAACGGACCTGAGCAGAATCTCAGGACAACTGCCACGGGTTTTGATCATCGAGACCGAGTACGAGCTCGCCTGCAGCCGGGCGGAATTGGCCTGGGTACAGGCCCTCCTGGAGGAAGTTGACGCCGGCGCATTGACCTGGCCGGCGGATGTCGCCGTGCTCATCGATGACAACGGCGGTGAGGAGGACCACCCAAACTGACCGGATGGAAAGACGCTTCTGGCGGGAGCGCGCCAACGCTCCCACCAGAAGCAAACCACGAACACGAGAACACGTCCGCGTTTCGCGGTGCATGTGCATGCAACCGCCAGTCTATCGCGCGGACCTCTCGTGAAAACTCCGCGGCGTCCCCCGACGCCGCCCTCACGAAAGGACCAGCTATGCCCAAAACGACAAAAGACAAGATCGAAGCCGTCCTATCAGCGATGGCCCAGGCCTGGAACGCCGGTGACGCCACAGCGTACGCATCCCAATTCACCTCTGATGCGACGTACGTCTCCTACCAGGGACACCTCCTGAAAGGACGGGAGGCCATCAAAGATGTCCACCAGTTCCTGTTCGACGGCCCTCTCAAAAACACCCGGCTCGAATCGACCGGCGATAGTGACACTTCTATCACTCTCCTGAGGGACGATGTCGCCCTCGTTGTCAGCGGGGGCGGCGCCCGCCTGCCTGATCAGAAGGAGCTGGGCGACCGTGACTCGGTCCAGACCATGGTCCTGACTTGTGACGATGGCCATTGGCTGGCAGCAGCGTTCCAGAACACGCGGAAGCAGGCTGACCGATGAGCGATCCTTCACGCCTACTGATCGTGGGCGCTGGCGGTCGAACCGGACGCCTCCTGTGTGAACTTGCGGCGAGGAAGGGCCACATCGTCACGACGCTGGGGCGCAATACCATGCCCGCCGATGTCGAAGCTGCAGCGCACCGTCAGGTCACCGGAGACGCTAGAGATCCGGCGGTCGTGAGCCAAGCCCTCAAGGACCAAGATGCCGTCATCACCGCCGTCGCGGCACAGGGCCGAGGACCGGACACGATGGTCTCCGACATCACACGAACGGTCCTGTCCGAGATGGATAAAGCCGGTGTCGAGCGGATAGTTGTGACGAGTAGCCGGAATGTCGCCGCGACGAAGCCATGGCTCGCGGTGGCACCGACGAAGTGGTTCTTCCGGCACATCTATGCGGACCTCGTGCGAACAGAACACCTCGTGCGTGATTCAGGGCTGGACTGGACGATCGTCCGCGCAGTCATGCTCACCGATCAGCCACCCAGTGGCGTCGTGCACATCGACCAGAACGCCAACGCCACAGGCGGCGACTGGAGGTTGCCCCGAGCCGACTTCGCCCGTGTTCTGCTCGACACCGCGCTGGACCCGGCCACTGTCCATCAGCACCTCGGCGTCAATGGCCTCAAGGAGCCCGCATTGCCATGAGTGCTCTGGGTGCCAGACACCCTTTCCGTTTTCCATCTCGACGGCCCTTACCTTGGGTCTGCTGCACGAGGACGTGTCGTCCTTCCGGGCGCACCTCGCGGGCACGCCATCTCAGATGTCACCCATACGTGCAGCAGACCCACTTCGTTGTCGACGTCGATGTGGTCCGCGACGTCGTCGACACCCACCTCCCGCCGCTCGCCGAGGCACTGCGGAGTCATGTCCCCGACGACTGACGCGATTCAGACCAGGCTCGAAACGAGCCCACCACGGTGAGTACGTCAACGTATCTATCGTTGGAGGTCCGGGTACTTCGCGCACTCGCTCAACGCCTACGGCCGCACCGGCTCACCCTGCCCGCGGTGCGGTCGCCCGATCGTGCGGGTGTCGTTCATGAACCGCTCGTCGCACTTCTGCCCGCGCTGTCAGCGCCGGCGGTGAGGCCCGGTACGGGCTTCCGCACACCCGTCCTTCAGAACGGCAGATCCTTCGCCGGGGTGTCCGTGGGCAGCAGGAGGACGCCGACGATCGCGTCGTCCTGATCGAAG
>DATGPC010000241.1:0-2036 GCA_035305265.1 Thermomicrobiales bacterium | reverse complement strand
ATCGACGGTCTCCGCCTCGGCGGCGAGGGCATCCACATCGCGGTCACCGGTCAGGTCGGCCAGCCACGAGACGATGTTGCCGCCGTTACTCAACGCGCCTCCTACGACGGCGCTGTATCGATCGAGCCTGTAGCACCACAGCCCGGTCGCGAGCGGGAGATCCGGCGTGGCGTCGACAATGGCCCGCATCGCTCCCGACGTGCCGATGGTGAGCGCGATCCTGTCCGGACCGACGCAGTGCGCTCCGACGTTGGCTGTCGCACCATCGCCGAGTGCGGGCAACCATTGCGCCCCGGCGAGCGCCGGCCAGCGCTCACGCCACTCGGGGAGCAGGGGAGGCAGCAGCTCGTCGCGATCAACGATGCCGGGAAGGTGGTCGAGTTTTACGCCGGAGATGGCCGCGACGTCGCTGCTCCACGCCATCGTTGTGGCGTGCATCAGGCCCGTGCCGGACGCCATCGAGACCGATGTGGATAGCTCGCCCGTTAGCAGCCATCCGAGGTAGTCGGCGAAGGACACCCATGTCGCGGTGCGCGCGAAGGTTTCGGCGTCAGTACGGGCCAGCCAGCGGAGCTTGGCGGGCCAGTAGCTGGAGTGGAAGCGGCAGCCCGTGAGCCGATGTGCGTCGAAGGATGCGTGCTCTCGCCCAAGCTGCCGGGCATCCTCGCCCGAACGGGTATCGGCCCACATGAAGACTGGCGTGTTGGGCGTCATGTCCCCGTCCAGCCCCAACATCCCGTGCCAAAAGGTCGTCGTCGCCACCGCCGCGATGTCACTTCCACGATCTCCGGCGTGGGCGAGCGACTGGTCGATGCAGCGCGTGACGAGACCAGCCAGCGTATCGGGATCGGCTGTCGAGCCGCCGTCGGGCGTCGTTTCGAGCCGGTAGGTCAGTTGGTGCTCCGTCCCTTGTACCTGATGGCATTGGGCATCGTAGAGCAGCGCGCGCACAGATGAGGAGCCGACGTCGATTGCGAGCACCAGCGGAGAGATTGCAGATTCGGGTTGAACGTATGCCAAGGTATCCTCCGGGAAGTAAAGTGGTGTACCGTGATAATACCAGCGTTCCCGTGCTCGCCACGGACCGCTGGTACGCGGTGGCCGAGGAACATGATTGCGCGTTATACGGGATGGATGCGTTGAAAGATTCGAACCAGAAGATCGTGGCGCTGGCTGGTGGTGTCGGCGGCGCAAAGTTCCTCCAGGGGCTAGCAGGTGCGGTGCCGAACGAGCGGCTGATTGCCGTCGTGAACACCGCCGATGATTTCGAGCTGTGGGGCCTGTATATCAGCCCCGACGTCGATACGGTGATGTACACCCTCGCCGGTATCGCGAATCCGGCGACAGGCTGGGGAATTGCGGGGGACACGCGGGCGACGCTGGACGGGATCGCCGCGTATGGCGAGGATCCGTGGTTCCTCGTTGGCGACCGGGATTTCTCCACGCACATTCTCCGGACGCATCGGCTACGGGAGGGGCAGTCCCTTTCCGAGGTCACCAAGGGGCTGGCGGCTGCTTTGGGGATCGGGGTGACATTGCTTCCGATGTCCGACGATCCCGTTCGTACCCAGATTCGCGTTGACGATGGCTGGCTCGGTTTCCAGGATTACTTCGTTGGCCGGAGACACGAAGATGCCGTGCTCGATGTGCGATTCGATGGGATCGAGGCGGCGTCGCCCGCGCCTGGCGTGCTGGACGCTGTTCACGATGCCGACCTGATCCTGTTCTGCCCCTCGAACCCGATCGTCAGCATTGCCCCGATCCTCGGCGTGCCGGGGGTCAGGGACGCGATCGCCTCGTCCAAGTCCCCGGTTGCCTGCATCAGCCCGATCGTCGGCGGCAAGGCCCTGAAAGGTCCGGCGGCCGGCATGCTGGAGCAGCGCGGCCTCGATGTATCGGCGGCTGGCGTCGCCGCGTATTACGGCGATCTCGTCGACGTCATGATCATCGACGAAGTCGATGCCGCGCTCGCGCCGGAGATCGAGGCACAAGGCAAGCGCGTGATCGTGCTGCAGACCATCATGGGGGATCGGGAC
>DATGPC010000240.1:0-3688 GCA_035305265.1 Thermomicrobiales bacterium | reverse complement strand
TCGAGGCGCAGCGCGATGTCGTGCGGGATCTGGTTCGCGAGTACCGGGAGGTGCGTTCGGCGCTGGCTGAAGTATCCCGTGGATCGCGGGAGCGGGAGCAACGGATGGACCTCCTTCGCTTCCAGGTCGGCGAGATCGATGAGGCGGCGCTGCAAGTGGGCGAGGATGACGCCCTGATGCGCGAGCGTGATGTGCTGCAGAACGCCGATCACCTGCGTCAGTCCGCGCTGCTCGCGGTGACGTCGCTCGCGGGAGATGATGCCGGCGCGATCGAGGTGAGCGCCGCCTCGTTGCTGCGACAGGCGGAGCACGCCGTCACGGACCTGACAGCTGTCGATCCAAACGCCCAGTCGCTGTCCGAGCGCGCGACAGAGCTAGTCGTGTTGGCCGAAGACCTGGTTCGCGATCTCCGAGACTATGCTGAGACGATCGAGGGCGATCCGGAGCGGTTGATGGAGGTCGATGACCGGCTGGCGTTGATCCAGTCTTTGAAGAGAAAGTACGGCTCGACGATCGACGAGATCCTTGCGTTCCGGGATGACGCAGACCGGGAGTTGCAAGCGCTTTCGGGTGATATGTACGACCGCGGAGCGTTGGAAGCTCGCCTCGACGAGCTTTCGCGTCGCCTCGCGAAGGAGGCCGGGGAGCTATCCGGGCGCCGGCAGGAGGTCGCGAAGGAGCTCGCGGCGCGCATCGTCGAGAGCATCGCCGATTTGCGGATGGGCAGCGCGGATGTCGAGATCGCCGTATCACAGCACCTCGAGGAAGAGGGGCTTCCGCTCCCGGACGGGCGGCGCGTTCATGTCGATGAGACAGGCATCGACGACGTCGCATTCATGATTGCGCCGAATGCCGGGGAAGCGCTGAAGCCGCTGGGCCGGATCGCATCCGGAGGTGAAACGGCGCGGATCATGCTGGCGGTGAAGTCGATCCTGAGCGAGGTCGACGAGACGCCGACTCTCGTGTTTGACGAGATCGACGTCGGTGTCGGAGGGCGCTCCGGGCAGATGGTGGGAGAGAAGCTTTGGTCGCTCACGGATCGGCACCAGGTGATCGTGATCAGCCACCTCGCCCAGATTGCCGCGTTCGCCGACAAGCACTTCCGGATAGCCAAGGAAACCCATGACGGGCGCGTCGTCTCCGAAGTCGAAGAGCTCGATCCGCTGACGCGGGAGGAAGAGCTGGCGGCGATGCTGGACGGCATCCCGGCCACGCCGGAGTCGCTCGCCAACGCCCGGGCCATGCTGGCGCGCGTCCATGAATTCCGGGAGAGTCGTCGGAGTACGGCGGGTCGAGCCGGTTGAACGGCTATACTTTGCGCAGTTTTGCCGACGGTACATCGGGCGCGACGTGCGTCCTGGGGTGCGCCCGGCAATCCCGACCGGGTAACCGGCTCTACAGGAGAACCACTATGCAGCCGAATATGAAGATGATCCAGCAGATGCAGAACCGGATGATGAAGATCCAGCAGGAGCTGGAGGAGTCCGTCGTCGAGGGCACGTCCGGTGGCGGCGTCGTCAAGGTTGAGGTCAGCGGTCAGCGTGAGATGAAGTCGATCAAGATCGATCCATCGGCCGTCGATCCTGAGGATGTCGAGATGCTCGAGGACCTCGTTGTCGCGGCTGTCCAGGACGCGATGGAAAAGGCAACCAAGCTCAGCGAAGAGAAGATGGGCGCCCTCACCGGTGGTCTCAAGATCCCGGGTCTGATGTAGTACTCACCGGGACGCGACATGGTTCTCAAGGAGCCGATTCCGTTCTATATCGATGATGTTGTCCGTCTGCGGAAGCCTCACCCGTGCGGCTCGTACGAGTGGAAGGTGGTACGCATCGGGGCGGACATCGGACTCGTCTGCCAAACCTGCGGCAGACGAGTCCTCTTGCCGCGCCGGGAGCTCGAGCGTCGCCTGAAGGCATTCATCTCCCGGGGTCCCTCAGCTCCGCCGGATGCGGCAGGGGTATCCGACACCCCGACAGCGCCGTGACAGAGACGCAGCGACCCGTCGCCCGCGCGGACTCCATGGGGGCGGTGCTGCGAAACGGTGCCTTCGTGCGCCTCTGGGGCATCCAGGCGGTCACCCAGGTTCTCCAGAACATGGTGAACTTCGCGCTGCTCCTTCGGGTGCGCGATGTCGTCGAGGTACACAACCTTCCCAATGCCAACACCGCGATCAGCCTGGTGATCCTGGCGTTCTCGTTGCCGGCCGTTCTATTCGGGCCGGTGGCTGGCGTCGTCGCTGACCGCGTCAACAAGCGAACGTTGATGGCGGTGCTGAACGTCGCTCGCGCAGCGGCTGTGCTCCTGTTCCTCCTGATCCGGCCGGGTTGGCACGTCGAGACGATCCTTGCGGCGTACTACATCGTGACGTTCCTGTTCGGCATCGCCGGCCAGTTCTTCGCCCCGGTGCTGGGGGCGACGATACCCGTCGTCGCCCGGCGCGAACAGCTGATGTCCGCCAACGCCTTGTTCAACCTGACCTCGACGGCTGCGCAGCTCATCGGGTTTGCAGCCGCAGGTCCTCTCGTTATCCAGGTCTTCGGTGTGGACGCCCTGTTTATTGGGGCGGTCGTGGCGTATGGCGTATCGGCTGCGATGGTGTTCACGCTACCGGAGACACCGGCGACAGTCAGGGCGCTGGACGAGATCGAGTTGCGTCCGATGCAGCGCTTGTGGTCCGACATGAAGGATGGCCTCGTGTACATCCTGCAGGACCCGGCGTTGATGCGGGCGATCGGTTACCTCACGCTGGCGTCAACGACGTTCCTGACAATCGCGACGTTGGGTCCGGAATTCGTCACCGGCGTGATCGGCCTGCCGAAGGAAGACATCGGAATTGTCGTCGCGCCGGCTGGCCTGGGAATCGTGGCCGGTGTGCTGCTTGTGCCGCGACTCGCGCGACGGGTGGGTCGGGACTGGCTGATCTCCGTCGCGATGTTGATCGCCGGAGTGATGCTCTTCCTGATCGCGATGACCCGACCATGGCTCGATCTCGTCACCCGGGGCGAGACGCGTGTTTCGACCGTGATCCTCTTCGTCGGGGCGTTCATCGCGTTGCTCGGGATCTGCAACGCCTTCATCCTCGTTCCGTCCCAGACGATGTTGCAAGAGCGTTCACACGAGGGGATCCGTGCCCGGGTTTACGCCACGTTCTTCACGATCTCGAACTCCGCGGCATTTGTCCCGATCTTTTTCGCCGCCGCTGCCGCGGACATCTTCGGCGTCACAAATGTGATGTTGGTGATGGCGGCGTTTGTCGGCGGGCTCGGATTCGCGGAGATCTTCAACCGGAGGCGAGTGGAGCGGAAGCGGTGGTCACGCGTGCGTTCGCGCCATCGGCTGGGTCCCGAGGCGATCCCGCGCCGCAAGACAGGTCCCGGGAACTCCGGGGCAAAGCGGCACGGCTGACCATACGATCTCGCCAACGTGACATTGCTCCTAATTCGAGCCAACCTCGCTGCCGAGAAGCTGGTGGAGCAGTGCCATCCGCACGAACACACCGTTGTGGGCCTGACGGAAATAGGCCGCACGCGGGTCTCTGTCTACGTCCGGATGAATTTCGTCGACGCGCGGCAGCGGGTGCATCACGATCGCGTGTTCAGGCAACGCCTGCATATTTTCCGGCGTGATGATGTAGATGCCTTTGGCTGAGGCGTATTCCTCGGGTGTGGCGAACCGCTCGCGCTGGATG
>DATGPC010000239.1:0-11824 GCA_035305265.1 Thermomicrobiales bacterium | reverse complement strand
GACGACCACCGCGCTCATCGGCGCCGCAACGCCGGTGCTGACGGTCGGCATGGCCATCCTGCTCCTCGGGGAGCGACCCGGCACCGCACGCGCATCCGGCCTCGCGGTCTCCATGGCAGGCGTCGCGGTCGTGATGATGGCGAGCCCGGGCGGATTGGTGATCTCCGGAGCCGCAAGCAGCCTGCTGCCACTGGCGAGCGCGAGCAGTTTCGCGCTCTATACCGTCCTGGGGCGCCGCGCATTCGCCGCAACCGACGCGCTCCCGCTGGTCGCAGGGAGCACGCGCTACGGGCTGATGTTCCTTTTGCCGGTGGCGGTGTTGGAGATGACGCGGACATCACCGAAGCCGCTGACGCTGCAGGATGGGATGCTGGCGCTTTACCTCGGGGCCGGGTGCTCGGCGATCGCGTTCATCCTGTGCGGATACGGTCTGACGCATCTGGAGGCGGGGCACGGTGCGGTGTTGGGCAATCTCAAGCCGATTGTCGGGGTCGCGCTCTCGATGGTGCTGCTGGGCGAGCCATTGACCGTCAACCAGGTGCTCGGCGGGCTGCTGGTGCTCCTCGGGGTCGGGCTCACCAGCCGCCAGGCGGCCGCTCCTCGTGAGAGGCCGAAGGCAGAGGTACAGCGTGGAGCACCGGTCCGCCCGGGCAGGCGGCAAGGCAGATGCCCGACGCCTGCCCCGTCAGCGGCATCGGAAGCTGGCTGGCAAGGGTAACGACGTCGGGCAATGCGTCTAATGGAAGCTCCGCGGCGATGGTGCAATGCGGCACCCAGTACCCCGGGAGGTAGGCCGGATCGGGCCGGAGCGCTATGCCGTCCAGCCGCCGATGCAACCAGGCATGGGGCTCAAGCAGCCTCGACGTCACAACCGGAGCGGCGAAGAGGACCGGCGGATCGAGCAGGAAGATGCCGAGACTGGCGAAGGTGAGCGGCAATGCGGGAAAGCACGCGGCGAACTCATCCAGCGCCGTCATGGCGGGCGGAACGTCGATGTCGCCGAAGATGCCGAGGGTGATATGGGGCCGGAGCTCGTCGTGAAACAACCGGGGAGCCCGCCGTGCGGCGGAGATGTCGCGATCGAGCCGCTCGATCCCGGTGGTGATATCGGGATCCAGGGTCAGCGAGATCCAGCCTCTCACGACGACTCCTCCATGCCCGTGGCCCGTGGGTCAGATGCCCGGATTGTCCCGCGCGTATGCGGCGATGCGGTCCAGCTCGTCCTCGTAGATCGGTCGCAACATGCGGGGGGCCAGCAGGCGCTCTACGACGCCCCGCACCCCGACGGCGGGCCAGGTTGTCTCGATGTTGAGGACGCAGCCTTCACCATCCGGGGTGACGGTGAAGGTCGTGACGCGGGTGCCATCGATATCCTGCTCACGCAGGACACGGCCCGGCTCCGGCTCCTCGACGCGCTGGTGAAACGTTTGGGTACGCCCTCCGGCCGCTACCTTGAACCGGATGACCGTGCCAGCGCCGACGCCGCCCTCCTCGACAGTGAAATCGGAGAAAGCCGGCGGCAGGATGCGTGGATGGTGCTCGCGATAGTCCGCGAGGATGCGGTAAACGCGATCGGCAGGCGCAGAGATCCTCCGCTCAGCCGACACGCTCACTGTGGACATGAGGCAGATCCTCCTGTGCGAACATCGGCCGGGCGTCCGGGAGTCGCCCGGCCCGGTGATCGTTTAGACAAGGTCCCGGATCACATTCCATCGAAACAGGTAGCGGCATTGCCGCGATCGTATCCCAACAGGAATGACGCGATGCGCTGCTCCTGTGTTCCATACCTATTCTCGCGGCCGAACTCCTCCGCGAGGCTGGAGGGGTCGTCCCAGGCGGCGCGCTGGATGGTCTCGACGTCCGCCTGATCCAGCGTGCCCTTGTCGTACGCCGAATAGGCCCAGACGCCAGTCAGGCATTCGGCTCCGAGCTCGACCTGCTCATCGGACAGGTCGCCAGCGCCGCCTCCGGTGTGGTCGATGTAGCGAAGCTGGCGCTGGACATGATGGTTGTACTCATGGACCAGACGGTACGCGGCGGCCGCCTCGGGCGGGGCTCCACTACTGGACGCCCATCGTTTCAGCCAGGGGAGCGACACGAGCAGCACCGGGCTGTACGAGAAGCGGTTCTCGAACACATTCGCGGACCCGATCTGTTGCGTTCCCAGCTCGCCGCCATACTGGCAATAGAGGATCGGCGTGAGGTTGTCCTTCTCCTGCGGATCGCCGACGCTGATGCCGCAGCTCGATCGCGCGTAGGCGCCCTCCCCGACCGTGACCACGGCGGGCGGCACGAAGGCGAGGCCCCAGCTATCGAAGAGCTGCGACCACATGACCGTGGTGTCCTGGATCACGATGGAGACGAATTCCTCCATCGTGTACCGGCCGGTCCCGGTCTCGAACCGGGGTCCGGCCTCGCCCACGGCGGCGGTCTCGGCGGTGGCCTCAGGCACGGGGACCGGCTCCTGCTGCGCGCTGGCGCCGATCGCCGGGAACAGGAGGACGAGGACAAGTGCGGTAGTGGTGATTGAAGGCAAACGTCTCATAGACGGACTCCTGTCGGGATCTTCATGGTGCGATGACGAAGAGGGCTCGATCCCGTCCCTTGCGCCGGACACCTCCTTTCACCAGGGCAATGCCCCGATCTACCAGATCACGATGCGCTCTTCTGGCGGCAGGTACATCGGGTCACCGGGCTGGATGTCGAATGCCTCGTAAAACGCGTCATTGTTTTGCAGTGGAACGACCCCTCGAACGCTGGCCGGTGAGTGAGAGTCGACCATGACCTGATTGCGAAGTGCCTCGTCGCGCGTCTGGGACCGCCACACGGTCGAAGCGGCGAGGAAGAAACGCTGTTGGGGAGTGAGGCTTTCAAACTCCATGGCAACGACCGGCGTCGCAGACACCACAGAGATCGGTGAGGCGACTGGACTCACAATCATCCCGTAGGTAGATCAGCAGGGCATCATATGCGATCTGGTTACCGCCGAGATCCGCGACATTCTCGCCAACAGTCAACTGGCCATTCACGGTCACGCCTGGAAGGACCTCGATGTCGTTGTATTGGTCAGCGACCCGCTGGTTCAATGTATCGAACGTTGCGTAGTCTGCCTCTGTCCACCAGCTTGTCAGGGTTCCCTGACCATCGAACTGCGAGCCAGTAATGTCGAAGCCGTGCGTGAGTTCATGCCCAATCACGATCCCGATTCCACCAAAGTTCGCCGCTGGGTCCCCGCCGTACTCAAAGAAGGGCGGCTGAAGGATGGCTGCTGGAAATACAATCTCGTTCATCGTCGGGTTGTAGTAAGCGTTGACCGTTTGCGGTGACATGATCCATTCGCCTCGATCCACCGGCTCACCGACTTTCGCGAGATTTCGCTCCCACTCTGCCACCGCCGCGGTAAGAAAGGATTCGACGTACGAATCACCTATCTCGACGGCCTCATAACTGTGCCACTGGTCGGGATAGCCGACCTTGACAGAGATAGCATCCAGCTTTTCTATAGCGGCCGCACGCGTCTCATCCGACATCCAGGGATTGTTTTCCAGTCGGATACGGAACGCCGCAATCTCTGCGTCAACCAGCGCGGTGATCTCCTCCTTGGCCTCGGGTGGGAAGTACGCATCCACATAGAGCCTGCCGATGGCGTCCGGCATCATGGTGTTCGTCTGTTCCAATGTGCGTTCTTCGAGCGGACGCTGCTCCATAGCTCCAGTGAGGAAGCCTCCGTAAAAATCGAACACGGTAGCGCCGATGTCCTCATCGAGGTAATTGGCGAACGACAGCAACACCTCGACCTTATAGAAGTCCTTGAGGGTATCGAGAGGCGTCTCGGCGACAATGTCCCCGAGGGCGTCCAGATAACGCTTCTCAAGCGCGATCATCGTATTGGCGTCGCCAAAGCCAAGCGCATCAAAGAAGCCCTGCCAGTCCATCAGGGGGTAGGCGCTCTCCAGGTCACCAAGTGACATTGGGTTGTAGAGCAACGAGATGTCCTGCGCTTCCTCAGGGGAAAGGAGCTCTTTCGCCACGCGGCGCTCGAACTCGTAGACGCCTTCGGCGGCGTCACGTGCCTGGGCATCCGTGTAGCCACCGTGCACGAGCAGCTCAGTGAGCATGTCGAGATAGGCATCCCGGATCGCGTCGTTCTCCTCGTTCGCTTCGAGGTAATAATCGTAGCTCGGCAACCCGAGAACCGGCCCGGTCAGGTACGGGACATAGACCGTACTGTCCATGAAGTCGACATCCGCGTAGACGCCAAAGATGCCCGTCAACCACTGTTGGTAGGCGGTCTCGTGGTAGATGTGCAGGGCCTCGATCGTGGAGATCGCGTCGATCTCGTCCAACATTGACTGGATCGGGCCCATTCCGGCCTCATTGCGAGCGTCCATGTCGTTACCTTGCCGGTAGAGCTCGCTCACCTTCCACTCATCACTGCCCTCCCGAAGCTGCCCACCTGTCTCGGCATCGTTGAGCACCGTCAGAAGCTGTTCGTTGGTTAAGTCCCGAAGTTCGTGGAAGACACCGTATTCAGCCTCGTCCGGAGGAATCTCGGTCCTATCGAGCCAGCCGCCGTTGGCGAACCGGTAGAAGTCCTCCGCTGGATCGACGGAGAGGTCCATGTTGGCAGGATCGAGGCTGGGCCCCGCCTGTTGCATGGCTGCGGCTGGAGAGAAAAGCGGAAGAAGAACCAGGAAGATGCCAAGAAGGGTCGTCAACCGTGACCATCGCCATGCTCGCATGACCGGCCTCCTGTCTCAGGACACCGGCGCGAACGGGGCGCGAAGCCGGTGACATGGCGCACGGATGGCACTCGCCACCGCGCGGTCACGCTTGCGGACGCAAGCGCTTTTGCCGGGACCCGGGTACGCCCCATTATGCCGGTCGATGACCTTACGTCAATACCGGAGCCCGCTATCCGGGACGTCTCGCCGGGCTAAAGCGCTTGAACCGGCATTCGTGCCTGTATACACAAACAGTGTTCGAGAACCCCTTGCATTCGACTTTACCGGGTCGTACTATGGTCATTGCGACCCACCGGAGTGGGAAACTTCTCCGGCACACGGCGGCGGCGCAGGAACGCCGCACACCCGGGCCGCATACTTTCCCTATAGCGATAAACCAACGCGCATACGTCATCCTGGCCTCTTCGGGACGCTCTCGTCGGGCCCCGGATTCGTGCGCGACACGGCAAGACATGACCGCATCGCCGCGGTCATCGCGGTGCGGCGACGATGTCGCACCGAGAAGTGAGGACCTGTTTCCATGTTCATCCCGACCCACCTCGTTACCCCCCACACCGACCTGATGCTGCAGGACACGCGGCGCAATGGCCGGCCGCTTACCCGCTGGGAGATCACGCAGCAGGCGAGCCGGCACGACCGGCTGGTCGCGCCGTACCTGCATCGCGACGAGCGGGAAACCCGGCACGACACGCCGCACCAGGAGCGCCTCGGCGGCATCCGGCGCACAATCGCCCGGATGCTGGTTCGCGCCGGCGAGCGGCTGGACCCGCAGCTCGCCTAATCCACGACGTACGCCAAAACGGCCCGCCACAGCATGTGTGGCGGGCCGTTTTGCGTCCTGCTGCCTACCCCTTTACGGCGGCCGATGTCTGGCCCTGGATGAAGTAGCGCTGGAAGATGACGAAGAAGATCGCGACGGGCACCGTCGTGATGACGGAGATCGCCATCAGCGTCGGCTGGTCCGTGTAATACGTCTGCTGGAACATCGCGAGACCCAGCGGCAGCGTGAACAGGTCGGTGCGGCTGCCGCTGATGAAGATCAGCGGCTCGAGGAAGGCGTTCCAGCTTCCCTGGAAGGTGAAGATCGTCAGCGCCGTGATCGACGGAACCGCGTTCGGCACGACGACCTGCGAGAAGATGCGCCACCGATTCGCGCCGTCGACCCGCGCCGCCTCCTCGATCTCGTTCGGGAACGACTCGAAGAACTGCTTCATCAGGAAGATGCCGAACGCGTCCGTCAGGAACGGCACGGTCAGCGCGCCATAGCTGTTCAGCAAGCCCAGATTCTGCAGGATGATGAATTTCGGGATAATCGTCACGATGGACGGAATCATCAGGGTGCTGATCACGATCAGGAAGAGGATGTTCCGGCCCGGGAATTTGATCCGCGCGAAGGCGTACCCGGCCATCGTGCAGGTGATAACCCGCCCGATGATCCAGATCAGGGCGACGAGGACGCTGTTGAAGAACCAACGCACCACGTTCGACTCGCGCGCGACCTCGTAGGCGCGGATGGTGGGCTCGTCCGGCCAGAACATGTTGCGGAACGACAGGCTGAGCGCCTCGGGTGGCGCCTTGAACGACGTCGCGACGGCGTAGGCGAACGGCACGAACATCAGCAACGCCACGAGGGTGAGCACCACGTAGGCAATGACGAGGATCACGGGATCCATCCGT
This sequence comes from Thermomicrobiales bacterium, assembly GCA_035305265.1. Lineage (GTDB taxonomy): Bacteria > Chloroflexota > Chloroflexia > Thermomicrobiales > UBA6265 > UBA6265. The sequence goes on along the minus strand of DATGPC010000239.1, from coordinate 5,402 downwards.
GACCTGCCCCGGGGCATCGGGGTGCGCGGCGCATCGGCGGCCGTGGCGGTCGTCGCGGCCGCAAGCGGAGCGGTCGCCTGACCCGGATCAGCAGCGGCCATATCGCCCCCTTTCCTCACCAACAGCGGTAGACAGCATCATCGTCGGCATCAGTCCCTGCTCCCCAGGATGCGTTGCTGGATCAGGTAGATGGTCATGATCATCGCGAAGAGGACCACCGCGATCGCCGCCGCGTACCCCATCGCGAATCCGCCAAAGCCTTCCTGATAGATGAGATAGCCCAGCGTGATCGTCGACTTCGCGGGGCCGCCGTCGGTCATCACGAAGATCTGGTCGAAGACCTGGAAGGTGCCGATGACGCCAAGCGTGACCACGAAGAACACGACCGGCCGCAGCAAGGGCACGGTGATGTCGAGGAACTGGCGGCGCCGGCTGGCTCCATCGATGGCGGCGGCTTCGTAGACGTCGGACGGGATGTCCTGCAACCCGGCAAGGAAGACCACCATCATCGTGCCCATCGTGGTCCAGATATTCATCAACATGATCGAGAGCAGGGCGACGCTGGGACCGGCCAGCCACATCGAGACGTTCTCGATACCGACGCTGTTCAACAGCATCTCGACGACGCCTTTCGGGTTCGCCAGCCAGGGCGGGCGCGGCGTCGGGAACCCCATCTGCTGCAGCACGAAGTTGATCAGGCCCCGCTGGGAGTAGAGCCACAGGAAGATAATCGAGATGACGACGGACGAGCTGATGGACGGGAAATAGAAGGCCGTCCGGAAGAACCCGCGTCCCTTGATCTTCTGGTTGGCAAGCACCGCGAGGACCAGCCCGAGCACCGTCTGGGTCGGTACGACGCCGAGCGAGAACCAAAGCGTGTTCCGCAACGCGATGTGGAAGTCGCCATCCGAGAAGAGATTGCGGAAGTTGTCCAGCCCGACGAACGGCCGCTCCGGCGTGATGACGCTCCACTCGTGGACGCTGAGCCAGAAGACCTGGAGGATCGGCCAGAAAATGAACGTTCCGAAGAGGACAAGCGCCGGCAGGACGAAGAGCCAGCCGGCAATCGCGTCCTCCCGGGCCATGGGATCGCGAGAACGCCCGCGACGGGGAATTGCAGCCATGGTTCAGGACCCCTGACTAGCACCAGGCCGTGAAGACTAAACGCCGCACCGGGGAACGCCCGTCACCCTGGTGCCAGGGTGACGGGCGTCCGGATCACGATGCTGGCGAGGCCTCCGGCGAGGCGCTTTCACCGACGAGCGTCAGGTCATCATGAGCCGCCTGCACCAGCTGGGCCTGCGCTTCGGCCGTGTCGATCTGGCCGGCGAAGAGCGACTGCAGGATGGCGTTCGCATCGGCGGAGAAGTTCTGGCCACCCGGCCCGTACTGCACGCCGGTCGCATATTCACCGGCGGCGATATACGGCTCGCGCTCGGGGAAGCTCTCCAGCCACTGATCGGCAAGGTCCGGGCGGGACGGCATCGCGAGGCCGAGCGACGTCCAGGTTGCCATGCCGTCAGGGCCGGTCATGTAGCGCACCAGCGCCCATGCCGCATCCGGGTTCTGGGTGCCGTTGAAGATGGAGTACGCGACGGTGAATGCCGGCGTGCCCTTCTGGGCCCCGGCGGGAGGCTCGGCAACGCCATACTCCAGGTCCGGCGCGTTGGTCTCAAGGAACGGGAACATCCAGTTGCCCTCGAAGACGATCGCGGCGAGCCCCTGCGCGATCGCGTCGCCCGGCCACTGCGCGCCCACATCGGCGGAGGTTGCGGTGATGCCGTCCTGGTACAGGCCGTAGAAGAACTCCAGGGCCTCGGTGACCTCGGGCGCGTCCAGCGTGATCGCGGTGACGTCCTCGTTGGTCACGTTACCGCCCGCCTGGTAGAGGAACATGACGAAGCGGTCGAAGTTCGGGTCGATGACGATGCCCGGCATACCGTTCGCGTCGAGCAGCGCCTGTCCCGCCTCCCGGAGCTCGTCCCAGGTGGTCGGCACCGAGGCGCCGGCGGCCTCCAGCGCGGCGGTGTCATAGACCATGCCGAGCGGCGACCAGTCCTTCGGCAGACCGTAGGTCTGGCCTTCCCACTTGAAGGCGCTGATGAGGCCCGGGTAGTAGTCGCTATCGGAGACGCCGTCGGCGGCCATGTAGTCGTCGATCGGCAGCACGACGCCGCGAGACATGAAGTCCTGCGCGAACTCGATCTGGAGATAGAAGACGTCGGCCGCATTGCCGGCGGCGATATCGGTCTGGAGCTTGACGAGGTAATCGGCCGCGATCGGCTCGTAGTTCACCGTGATGTCGGGGAACTCCTGCTGGAACGTCTCCAGCGCCTGCCGCAGCAGCTCCTCTTCTTCGGGCGATGCCGCGCCACCGGTGAGCCGGACCTCTCCCGAGGCCTGCGCCGCGATGGCGGATGTCTGCCTCAGGTGCGCGGCCCAGGCGGCCATGCCGGCTGCCCCGAGCGAGGTAGTCTTGATGAACGATCGACGGGATTGAAAGCGCGAACCGATACGGGTGTCCATACGGCCTCCTCAATCTGACAAAACGACCATTCGGAGGATGCGCGCTCACCACCGTCGGGACGGCCGTTCATGCCGCTTGCCGGGCGTTCATGATGTTGCTCCTACGGGGGTGACGGGCGCTCCCCTGACAATTTATGGATACCGCAACATTGACACCACGACAAGACGATTCCGGCTAGCGTGCACGGGGCTTGAGCCAGCGGCGGAAGCGGTTGCGACGGCGCTCGGTTTCCTCGACCGGGTCCGGGGAGCGGCGGGTATCGGAGCCCGCGATGAGGGCCCGGATCTTGTCCCAGAGCGTCAGCGGCTGCTTCATGATGTCGGCATAGTTCTCGGCGGACGCGACGGGGCCGACATCCTCGCCGAGCTCCTGCTCGAGCCGGAAGCGGGTGCGCATGACCCAGAGGTAGATATCGGCCTCGGTCAGGCGCGGGAATTCCTTCAGCACCTCGCGGTCGCGGACGACCTGGATGATCGGCATGTAGATGTACTCGTACCAGTCGTTGACGGCCTCGTGGACGGTCGCCTCGCGGTGCCAGATCGATGACAGCCACTGGCGATGCCCCTCGATATGCTGCCAAATCTCTTCGTAGCGACCGAGCCGGGTCGGGCGGATGTCATGGTCGGGCTGGAGCTTGTCGAGGTCGGTACGCCGGAGGAACTCGGCGTACTCGGCCTGCATCAGCAGCTCCTCGGTCGACATGTCCGGGCTGATCGGGACGCGGACATGCCCTTCGATGACCTCCGCATCGATGAACTCGACGCCGCGCTCGCGGGCAACGGAGACGCGGTGGTTGCCGTCCTTCACGAAGTAGACATCGCCGACCTTGTAGAGCTGGATCGGCGGGAGCCGGACATCCTGGTAGTAGGCGCGATCGACGTTTTGCCAGCGCGACTTCGTGCCCTTCCCGCGGGGCAGGAAGGCGCGGTCGAAATCCTGGAAGCGGTCCATGCTGCCGACGATCTTCGAGACCGGCACCTCCTGAAGTCCACGATAGCTCTCGCCTTCGGGGACCAGCCGGTTGCGAAGCTCGTGGAAGGGCATGAGGCGATTCTCACGCCGCCCAACCGCCGATACCAGCTCGTTGAAGAGGGCCTTGTTGCGGGCACGATCGAAATCGCCACGCACCTGGTCGTCAATCATGTCTGGTCACTTGCCTCCAGGCCCGTCATGTCCAGCTCGGAGCGGATCGAATCCGGCGCGGGCTCGATCCGCTCGGGCTCCGGGAGACCCGGGAAGTCGAGATCGAGCCGCTGGTACGGGTAGACGTTGATGATCGTGGTGTCGTGGAGCTTGTTCTCGGGGTCGATCGTCCGGTCCCAGAGATGGATATGGCCGTGCAGATGCCAGCGCGGCTTCCAGCACTTGATGAACCCGTGCATGGCCTGAAACCCACGGTGGGCCTCGTCCTCCCGGTCGCCAACATCCCGGGGTGGCGAATGGGTCACGAGTATATCGAGCGCCCGGCCGTGCCGGATGCGGTTCCAGAGCAGCTTCGGGGCCATGCGGAGCATGTGCCATTTCATCTGGAATTCGGTGAACTGCACCGGGTCGCGATCGGAGTAGCGAGGCGATCCGGGCAACCCGGCGATGATGATGCCTGTGATCGGATCGCGAACGACCTTGAAGCCGACGTCGGTACACCCTTCCGGATGACGGGGGATGCCCCGTTCGCCGACGCGGGTGAGCTCCTCGGCATGATTGCCGAGGACATAATACACCTCGCGATGCAGGGCGTCCGTCAGGAACTCGAGGTAGCTCGCGGGCAAGTCGCCGCAGGAGATGACCATGTCGATATCACCCATCCGGTCGCGAATGGTTGAGCTGTAGATACGCTGGTCGACTTCATCCGATACGGCGAGAACGCGGAGTTGCATGACGGCGGCTTTCGATCCTTGGGCTGATGCATGGTGTGTCTCTCTACCAATGGTAGCGCAGCAAGCGCATGGCGCATGCCGGGGACCACCTCGTTCCGCCGGAATCCTCCGCAGGTTACAAGACGTGAACGAGCCGCCCGGTGTGGGCGGCTCGACGGCGCCGGATGCCGTCTACGAAAAAGGGCGTTCCAGATCGGGCTACCGCAGCTCGACGGTCAGGTGGTCGGTCTGGTTCCAGGCGCCGATGGTGTGGGAGCCGTCCTCGTCGATCAGGATCTCGCTCACCGAGGCATTCCCGAAGACGGCGCGCTCGTATGGCCACACGTCATCCGGGTCGCCATGGAGACGGCTGGCGATCCAGGCGAGGGCGCCGCCATGGGAGACCGCGGCGACGACATCGTCCGTGCCGAGGTGCTGGCCGACGATGTGGTCGTAGGCGGCATAGACGCGGGCGACGAACTCGTGCCCGCTCTCGCCACCCTCCCAGCGATCGTCCAGGGAGCGCTCGGCGCTGCGGAGCCTCGCGGCAATCTCGGGGTACGCCTCGGTCCAGGCGTCCCAGGTCATCCCGGCGGCGGTGCCGGCGTTGATCTCGGCAAGGCCCGGCTCGAACACGGGGTCGAGGCCAATGTGGCGACCGATGATCTCGGCGGTCTCGCGGGCGCGAGCGAGGGGGCTGCTGTAGAGGTGCGTGATCTCGCGCGATGCGGCGAGGTGCCGTCCGAGCGAATCGGCCTGCTGGCGGCCAAGATCGGTCAGGGGATCGTGGTCGTCCTGGATGATGTGGTCGATATTCGCTTGAGATTGTCCATGCCGGATCAGCAAGAGCTGCATCGATGCCTCCCGGGGCGAAGGTGTCCTGTCGTCAGTCTCCTATTAAAGCAGGACGCGAACCCTTCGGGGGAAAGGGTCCGCGTCCTGCGTCTCATGCTGTCCGACCGGGTCCTGGTGTGACGGACCAGGCTCAGGTCCGGGGAGGCGGGCGCCGCTCGTTCTTG
>DATGPC010000238.1:0-11608 GCA_035305265.1 Thermomicrobiales bacterium | reverse complement strand
GCGCTTCGTCGCGATGAGGTTGCCGAGGCGGTCCTCGCGCATCTCGTCGACCAGCGGCTCGATCGCCTGCCTCACGACGTCGCGAACCTTGTCCTCGAACCCGGCGATGCCCGGGGCGGCGGTAAGCCGTCGCAAGAGGTCAGTGTTCATCCCGCTTCCCGCCTTTCCGGCTCCAGTACGCGAAACGGGCCATCCCACATCTGGATGGCCCGTTGCTCTTGTTCCCGTCTCGGCGTTGGGCTCGTGCGATTCTCACGAAGGTTGCGAGCGCCGCGTCCAGCCGGCCCTTGTGGATGGCTCCGGAGTCGCCCATCGGCCGCAGCTGCGAGGGGCGACTGGACGGCACCAACCAACTTGCACATCGCGCTAGACGGCGGCAGCCTCGCGTGGCTTCGACTCGGCCGGGGCAGCTTCTGGCAGCGTGAAGGAGCGGTCTACTGCCTCGGCGACGCGCTTTACCTTCGGCGTCATGGCCGCGAACTGCTCGAAGTTCAGCGACTGCGCGCCGTCGGACATCGCCTGGTCCGGATCCGGGTGGATCTCGACGATCAGGCCGTCGGCGCCCGCCGCGATGCCGGCGAGGCCGAGCTTCTCGACGAAGGTGCGCTTGCCGGCGGCGTGGCTCGGGTCGATGAAGACCGGCAGGTGCGACATGCTCTGCAGCACCGGGACCGCGCTGACATCCATCGTGTTGCGGGTGGCAGTCTCGTAGGTCCGGATGCCGCGCTCGCAGAGGATGACGTCCGGGTTGCCCTGTGCCATCACGTATTCGGCGGCGAGGAGCCATTCCTCGATCAGCATCGAGAGGCCACGCTTGAGCATGACCGGCTTCTTCGCCTTGCCGACTTCTTCCAGGAGCAGGTAGTTCTGGGAGTTGCGGGCACCGATCTGGAAGATATCGGTGTACTCGCCGACGAGGTCGACATCGGCCGGGGTCATGACCTCGGTGATGACCTTGAGGCCGGTCTCCTCGCGCGCCTTGGCGAGGATCTGCAGGCCCTTCTCGCCGAGGCCGCGGAACTCATAGGGCGAGGTGCGAGGCTTGAAGGCACCGCCGCGCAGCACGGTCGCGCCGGCGTTCTTCGCCGCGATCGCCGTCTCGAGCAGCATCTTCTCGTTCTCGACCGAGCACGGACCGGCCATGATGGTGATCTCGTCGCCACCGATCTTCACGCCGTCGAGGTCGATGACCGTCTTCTGCGGATGGAAATCCCAGCCGGCGAGCTTGAACTTCTTGGAGATGCGGACGACCTGGTCGACGCCCGGCAGCAGCTCGAACATCTCGTCGAGCGTCGGCGGCAGCGGCAGGCCGACGACACCAACGATGGTGCGCTCCTCGCCATCGATCAGGTGCGGGCTGAGACCCAGCTCGCGTACGCGCGCTACGACGCCATCGAGCTTTTCGCGCTCGGCATCCGGCTTCATGACGATGATCATTTTCGAGTGGCTCCTTGTGGCAGTGATATGTGTGTACTCGGTCGGCCAGCGCGGCGCGTTCGTCCAGCGATGTCAGCTCGCAATGGCCGCACGACCTTCCCTATACGACAGAACTGGTAACCGGGACGTTGGCGACTTCATCTTCGTCCGATGTGGTGGCCTCGCCGGTGATGCGGGCGACCTCCTCGTCGGAGATGCCCCATTCGGGCCGGAGCTGCTTCGCGCCCTTGAGGTAGGCGTGGCGGATCTCCGAGGCGCTCTTCGTCGTGTTGACGTGGACGAGGACGCGGACGGCCTTCTCGAGGGCGCCGGGGACGGCCATCTCGTGCGAGCAGACCATCGGGACCTCGGTCCACCCAAACGAGCGGGCTGCCGTGGCCGGAAAGATCGCGGTGAGATCCGGGGTGGTGGTAAAGATGGCGCTGGCGATGTCCTCGGTGTTCAGGTCGTTCAGCCCGATCAGGACCTCGACCAGCTCCTGGGTCGCCTCGAGGATGTCTTCGGCCGTGTTGGCAGCCGCGGTGGTTGCACCACGAATACCGCGACAGACGATCGGCTTCTCACCGGGTACTGTCATGAGCGTAGTTACTCCGCTATAGGGACATGGGGATCACGGCGTCATTGCCACAGGTAGCATTCGTGCTCCAGCAATGATACCAGCGTTATGACGGATTCGCGTCCTGGCCGGTGTTACCGGCTCGTTAACGCGGGAGGCATGCCCGGGTGTCGCCCTGAACATGCCTCCGCACACGCTATTCGTCGTTCTCTTCCCGCGCCTCGATCGCCGGCAGGGCTTCGACGGCCGGTTTGACCCGTCGCCGGATCGCGCCCCAGATGAGCGGCTCTTCCTCATCTTCTACCCCGATGAAGGCGATGATCGGGAACAGCGCGACGGTCAGCACGGAGCCGGCGATGACCGCCGTGGCGATGTCTTCCGGGACATCGCCGGATTCGACCAGCCGGTTCATCAGCGTCGCGACCAATGGCAGCTGGGTCGACGCGATCAGGGCGAGCCGGAAACGCATGCCGCCGTCCAATGAGCGGTAGAGCCCGAGGACCGGCAGGCCGCGGATCAGCAGGAAGGCGGCGATCGTCAGCACCATGATGACGAGCGCCCGGTTGCTGCTGAAGAGGGTATCGAGCTGGAGATCGGCGCCGGTCATGACGAAGAAGGCCGGGATGAAGACGCCGAAGCCGATCGACTCCAGCTTGACCTTCAGCCACTCCATCACCTTGCGGGATTCGCTGGTGCTGGCGACGTCGCCGAGCTGGCCGATGATGAATCCGCCCGCGAATGCCCCGAGCAGGACGTCGAGATCGAACCTCGCGGTGAGATAGACGAGGACGACGAGGATCAGGATGGAGAGGCGCACGGCGAACTGCGCGCTGGAGTTCAGGGTGTCGACGATGATGCGGCGCGTCTGGCTGTCCTCTTTCTGGCCGACGCCGCGGCGGAAGCCATAGAGCAGCACGCCGACGATGGCGAAGAAGGCGATGAGCACGAGCGCCGTGATCTGGCTCTCCCGCGTGTCGTTGAACAGGAAGGCGACCGCAAGCACGGGCAGGAACTCGCCAACAGCGCCGATCGAGAGCGCGTTGCTGCCGAATTTGGTGTGGATCTGGCCGCTGTCCTGCAGGATGGGCATGAGTGGGCCGAGCGCCGTGGTGGCGATGGCGATGGCGAAGAGGTGGAAGCTCGAGATCAGGTCAAGCTGCTGGAGCGTGAAGGCGATCGCCAGCGCGATGATGATCGAGCCGACCCAACCGGTCAGGGCGTTCTTCAGGGGCTCTCCCTTGATACCTTCGAAGTCGACCTCGAAGCCGGCGAGGAAGAAGAGGAAGATGACGCCGAATTCCTTGGCGATCTCCAGTCCCGTGCTGTGTTCGATGACATCCAGCAGGTATGGCCCGAACAGGATGCCGAGCGCGATCTCGACGACGACGACAGGCACCGGCACCTTCGGGATGATATCCACGATGATGGGTGCCAGCGCTGCCGCGAGCGCCAGCCACAAGAGTCCTTCGAATGTTGCTTCGATCATGTCTCCTCGTTTCCCCAGACGGTTGTCGTCGATCCGCTCAGGCGCGGGTTGTCCTGCGGTGCCTGTCGCATTGAACGGACCAAAGGCTCGGGATGGCTCCCGCCAACTGCGTCAACATGCAGGCCACAATCGAACCGGTCACGCGGACGGGTGGTCCTGGCAATGGGGTCTCTTGCACAGAGAGCTGTTTCTCTCAACCCTGTCCGGGCTGGGGACATGACAGGGCAAAGGTCCCTCGATGGACGCGAGGGACCTTTGCATCCGTCGGTGGTGCCTGTCCACCGAACGCCGGTCGCGCTCCCTATGAGGGGATGTGGGACGAGACCGTGTCTCGAACGATCCTTGTCGCCTCGACCATGTTTCGCAGGGCAGCGGTGGCTTCCGGCGCCTTGCGGGTCTTCAGGCCGCAGTCCGGGTTGACCCACACCTGGTCGATGTCGAGCACCGAGATCGTCGCCCGGAGGTTCCCGGCGATCTCTTCGGCCGATGGGACACGCGGGCTATGGATGTCGTAGACGCCCGGCCCGACGCCCTTGTCGTAGCCACGGTCCCGGAATGCCGTCAGGAGCTCCAGCCCGGAGCGCGCGTTCTCGATGGAGATCACGTCGGCGTCCATGTCGCTGATCGCCCCAAAGATGTCGCCGAACTCCGAGTAGCACATATGCGTGTGCACCTGCGTCTCCGGTCGGGCTCCCGCCGCCGTGATGCGGAAGCTCTCGATCGCCCAATCCAGGTACTTTTGCCAGTCCTCGCGGCGGAGCGGCAGGCCCTCGCGCAGGGCGGCCTCGTCGATCTGGATCATCGCGATGCCCGCCGCGTCGAGGTCGGCGACTTCATCACGCATTGCCAGGGCGATCTGCTTGCAGGTGACCGAGCGCGGCTGGTCGTTCCGCACGAAGGACCAGTTGAGGATTGTCACCGGCCCGGTGAGCATCCCCTTGACCGGCTTGTCGCTCAGCGACTGGGCGTAGGTGGCCCAGCGCACCGTCATCGGCTCCGGTCGCGAGACGTCGCCATAAATGACCGGAGGGCGGACGTAGCGGGAACCGTAGCTTTGCACCCAACCGTTCCGGGTAAAGGCCAGACCGTCGAGCTGCTCGCCGAAGTACTGGACCATGTCGTTGCGCTCTGGCTCGCCGTGGACCAGGACGTCGATCCCCAGTTCTTCCTGATGTCGAATTACCTCGCTGATCTGCTGCTCGAGGAAGGCTTCATATTCCTCGCGCGAAATCTCGCCCTTGTCGAAGGCACGCCGGGTCTTGCGGATATCGGGCGATTGCGGGAAGGATCCAATCGTGGTGGTCGGGAGCGTCGGCAGTTCCAACCGCTCGCGCTGGAGGGCTCTCCGCTCGGCAAACGGTAATCCGCGCTGCGAGGCATCCGCCGGGAGCGAATCGAGGCGGTGCTGAACCTGCGGATTGCGCCGGCGAGCCGAGGTCGCCGCGTTCTGGAGCAGGGACGTGCGCGCATCGAGCGCGTCTCGCACCGCATCCTCGCCTTGCGTCAGGCCGGTCGCGAGGATGCGAACCTCATCCAGCTTTTGCAGGGCGAACGCGAGCCAGCTGCGCACCTCGGGGTCAAGATCCGTCTCGGCCGTGACATCGTACGGGACATGCAACAGCGAGCAGGAGGTGCTGACCTGGATGCGGTCGGCGTCGAGGACGCCGGTCAGCGACCGGAGCGTCTCGAGCGCGGCCCGGAGGTCCGCCGCCCAGATGTTGCGACCGTCGATGACGCCGGCGATAAGCGCCTTGTCCTTCGGGAACCCATGCTTCCGGACGAGCTCCAGGTTCCTCCCGCCCCGGACGAGGTCGAGCCCGATGCCATCCACCGGCAGGTTCACCAGCATCTCGTAGGCGTCGCCGACCTGATCGAAGTAGGTTTGGACCGCGATCTTCGTCTGACCCCGCGCGGCGCCGAGTCGCTCGTATGCCGTTCGCAGAGCCGCCAGGACGGAATCCTCAACGTCCGTCACCAGGATCGGCTCGTCGAGCTGGATCCATTCCGCGCCGTCGGCATTCAATCGTTGAACGATCTCCTCATAGACGTCGAGGAGCGGATCGAGGAGGGAGAGCCAATCGAAGGACTCATCCTGCGACTTGCCCAGCAGGAGGAACGTAATCGGCCCGACCAGCACCACTTTCGAGGCGACACCGGCATCCTTCGCCTCGGCAAGCGCCTCGAATGGCTTGTCGCTGGCGAGCCGGAACGTCGTGTCAGGCCCCAACTCCGGCACGATGTAGTGATAGTTCGTGTCGAACCACTTCGTCATCTCCATCGCGGGAGCTGACTCCCGGCCTCGGGCCATGGCGAAGTAGGTGTCGAGGTCGACGCGCTCACCGGTCCAGCCGAAGCGCTCCGGCACCGCGCCGACGAGCGCGATGGTGTCCAGCATCTGGTCGTAGAGCGAGAAGTCGTTGACCGGAAGCAGGTCCAGCCTTGCGGCGAGCTGGTCCTCGCGGTTCTCACGCCGGATGGCGCTCGCCGTTGAGAGAAGGTCCGTGGCCTCGGCCTTTCCGGACCAGTAGCGTTCGAGGGCTCGCTTGAGCTCCCGATGTTTGCCAATCCGGGGATATCCCGGGATCGTCGCAATAGCCATGCACAACTCCGTGAGTCTGCTTCTCCCGCCTGGCGCCTGCGGCATCAGGAGAAGAAGGCGTGATGGGACACGACGCGACCTGTCGGCACGTGGGCCGGAAGGTCTCGCTCCCTGAACAGGGCAACCACAGTATAGGTGCAATATTCTGTACCGCAAGTAGAGGTTCGTATTTGGCCGTACAATGGCGTGGCTTACGGGGCAGGCAGCAATGTCCCGGCACATCCCGGCGCCGTGACCGTGACCAAACGAACAATGATCCTCTGTGTCGACCGTGCAAGGAGCAGGAGAAGTCAATGGCAACAGCGAACCGTCCGTCAGCAGTGAGTGTTCAGATCGATACAGGATTGTCCGCCGAGGAACTCGCCACGCTCAAGGAGATTGAGGACCGGGTCCTGTGGCTCTCTGCCAACATCGTTCATCACGCGAACAACGTGCGCCCGAACCCTGACAAGCCAACGAAGGTTGGGGGCCATCAGGCTTCGTCCGCATCCGTCGTGTCGATCATGACCGCGCTGTATTTCGCGTTCCTCGACGCCGGGGACCGCGTATCGGTCAAGCCGCACGCGTCCCCGGTCTTTCATGCCATCCAGTACCTGCTCGGGAACCTGGACCGGAAGTACCTGACGATGTTGCGTGAGATCAACGGCCTGCAATCCTATCCGTCGCAGACCAAGGACCCCGACCCCGTCGACTTTTCGACCGGATCCGTGGGTGTGGGCGCGGTCGCCCCGCTCTTCGCGTCACTGGCCGCGTCCTATGCGACGCACCACTTTGGATCGGTCACCAGCAAGCGATTCATCGCGCTGCTGGGTGACGCAGAGCTGGACGAGGGAAACATCTGGGAGGCGGTTCTCGATGACACTCTCGGGCGCCTCGGAAACTGCATCTGGATCGTGGACCTGAACCGGCAGAGCCTCGACCGGGTCATTCCGGGCATCAAGGCGTCGCGCCTCAAAGGCATGTTCGCCGCCGCCGGTTGGGAGGTCATCGAGGCCAAGTACGGGACGCTGCTTGAACGCGTCTTCGCCTCCCCGGGCGGCGATGCGGTGCGGGAGCGGATCGATTCCATGCCGAACGAGGAGTATCAGGTCCTCATCAGGCTCAATGACGGGGCGGTCATCCGGCAGCGGATGGCGGACGTCGCCAATTCCGCCCAGCACGCCGCCATCCTGGACGCCCTGAAGGCGATCCCGGATGACCAGCTTCGCGACGTCGTCTCCAACCTCGGCGGGCATGACTTGCCCAAGCTGCTCCAGGTGCTGCGACATGCGGATGAGATCCCTGATCGACCGGTGGTGATCTTCGCGTACACGATCAAGGGATACGGATTGCCGATGGCGGGCGATCCGCTGAACCATTCCCAGCTCCTTACCACAGCGCAGATGGAGGAGCTTCGCGCGCGCCTGGACATTGCTGAGGATGACGTCTGGAGTGGATTCCCCGAAGACTCCGCGGCCGGCGTGGTGTGCGCGGAGACAGCCCGGCGACTGGAGCAGGGACCTCCGGTCGCCGCCCAGAACAACCTGGATCTTCCGCGTGATCTGCCGACGAGCCATCCGCGAACGACCTCGACGCAGGAGGCGTTCGGGCGCTCGGTGCTTCGGCTCGGCGAGGTTGCCGGAATCGGAGAACGGGTAGTGACGCTCTCCCCGGATGTTGCCACGTCCACCCATCTCGGTGGGTGGATCAACAAGTTCGGCGTCTATTCGCTAGACGAGTCGCAAGACTATGAGTTGGGCGAGCAGCGCATGCTGAAGTGGCAGCCTTCGCCGCAGGGTCAGCATGTTGAGTTCGGTATCTCCGAAATGAACCTCTTCTCGGCCCTCGGCCAGTTTGGCCAGGCCGCAGAGATGAGCGGCCAGTTCCTGATCCCGATCGGCACCGTCTACGATCCGTTCATCTGTCGAGGGCTCGATGCGTTGATCTACGGCCTGTATATCGACTCGAAAATGATCGTGGTCGGGACGCCGGCGGGGGCGTCGCTGAGTCCGGAAGGCGGGGCTCACCAGAGCTCTGTCACGGTCTCTCTCGGCATGGAGCTTCCGAACCTGCACAGTTTTGAGCCGGCGTTTGGCCGCGAGGTGGACTGGATGCTGATGGAGGCCGTCCGTCAGTGCGCCGACCGGGAACATGGAACATCGACCTACCTGCGCCTGTCGACGAAGCCGATCAACCAGGGGCTGCTCGACGAACCGCTGGCTCGGCTGGGAGAAGAGGAGCTGCGGAGACAGGTGCTGGCTGGCGGGTACCGGCTGATCGATCGCACGGTATCGACGCCCGGCCTCCCTGTCGAGAACGTGGTTCACATTGCCGTCGGAGGCATCATGGTGCCGGAGGCCGTCGAGGCGGCCAGGCGTTTGGCCGAGGAAGAGATCGCCGCCAATGTGCTCGTGATCACCAGCCCCGAGCGGCTCTATGCGCAGATTCGCGCATCCAGGCGAGCGCAGATGGAGAATGCTTATGTGCCTCTGGATCTTGGACAGTTCGAGACGATGATCCCGCGCTCGGAGCGATCGGCCCCGATCGTGACGGTCCAGGACGGTGCCTCTCATTCCCTCTCGTTTTTGGGGAGCGCATGGGGGCAGCCGGTGATTTCGCTTGGGGTCGATGAATTCGGGCAGTCGGGCGCGCGACAAGACGTCTATCGCGCGCTGGGAATCGATGTGGACTCGATCGTCTCCGCCGCCATGCTCTCCCTGGATCTGGTGGAAGAGTAGGTGAGGTGAGCCTCTCTACACAGATTGTACGTTCACTATTGACCTGAAGGTCAATGTTGGATATGCTGTGGTGACTTCGGTTCGCGACCACCAGATGTGGTGGTTGCGTCGAGAAGAGGGAATCCGGTGAGAATCCGGAGCCGCCCCGCGACGGTATAGGGAACGACCGCTTGTATGAACCCACTGGGTGCCTGTGATGGGTATCCGGGAAGGGACGAGCGGAAGGCCAACCGGTCAGCCATGACCGGCCTGCCCCAAGCCCGGAGACCTGCCGAATCTCATTGCGTCTCATGGCGTGATGAGCCCAGACCACGATCTTCGCGGGTGAGATCGATGGGTCAGACGATCATGTCATGGCCGGACCATGCACGCATCCCCTGCGTGTCTTCCTGCCATCCTTGTCGCTGCCCATGCCTCCGCGAACCATCGTTTAGGGTACGGCAGCGGGCAACGGTTCAGGATTCTCCCGAACATTCGAGTCGGGAGAGCAACATGGTCAGTACCCCGGTTATCAGCGGAGTTTCACAGGTCAGGAAGCGTGACGGGCGCGTGGTGGAGTTCACGCGGGATCGTATCGCGCACGCGATCGAGATGGCGTGGCGTGCCGAGCTTGGTGTGCCGTATCCGGACGCGCTCGACGCCGTAGCGGCGCAGGAGATCGAGGCGGTTGCGGACGCTGTTATCGCGCAGCTTCCGGACATTGCCGACGCCGAGGGCGCGGTCGAGGTCGAAGCCATCCAGGATGTCGTCGAGCGCCAACTGATGGTCGCCGGCGCGCATGCCGTCGCGCGTCGCTACATCCTCTATCGGGACGCCCGTGCCCGGGCGCGTCAGGGCGCGACTATCCGCCTCCGCACGGACGACGGGACGCAGGTGATGGTCAACCGCGCCGTCATTCGCGGCTGGCTCGCCGATGCGAGCGGAGACACCGCTGAGGGCGAGATCGACCACGACGAGATCGAGCGCGAGGTCATTGCCTCCGTCCGCGACGGCATGGATCTCGACGCGCTGGACCGCGCCATCATCCTGGCCGGCCGCGCCCGGATCGAGCGGCGCCTTGCCTACAACGCCTTCACGTCACGCGCGCTCCTGCGGACGATCTACAGTCATGTCATTGGCCAGCGCATTCTGGTGCGCGATGTTGCCGATCACTATGCCGACACGTTCGTGCGTGGCATCCAGCATGGGATCGAGGCGGAGATCCTCGATCCGGAGCTGCGGTCGTTCGACCTTCAGCGGCTTGGTGCCGCGTTGGACCCGGAGCGCGACCTGCGGTTCCGGTATCTCGGCCTCCAGACGCTGTTTGACCGCTACCTGATCCACGTCGGCGGGCGTCGTATCGAGCTGCCGCAGGCGTTCTGGATGCGTGTCGCCATGGGCCTGGCGCTGGCCGAGACGCCGGAGGCCCGGACCGACCGCGCCATCGAATTCTACGATGCGCTCTCGACGTTCCGCGTCTGCTCTTCCAGCCCGACGCTCTTCAACGCCGGAACCCGGCATCCACAGCTCTCCTCCTGCTTCCTGACGACGGTCGAGGACGACCTCGCGCATATCTTCAAGAGCGTCCGCGACAACGCGCTGCTCTCGAAGTGGAGCGGGGGACTCGGCAACGACTGGACAAACGTCCGCGCGCTCGGCAGCCGCATCAAGGGCACGAACGGCGAGAGCCAGGGCATCGTGCCCTTCCTGAAGGTCGTCAACGACGCCGCGATCGCGGTGAACCAGGGCGGCAAGCGCAAGGGCGCTGTCGCGGCCTATCTCGAGATTTGGCACGCCGATGTGCAGGAGTTCCTCGACCTGCGCAAGAACTCCGGCGACGATCGGCGCCGGACCCACGACATGCACACCGCCGCCTGGATCCCGGACCTGTTCATGGAGCGGGTGAAGGCAAACGGGTCGTGGACGCTCTTCAGCCCGGACGAGGTGCCGGATCTGCACCACATCTACGGCTCCGCGTTCCGCGAGCGCTACGAGCACTACGAGGCGTTGGCCGAGCAGGGGCAGATCCGTTCGGCGCGGCAGATCGGGGCGGTCGAGCTGTGGCGCAAGATCCTCGCGGCCCTCTTCGAAACCGGCCATCCGTGGATCACCTTCAAGGATCCGTCCAATATCCGCAGCCCGCAGGATCACGCCGGTGTCGTCCACAACTCGAACCTCTGCACCGAGATCCTCCTGAACACGAGCGAGGAGGAGATCGCCGTCTGCAACCTCGCCTCGATCAACCTCGCGACGCACATGCGCGACGGCAAGCTGGACGAGGAGAAGCTCGGCAAGACGGTCGGGACCGCGATGAGGATGCTCGACAACGTCATCGATATCAACTTCTACCCGGTGCCCGAAGCGAGGAACGCGAACCAGAAGCACCGCCCGGTCGGGCTGGGTTTGATGGGCTTCCAGGATTGCCTCTGGGATATGGGCGTCTCCTACGCCTCGCCCGAAGCCGTGCAGTTCGCCGACCGCTCGATGGAGCTGGTCTCCTGGCACGCCATCATGGCGTCGTCCCGGCTTGCCGCCGAACGGGGCGCGTACACGTCGTTCCCCGGATCGAAGTGGGATCGCGGGCTGCTCCCGATCGACACGCTGGATCTGCTGGCGCAGGAGCGCGGCGCGACGATCGACGTCGATCGCGGCGTCTCGATGGACTGGGAGCCGGTTCGTGCGTCCATTCGCGAGCATGGCATGCGCAACAGCAACACGATGGCGATCGCGCCGACCGCGACGATCTCCAACATCCAGGGCGTGACCCAGTCGATCGAGCCGCTGTACACGAACCTGTTCGTGAAGAGCAATCTCTCCGGCGAGTTTACGATCGT